>SDXZ01000056.1 GCA_004210805.1 Acidovorax sp.
CCTCGTGCTGGCCGCCATCGATTTCGCCGCCCCCGCGCACGAGGTGGCGCAGCGCCTGATCGGCGTGACCTTGCTGGTCGATGGCGTGGGCGGCCGCATCGTGGAGACCGAGGCCTACGACCAGGCCGATGCGGCGTCGCACACTTTTGGCGGGCCCACCCCGCGCAACGCGGCCATGTTCGGCCCGCCCGGATGTGCGTATGTCTACCGCTCGTACGGCCTGCACTGGTGCGTCAACACCGTGTGCCGCGAGGCTGGGCACGGCGCCGGCGTGCTGCTGCGCGCGCTCGAGCCCACCCATGGCCTCGATGCCATGCGGGCGCGGCGCGGGTTAGAGGACGTGCGCCTACTGTGCGCGGGCCCGGGGCGCCTGGCGCAGGCGCTGGGCATTGATGCCGGTTATAACGGCCGGCCGCTGCACCTGCCGCCGTTTGCGCTGCTGGAGCCCGAGGCAGCATTCCCGCTCGATGTGGTGACCGGCCCGCGCATCGGCATTTCGAAGGCGGTGGATGTGCCCTGGCGTTTTGGCCTGCGCGGATCGCGTTATCTGAGCCGGGCATTTGGGGTGCCTGGCGGCCGCCCCCAGGCCAGCGGCGTGGCCTGACCGCAGCTAGGAGCCGGCACGAGGCCGGTTTGTCGCGTGTTGCAGCCGATGCTCCTTCTGCCGCGCAGGCTCCTAGATGGCGCGACGGTCAGCCCGCGGCCATGCGCAGCCTGCGCGCGGCGTCTTCGTCCCGCGCGTCGTCGATCTCGCGCAGCACGGCCTGCATGTCCACATCGACGTGGGTGGGCGCATAGCGGCCGGTGAGCGGGGTCTCGTTGGTCAGCAGACCGCTTTGGTACAGGCTCCAGATCTCGGGGCCGTACTGCGTGCTGCGCAGCTCTGGCGCGAACTGGCCAAAGAATTCGCGCAGGTTGGCCACGTCGCGCAGCAGCATGCGCTGGGCGTGGTTGTTGCCGGCGGCGTCCACCGCCTGCGGCAGGTCGATGATGACCGGGCCGTCGGCGCCGGGCTCACCCTCGGCGCCCGGCAGGTGGGCCAGCAGGATGTTGAACTCGGAAAGATCCCCATGGACCACGCCGGCGCACAACATGCGCACCACCTCGGCCACCAGTGTCGCGTGGTGGGTGCGGGCGTCCTCGGGGCTAAAGCTCACGTCGTTCAATCGCGGGGCCGCGTCGCCGTGGGCGTCGGTCACCAGCTCCATCAGCAGCACGCCGTCGTGAAAGTTGTAGGGCTGCGGCACCCGCACGCCCGCGGCGGCCAGGCGGTAGAGCGCATCGACTTCAGCGCTTTGCCAGGCGGCTTCTTGTTCTTGCCGGCCAAACTTGCTGCCCTTGGCCATGGCGCGGGCCGAGCGCGAATTCTTGACCTTGCGGTTCTCGGTGTAGTCGACCGCCTGGCGAAAACTGCGGTTGTTGGCCTCTTTGTAGATCTTGGCGCAGCGGGTTTCGTCGCCAATGCGCACCACGTAGACCATGGCCTCCTTGCCGCTCATGAGCTGCCGAACCACGGTGTCGATCAGGCCTTCCTCGATCAGGGACTGCAGGCGGGGAGGTGCTTTCATCGGTCGTGTGCGCAAGAGGGAGAACTGGCCATTGTCGCTGCAGGGTGCTGCAAGGGCTTTCAGGTCCCCAAGAGGAGGCCTGGCGCGGGCCAGGGTTGAACGACAATCCGCCGGGCCCGTGGGGGCAGTGCCAAGCCCGCGCGGTCGCGTCAGCGCCCCCCATTCTTGTCTTCAGGAGTTCCCTTCATGCCTTTGCCCATTGCGCACGCTGCGCGCCCACCCCTCTGGCTGGCCTGCTGCGCCCTGGCTGCGCTGCCTGTGTTGAGTGCGGCAGCCGCGGGGTTTCGCCCCGGCGCCTACGCCGACGAACTGGGCACCACGCCGGTGGTGTGCGTGACGCAGCAGCACATGGCCAGTCTGACAGCGACAGCCTGGAAGCAGGCCATGCAACAGCGCGGCACCACCTGCACCATCAGCGAATCCGCCCGCCCGATGCCCGGTCACGAAACCTGGAAGGCCAGCTGCACCGGCCCCGCCCAGGGCGCCGTCGGCAGTGCCGTACAGCTGTACCAGTTTACGGTGCACGCCGACGGCGAGAAGCTCGTGATCGACAGCGGCGCGCAAACCCCGGCCGGCACGCAGGTGATGAAGAAGGCCTTGTTCGGCACCTACCAGGGCGCATGCGCACCGGGCACACCGCCGCTGGATGTGTGGGCGTACCTCGACAGCCAGCACCAAAGCCAGGTCGCGCCCGCGCAGGCCGCCGCACGCAAGGCCGTGGCCATCGACCTCATCCGCTGCGGCAATGTGTTCAACGGGCTGTCGCTGAGCGTGGTGAAGAACCGGCAGGAGGGCATGCGCTCGGCAGCCGCGGCAGTGATCGGTGCCGCGGTGGAGCTGCACCCTGGCGAGGGCGATTTCCACCTGGACACGCTGAAGAAATCCGCGCCGGAGGTGTCGGCCGAGCTGGTCGGTGCATCGCCCGAGAAGCGCTTTGCGCTGTACCAGTCGTGCAGCCCGTACCTGGAGCCGGACGGTATCGACAAAGCCGTGCAAAGCCGCATTGCGGCAGGTGCTGCTGCGCGTTAAGGCGGGGATCCACTGCTGCGGCCACTACGCGCCTGCCCGGCCGTTTAACGGCACCCACAAAAACCAACGCCCCGCACCACACAAGCGGTGTCGGGGCGTTGGGTACGCGATGGGCCGCGGGGCTGCTGCCTACTGGTCCAGCTTGGCGGCCAGCATGTCCCAGCTGGGGTAGGAAGTGGCATCCAGGGTGATCGCACCCTTGCCCGCAGAGAACCTGAAATCGGTGGTGCCGGTGCGGGCAAATTCCAGCGTCTTGAGTTTGCACACGGCCGCTTTGGACGGGGCATCGTTGCAGTGGCGCGGACTGTTGTCGACGATGACGCCAGCGGCGTTGCGCACTTGGCGCAGTTGGTCGACGGTTTGAAAGCTGCCCTGCTTGACATGCATCTTCACATTGCAGCCGCACGACTGCTTGAGTGTGCTGGCGGCGGTCTTGACGGCAGGGGCCACCTCCGCGGTATAGAAGTCGCGCTCGGCCTTGCCGGCGTGGGCCAACGATGCGGCGGCCAGGCCGAAGGTTGCAATCAACAGCGTGTGTTTTTTCAAAGTGCTCTTTCAATGATGGCTTGAAGCCTGTTCTTGGAACTTGCGGCCGCTGCCCCTCCCTGGCAATGCGGCGCAAGCGCTTCAAATTGTGCTGCCAACACCGCCGTGCACTGGCCGTGCCGGGCCCACGCGGCCATGCATTTTTGGCAAGACGTCATGCAGGCGCAGGCCCCGGAAAGCCTCGCCCCTCAGCGCTGTCTTGTGGCGCGCGCAGGTCCTTACGAGCCCACGGACGGGTCGTGCGTGCTGCCGTCCATCACCACCCTGCGCAGCCGCTGGTGCAGCGCATCAGCCCAATCCACCGGCAGCTGGTGCTTGGACTGCAGGTAGTGGTGGGTGAACACGTCGAGGTACGCCTCTAGCGCCTGCGCCGCACGCGTCTCGCCCGCGAGCTCCAGGCACAGCGATGCGACCTCGGACGTGCAGAAATGGTCGTCGCGGGTGGAGCGGCGCAGCCGGTAGCGCGAGATCTGCTCGCTCTGCAGGCTCAGCACCGGAAAGCGGTCGAGGTACGGGCTCTTGCGGAACATCTTGCGCGCCTCGGGCCAGGTGGCGTCGAGCAGGATGAAGAGCGGGCGCGGTGCGGCACCTGCGGCTGTACTTGCGCCATCGCCCACCGCAAGATCATCGGCCGGCGGCAACTGTGTCACCACGCGCGCCGCATCGACAAACTCGCCCGGGAACACCACATACGGCTGCCACTGCGGATCGGCCAGCAGCGCCAGCAGACCGGGCTGTACCTCGGTGCGCGCCCAGCCAAAGGCAAACGTGTCGGGCACCACGTCGGCGATCAGCCAGCCGGTGTTGCTGGGCTTGAGCGGCTCGATGTCGGCCATGAGCAGGCACATGCCCGCGCGGGTGGGCACCACGGGGCGCACACTGCACAGGCAATGGCTGGGCACCAGGCGGCAGCCCGGGCAGCGCTCGCCCTTGATGCCGCCGCGCGCCAAAAAGGGCTTGGCGCTGCGGGCCAGACGCTCAGTGCGAAGGCGGGATACGGCGTGCGGTGGGGAGTGCGGCGCAGCGGCGTTCAAGCCAGGGTCCAGCGCCGTCACTGCCCGCCCGCTTGTTCAAGCGCAAACAGCGGCAGGTCGGCCTTGCGGCTCAGCCACACGCCGCCGCCGAGTTCGATCGCGCCCTCTTGCAAGCCGCGCCGGTACAGCTCGGCGCGGTGGCGGAACACGCGGTTGTCGGTCAGGTCTTCGTCGATGATGTCGCGCTCGTAATCCTCGCGCGAGACGGCTTCGACGTACAGCGCGCCTTTGCTCAGGCGGCCCAGGTTGTGCAGCGCGGTTTTCAGGTCGGGCGGGCTCAGGTAGGGCAGCACGCCCTGGCAAATCACCAAGTCAAACGGCTCGCTGGCCGCATAGTCCACCACCGAACCCTGCTGCCAGCCAAAGCGTTCGCACAGGTAGGGGCTGATCTCCACGCCTTGGTAGCTGGCCAGCGGAAAGTGCTGCGCCATGATGTCCTTCCACAGGCCAATGCCGCAGCCTACATCGAGCACCCGCTTGACCGGCACGCGCAAATACTTGAGGTAGCTGCACACAAAAGTGCCCAGGCGCTCCATGTGCGCCGGGTCCACCACGCTGGTCTTCTTGTCGAAGTAAAAGCGCTGGTAGTAGGCCTCGTCGAAGGTGGTGGCGCTGGCGGATTTCAAAGGCGGGTCCTCGTGTCTTTGGGGGATGCGCACCACCCGGTGGGCGGCAAAGCGAAGCGGCCAAGTATCTCCCACACATGCTGGCGTGCCATCGCAGCGGCACGCTGCGGTAGTCTGTCGCCCCATGGATTCGCTGATCTCCGCCGCCGCCCGCGCGCTGGCCGCTGGCGATGCACTCACCGCATTGCAGCGCGTGGCCCTGCGCGACGACCCACCGGCACTGGCCCTGCGCGGCATTGCCATGGCCCAGCTGGGCGAGCACCCACGCGCCCGCGAACTTTTGCGCCGCGCCGCTCGCGGCTTTGGCGCGCACGAGCCCGTGGCCCGCGCGCGCTGTGTGGTGGCCGAGGCGGAGGTGGCCTTGGCCCAGCGCGACCTGGCCGGGCCCACCCACACGCTGATGGCTGCCGCCGCGATCCTGCAGGCCCACGGTGACATGGCCAACGCGCTGCAGGCCCGGCTGGTGGCGGCGCGCAAGCTGATCTTGCTGGGCCAGTTGGACGATGCCTCGGCTGCGCTGGCAAGCGCTCAAACCGCCGATCCGGCAACACGACGGCCCGCCTCGCTTGTCGCAGTGGCCGAACTGGCCGCCGCAGAATTGGCACTGCGCTCATTGCACATCGATGCGGCTCGCACAGCCTTGCAGCGCGCGCAACTGGCGGCTAACCAATCGGGCGTGCCCGCCCTGTTGGCCGAGGTGGCGCAGGCCCATGCATTGCTCCAACAATCCGCCGCTCGCCGCCTTGCCAATGGCGCCGAACAGATGCTGCGGCTAGAAGACGTGGCGGCGCTGCTTGCCTCCCCCACGCTGGTGGTGGATGCCTGCCGCCATGGCGTGCGCGCAGGCGACAGATGGCAGCCGCTGGCGCGCCGCCCCGTGCTGTTTGCACTGGTGCGCGCACTGGCCGAGGCGTGGCCCGGCGATGTGGACCGCGAAGTCTTGATCGCCAACGTCTTCCGCACGCGCCACCCCGACGAGACTCACCGCGCCCGCCTGCGTGTGGAAATCGGCCGCCTGCGCGCACTGATCGCGCCGCTGGCTGGCATAGAGGCCACGCCGCGCGGCTTTTTGCTGCGGCCCCACGGTGGGCGCGATGTGGTCGTGCTGGCGCCGCCGGTGGAGGGTGAGCAGGGCGCGCTGGTGGCGCTGCTGGCAGACGGCGCGGCCTGGTCCACATCCGCCCTGGCGCTGGCCCTGGGCGACAGCCAGCGCACCGTGCAGCGTGCATTGGCCGACCTGGAAGCCACCGGCCGCGTGCGCGCCATCGGACAGGCGCGGGCCCGGCGCTGGCTGGCTGCGCCGCTGGTGGGATTCACGACGATCTTGTTACTCCCTGCTGCGCAGCCGTTTGCCTAAAGTGGCTTCACCGCCCAACGCACACGCCGATTGCCGTGCACCGGACACCCACCCAGGAGCCACCGACATGACCACAGCCACCCAAGACACCGCCTGCAGCAGCGACCTTGCCAGCACCCCGCCATCCCGCACACACCTGCCCATCGCGGCCCGTGACCCCGCCGAGGTGGTGCGCGAATACGGCCCGTTTGACAACGCCAGCGCCGTCCACGGTGTGACCTACGACGGCCAGCGTGTGTGGGCCGCCACGGGTGAACAGCTGGTGGGTTTTGACCCGGCGAGTGGCGCCACCACGCGCACGCTCAACGTGGTCTGCGACGCAGGCACGGCGTTTGACGGCACCCACATCTACCAGATCGCTGAATCGCGCATCGACAGGATCGACCCCGCCACCGGCCAGGTGCTAGCCACCATTCCCGCGCCGGGCGGTGGCAATGATTCCGGCCTGACCTGGGCTGAAGGCAGCCTGTGGGTGGGCCAATACCGCGATCGCAAGATCCACCAGATCGACCCCGCCACGGGCACCATCCGCCGCACCATTGAATCCGACCGTTTTGTGACCGGTGTGACCTGGGTGGAAGGCGAGCTGTGGCACGGCACCTGGGAGGGTGAAGAAAGCACGCTGCGCCACATCAACCCTACCAGCGGCGCGGTGCTGCAGCAGCTCGACATGCCGCAGGGCATGGGCGTGAGCGGGCTTGAATCCGATGGCGCCGACCTGTTCTACGCCGGTGGCGGCGGCAGCGGCAAGGTGCGCGCCGTGCGTCGGCCGAGGGCGCACAGCGCCTGAGCCGCCGGGGTCATCACTTGGGTGGGCGGTGCAGTGCGCAGATTTTGTTGCCGTCCGGATCGCGCAAGTACGCGAGGTACAGCTTGCCCGACGGGCCTTCGCGCCAGCCCGGCGGGTCTTCGCAGGTGGTGCCGCCGTGGGCCACACCTGCAGCATGAAAGGCGTCGGCCTGCTCGGGCGACTGCATCGCAAACCCGATGGTGCCGCCATTGGCAAACGTGGCGGCCTCGCCGTTGATGGGGGTAGAGATGCAGAAGGTGCCGCTGGGGCCGCGGTAGAAATAGCGGTTCTTGTTGGCCACGCCGGGTGGCACGCTCAAGGTGCCGAGCAGCGCGTCGTAGAACTTCTTGGACACCTCCAGGTCGTTCACTCCGACCATCACATGACTGAACATATTGCTTGTCTCCGTTAGCGCCCCGATGGGGGCAGGTTGTGTGCGGGGGGATGTTACGTGCTGGCCGGTGCGCCGCGGCGTCGTCGGTATATTGGCCGCCGCGCTTGGCTACGCGGCGGACCGCAGCGGTCCGAGGCTGCAGCGGGGCCAAATTTGAAGAAAAAATGGCCTCCAACGCTTATTCAACAAACGTTTATAGCTATTAAATTAATAGCGTTTAGAAAAACGCGTCATCCGGAAGCGCACCCGCCGCCACAGCCCACGACTTCTTTGCCTCCACTGCACCAACCGATCCCATGCCACCCACCCCGCACTTCACCCCCGTCCCGCTCGACAAGGCCTACCGCCTGCTCAACCACGGCCCCACCGTGCTGGTGTCGGCGGCACACGCAGGCCAGCACAACGTGATGGCCGCAGCCTGGGCCTGCGCGCTGGATTTTTCACCGCCCAAGGTGACGGTGGTGCTCGACAAGGCCACCCGCACGCGCGAGCTGGTGGAAGCCGGCGGCGAGTTTGCGCTGCAGCTCCCCACGGTAGCAATGGCCGCGATGACCGTGGCGATTGGCACCGACAGCGCCAAGACCCGTCCCGACAAACTGCAGCAGCACGGCGTGGAGCTGTTTCACGCGCCCGGCCACGCCAACACCCCGCTGGTGCAAGGCTGCGCCGGCTGGCTGCTGTGCCGTGTGATCCCCGAGCCGCACAACCAGCAGGCCTACGACCTCTTCATCGGCGAAGTGGTGGCCGCCTGGGCCGACGAGCGTGTGTTCCGCAACGGGCACTGGGAGTTCGACACCGCGCCCGATGCGCTGCGCACGCTGCACTATGTGGCCGGCGGGCAGTTTTATGCGACGGGGGCGTCGGTGCGGGTGTAGGGACCCGGTCCGATGCCCGGGGAGCAACGGTGATGCAGCCGCGGCTGCAGTCATGGGGCAGCGGGTACCGTTGAGACTGACTCCGCAACAAGCTGCGCCTTATCAAGACACGTCGGCTCTAGCGCACCGCACGGCCCTCCCCCTCATTCCCCATCCGAAATCCGCACCTGCTTGAGTTCCGCAAACTGTGCCGCCATCGTCGGGTTGCCGCGCGTGAGCTTCTTGATCGTGAGATCTTCAGCCTTGTCGTTGGCCAGGCGCAGATTGTTGGCCGACTTGTGCAGCGCTTCCTTGGTCTTCTCCAGGTCCTTGATGGCCTCATCAATGCGCTTGATGGCCTCCTCAAACCCGTCCGACGCGAGGCGCCAGTTGCGGCCAAATGCGCCCTTGAACTCCTCCAGCTGCGACTCGAACTTGGTGATGTCCAGGTTCTGCGCCTTTACCAGCGCCAGCTCCGACTTGTACTGCAGCGACTTCATGGAAGCATTGCGCAGCAGCGTGATGATGGGGATGAAGAACTGAGGACGCACCACGTACATCTTGGGGTAGCGGTAGAACATGTCCACGATGCCGGTGTTGTACAGCTCGCTCTCGGGCTCCAGCAGCGACACCAGCACCGCGTACTCGCAGCCTTTTTCAATACGGTCCTTGTCAAGCTCTTTCAAAAAGTCTTCGTTGCGCTTTTTGGTCGCGGTCTCGTCGTTCTCGTTCTTCATCTCGAACATGATCGAGACGATCTCGTTGCCCGACTCGTCCAGGTCGCGAAAGATGTAGTCGCCCTTGCTGCCGCTGCGTGCGTCGTTGTCCTTCTCGAAATACGCGCGGGGGAATGCCGTGGCGCGGATGCGGTTGAACTCCGTCTCGCAGTGCTGCTCCAGCGTCTCACCCACCATCTTGGTCGACAGGCGCGCCTTCATGTCCCGCAGCCGCGCAATCTCGCCGTCGCGGTCACGCAACTGCAAGGCGTACTGCTCCTTGATGGCGGCCTCCTCCAGTTGCTTTTTCATCACCACCAAGTTCAGGTCGTTCTTGAATTCATCGCGCTCCCGGGCCACCACCGTGACCGCCTCGGACACTGCCAGCCTGCGCACCACCTCGCCCGCCTCCAGCTTCGATTGGAGCTGCTGGATCTCGGCGTCCTTTCTGGCGGCCACGCCTTGCAGCTCCTGCGCCAGCCGGGCTTCTGCCAGCTGGGCCGCTGTTTGCTGCGCTTGCCGCACGCGCTCCAGCTCATTCGCCATGGCATCGCGCTGCTTTTCCACCGCGCTCAGGGCCTGCGCCACCGCCAAGTCGCGCTCCATTGCGCCCGCACCTAGCTGGGCCTTCAGGGCTTGAATCTCGGTGTCTTTGGCCGCCGCCGACTTCTGCAGCTCATTGGCCACCTGGGCCTGCGCCAGCGCCACCGCATTGCGCTTGTCCTGCTCGGCCAGCTCCAGCCGCTCGTGCAACTGTTCGTTGAAATCCGCGTCGCGCACCTGCTTGAGGATGTCGGCATACCCGGTTTCATCCACCTTGAACGCCTTGTTGCAGTGGGGGCAGATGATGTCGTGCATGGCGGTCACCGTGTGTCGTGTTTGGTTGGTGGGGAAGCATAGCGGGCACCTGGCAATGCGATGTGGTGCGGGTCCACGCACACGCGCTCAGGCGGCGAAAGCTTCCTGGTCAGCCTTGCCGGCGGCGCCCTCACCGCGGTGAAAAGCCCGCTTATTCACCGCGCAATTTGCGGCGAATAACACCGTGCTCCAGAAGGCACCCCTGCCTGCACTAACTGCTTTTGCGTGGCGAAGAACGCGCGGCGACTAAAAAGCCATGCTCGGCATGAGCGACCGTGGCGCCACCGATGCACTCGGCGCAATGGCCAAACGTGGCTTGCTCAAGTCCGACTCGCTCATTTTTTAGCCATCAATCTCACAAAAGCTTTTGGCATATATCTCGTAAACAAGTTCAATAGACACATCCAAAAAATCGCTCCAAAGAAGAGTTTCTAAGAACAGATTTTTCTGATGTAGAGGCCTCAAGTGAACGCAATGATTTCTTACCTTGTAAAACAATTTCGCTGCAGCCATCCCGTCGCCGTGGCAAGCAACTAATCTATTTTTTAAATCATCCGTAACATTGGACAACAGATCTACTATGGCCTGCTCTTCTTGAGGCCTCCATCCTAAGGTCGTCTCTATTACGCTGCTTATGTCCAGGTGTCCTTTTTGAGTTCCGAGCAAATCCTTAAGCTCAGCAATTCGGGCGAGTGGATACAAAATCTCTACGCATCTATATAGCTCAAGAAAACTGTTTTCAACCCTGCGTTCGGTGAGCACTCGAAAAATTCTCCCCCACGGAATAAGTCTATTTTGCATACTGCACAACCGATGAACACCATCCAGATAGTTACTGGAGAATGCTACATCCATAACTCTCTGAGAGCACGTGAGTGCAAATATGGAAAACTTTATCAATGACAGATGCAAATCATCCATCGACAGCAGCGACGAATTCTCCTTCGGAGTGAAAAATTTGAAGCGAGAGAAATATTTCTCAATATCCTGAAGATTGAGCCAACGATCTTCTGAAATCGGAAGAAAAACCTCTTCCATCGCTCGCAACGAGAGTATTTCATTCGACAATGGATAAATGTCCAATTCATTTATCAGCGCCAGAAACAACCCACCGTTTAAATCTATCTCATCGAAATGATCTGACAAAGTACTAGAAAATTCGTCAAAGCCGATGGAGACAAAAATTACTCCTCCGTCCAAATGGGAGAGTGCGAAATGCTTATCCGAACCCACCTTCAAATCCTTATCGGTATAAATTTTCCCCTTCGCCAACCACTTCCTTTCCCCCGCATTAAGTTGAATATTTTTCTTTCCGCGAGAAATACTCAGAATATCCTCGGGAACCAAGGATGATATTTTTGAAAAAAACACCATCTTGCGTATCACCAATACTTCTGCTCATACTAATAGGCTCGCCAGCACGGTTCAAGATTATCTATATGACTACCATCATCAAAAAGTGTTTGAAATGCTTTAAGAAAGTACTCTCTTTCAGAATTTCCGATCGAAGACGTTCCTCTCGATTTTGGAAGGGAGTCATTCAGTATTTCCAAACTCAGAAAATCGATAAACTGCGCATCCGGAATTTTGTCTATCTCACTGCAGAATTTTTCTATTACCAGCATCACCTGCGACATGCTCTTGTTTTGCTCTTCATCTCCCCTAGTAGTTCCAGGGCGTCCAAAGACCTTAATAGCGATTGCAGTCACAAAGCCCACACATGCAGGCTGTGACGCAAAAATATCTCTCCCTGCGAGAAATCTACCTTCTCCTTCATATCTAACAGATTTTCTATCGAAAGACTTGTCAAGTTTTACCAATGCTTCGAGAGCTTTTCTAAAGAAAACAGAAAATGTTCCACGCTCAGCGGCTTCCATAAAATCCAATCGAGTGAACTCATCTGCAAGCCTCTCTTTCACATCGACGGTCTCTTTTGCGACCCAAAAACCAAATACAGTTCGACTAGCTCATTGCCTTGAAACTCACCTCCATTTGCTCTTCGTTCATTCTCTTTTTTTACCTGCAAACTAGGCACCGATTTTTTCACGTCAAGGATTAAGGACCGATAGACGACCTCAACTTATCGACGCAAATTCCAAGGAACTTGACCAGTATTGAGAACAAGCATTCGATAAATAAGGCTACCGACGTCGTTCGCCACCCAGTATTCAATTCGTAAGTCTCTATCGATCGGAGGCGTCTTTCCTTCAAACGCCTCGAAAATTGCTGTTGTTCTTTGCATGCCATCAATGATCGATAATTTTTCCTCGTGATTCATCGAAAGCATGCGCTTTCTTTGCGGATTATTGACAGATTTCAATGAAAACCTTTTGAAATCCTCATTGTTTAATACCAGTCCAAGAACTATTGGAGGCAACACGGCTCCCTGCTGAATATCCAAAACCATTCGTTTTCTAATCCGTATGGCAGAGGTGGTCTTCAACACATCTCGCTGTCCCGCAATCCCACCTCGATCCGCATATGTCGTCCTTATGAGTTCCATGTAGTTCGAATGCTAGTGCTAGTCATTATCGAAACGCAGTTCAGACGGCTATCCGTCATAACACTCAGAGCGCCATAAATATCATTCATTTCAATAATCTCAAGTAAAAAGCACAATATTTTCAGTTAAATTTCAAGCCTGATATATATCTAATATCAACTTTTTTGAGCAGCCCGCCGTTGGCAACCAGGGTTCGGAAATCTCATCCTCAATGTCGACTCCTGATATCAGCCCTTCCAAGTCGTCACGACGCCCAATAGGGTGTATGGATTTGTTAAAGCACTGTAGGGGGTGGTTAGGCGTGGCGCAATCTTTGGATGTCCATTGTTCGAAGCCGAGGCGACAGGTTGAACGCGCCTCATACCCGAACTGCAGAAATTTCACGCCAAATTAGCCTTTAGTGCTCATCCATCAAGCACTAACAGCTATCAAAACCATGTCAATCAACGCCGCGTACCCTACAGCCGGTGAGAGTAAGCCGCACCAGCACGCCCGTGCAGCCCCGTCGAGTAAGTTGCCCCGAATGCCCAACACCCCCGCTTCGTCCGCATTTACCGTCGCCCCTGTCTCCTTCGTCGACTCCCCCCAGGCCGCCTGGCGCCTGCTGACCACCCTCGGCCTGGTCGTGCTGGGCAACAGCAGCATGTATGTGGTGTCGGTGGTTGCTGCCCGCCGTGCAGGCAGAGTTCGGCGTGGGCCTCGCGGATGCATCCCTACCCTATACGCTTAATAGTGTGCCTGGGGCTGGGCGGGCTGTGGACGGGGCGGATGACCGACCGGAATGGGGCTGATGCCGGTGCTGTGCGGGGAGGCGGTCGCGGGGTGTGGCGGTTTTGTCTGGACGGGGGCTGTCGGGTAGCATCTGGATATTTGAGCTGGCCTATGGGTTGATGGGGCTGATTGGCAGCTCGGCCACCTTTGTGCCGTTGATGGCTGACACGGCGCTGTGGTTGAACCGGCGGAGCGGCATTGCGGTGGCGATTTGCACCAGCGGCAACTACATCGCCGATGCGCTGTGGCCGCCCAGCATGCAGCACGGCATCGATAGCCGCGGTGTGCTCTAAGCCCCGTCGTTCGGCTCACGAAAGTAGCGCAGGCCGCGCCACAACCCGTACGCAAAGACAACGGTCCCCAGCGCCAAACACCCCCAGGCATTCCACGCGAACGCGGTGGCGTGCGGCCCTGCGGCATACGCGACGTATGGTTGGGCGCCACGTGAACGCACGATGATCTCGCCGCTGATCAAGCCGTTGACGCTGAACACCAGCAGTGTGATGCCCACGATAAGCAAGGCGGCGGTGCCCATATGGGCACGCAACGCAGACTTCGTATGGAATTCAGGCATACGCGCTCTCCCTTTGTTGCTCACTGCACAGCAGCTCGCCCGCATGTTACGGCGGCACTTGAGCGGCACCGGCTAGACAAGGGCGGCGGCGCTGGTCTTGGTGCAGGTAGTGCACGGCAAGCTGCGGTCTCGGCGAACGACTGGCGAGGCCGGCACGCAGGCCTTGCCGGCCGCACGACTACCGCCGACCTAGACAGTCATCGCAGCGGCCCATCAACCAGCTGCAGCCCCCTGCAAATACCGCCCCGCCAACTCCTCCTGCGCCGCCGCATCCACCTCCAGCACCTCCACCAGGTACGCCTGCACGCCGCCAAAGTCGTTGTCCACCAAGTGCAGCGCGGCATCCAGAAACTCCTCTTGCACGCGCCACAGCACCGCCAGGACTTCCTCGGGCGCGTGGCTGCCCATGCCTTCGGGGCGGCGGTAGAGGGTGTTGGTGAGCAGGTAGTCCTGCATGACCACGCCGCGCGGCACGCCCAGGGCCAGGAGGATGAGGGCGGCGGCAAAGCCGGTGCGGTCTTTGCCGGCGGTGCAGTGGAACACTGTGGGCGCATCGCTGGCGAGCAGCAGGCGGAACAGTTCGGCAAAGCGCGGCGCGTTGTCGTGCACAAAGCCGCGGTACGTGTCCTGCATCAGCCCTACGGCGTCTTGCGCGGTGAGCTGGCGGCCGGTGCGCTGCAGCTCCAGCGCGCGTTGCACCACGGTGGGCTCGATGGTGAGCGGGTGGTAGGCGATGCCGGGCAGCGCGTAGGCGAACGCGGCGCTCTCGGCCTTGCCGCGAAAGTCGATGGCGCGGGCTACGCCCAGACTGGCCAGCACGGCCTGGTCCTCGGCGGTGAGGCTTGCCAAGTGGTCCGAGCGGAAGATGCGCCGCCATTTCACCGGGCGCCCGCCGTGGCCGATGTAGCCGCCCAAGTCGCGGAAGTTGGTGGCGCCGGCGAGGGGGAGGGAGCGGGTGGGTGCGGACTCTTGCTGCATGGTGCGTGGCACAGGCGTGCGGTGGGTGGGATGCGGAAGCCACAAGGATAGTCGGGCGGTGCGGCAGGCCCATGTCGCCCGGGCGGCTGGAGGAATGCAGGGGATGACGACGGTGTGCAGAATCCGGCCATGCAGCGATATGTGCCCGTTCCCCCTGATCTACAGCCCTGGTTGATGGCAGGGGTGGTGGTCGATGCCCCGGCGGCGCTGGCGCAGTCGCATTTCCCGGCGATGGTGTCGAGCATGCTGGTGGTGCGGCTGGCGGGGCAGGTGCGGTGCCGGGGTGAGCTGGTGCCGCCATCGGCCTGGATCAGCGCCAGCACCACGGCCACGGTGTACGAACACGGCGGGCCGGTGCAGGCCGTGGGGCTGGTGCTGCAGCCGCAGGCCGCGGCGGCGCTGTTTGCCGACGCGCGCGGGCTAGTGAATACGCTGCGGCCGCTGGCGGAACTGGCGGGCCCGCATTGGACCGAGGTGGAGCACCGGGTGCAGGTGGAGGAGGACGATGCCGCGCGGCTCACGGTGTTGCGCCAGTTCGTTCGGCAACTGGTCGCACCGCCGTCCCCGTGTGAAGCACGGCGGCAGCAAGCCCTGGCCTTGCTGCATGCGGCCAGCGACGACGCCACGGACGCGGACCAGCCCATGGGTCTGAGCAGGCGGCAGTTTGAAAGGCGCTTTGTGGCGCATTGGGGCATGGCGCCCAAGCAGTTTCAGGTGATTGCACGGCTGAACAGCACGCTGGGCAACGCCCTCGCCGCGCCCGGCGGCCCGGTGGTGGACCTGGCGGCCGACCAGGGCTACTACGACCAGTCGCACATGGGGCGCGATGTGCGCAGGCTGGCAGGCCACCCGCTGCAGGCCTTGGTGCAAGGCACGCGCAGCCCGCTCACCGCACACTGGCCTTTGCAGATCGGTGCGCAGACCCTACCGAATCAGCCTGCCCCACCCTTGGAGCCCACGCGCAGGCGCTGAGCCAGGTACAGCGGCAGCACAAACGCCAGGCCAATGCCAAAGCAGGCTGCGATGTAAGCCCAGCGCCATGCGCCCAGGCTCCTGTCCGCCGCCACCCAGGCCGAGAACGCCACGGCGGCCAGGTACACGTCGCAGGTGATGCCGGTGGTGAGGGGATTGGCAAAGGCATCGCGCCAGAAGACATCGGGCATCACGCTGCCGCCCACCAAAAAGTACACGGTGTTGAAGTACCAAGGGATGGCCAGGCCCAGGGCGGACAGAAGCAGAAAAAATGCGCGCAGATGTTTTGGGTTTTGCATTGGTGGTTGCAGCCCCGATCCTGCCAAGTCGCCTTCCACAACAGCCTGAGCCGACCACGCTGAGCCAGTTGTCGAAGCGATGCGCACGGCGTCGACAGCGGGCTCAGCCCGAACGGCGTGGGATGTGATGGAACGCGAATCCGTATCGAGAGGGCTGGTGGTAGTGAATCAATGCACCGATTGAATCCGCGCAGCCCGCTTGCAGGCTAGGAAAAAAACGACATGCCGCGCGGACCGGCGGGCCTGTCGCTGTCTGGCATCTCCCTGGACCAGGGCAACGCCGCCAGATGCGTTGGGTTCGCCGCTGTTACTGCGCGCGCGGCAGCGAGGTCACGGCGCCATCCACCGGCAGCTCCTGCGTGCCCCTGGGGCAGGGCTGGTCGGTGTAGATGGTGCGGCCGTCCTTCACGCATTTGCGCGGCTCTGGCGCCAGCGGCTCGGATGCGCTGCCGCGCGCGCTACGGGCTTGCCCGGCGGCTGGCTGTTTGCCAGGCGGAAGGCTCTCGGGGCCGGGCCGTGTGACCTTGCGCCAGGCCTGCTCGGTCCAGGGCCCCGCCTGGGGCAGCCACTGATCGGCCGTCCACCATGCGGCAACTGCTGCAGCCAGCAACACCAGGGCCAATACAGACCAGAAGGCACGTTCTCGGGGGCTGCGCATGGGTAGGCTCGGTGGATGGCGGGATGGGGAAGCCCCGCCAAGGCGGGGCCAGAAGACGCCGAGTTTAGGGAAATCTGCGGCGGCACGGCAGCGGCAGTGGCGCTGTGCCCTGGCGGAGCGCTGCTGATCCGCTTTGGCTTTGACAGCAGGCTCCGCCCAATCGATGACCGCTATGCCGAAGGTGCGGGCGCGTCAGGCCCAATGCGCCCCCTCGACCGTCACTTGGCGGCAGCGCCCTTGGCGGGCCGCCCGTAGCGCGCCGTGACCGTGGCCTTGCCCAGGCTGTTGGCGTTGATCATGTAGCCCGCCAGCGCGGCCGTGGCGTCGGCGGGCAGGTCCAGACGCGGCACCTTGAGTGCGTGCACGGTGAAGATATAGCGGTGGGGCGTGTCGCCCTCAGGCGGGCAAGCACCGCCCCAGGCCGCCACGCCGTAATCGATGCGCACATGGCTGGCCCCGGCGGGCAGCTTGGCACCGCCGTCAGCACCTGCGTCGGGCCGAAGCTCGGTGACGCTGGCGGGGATGTTCACCACCGACCAGTGCCACCAGCCGGAGCCGGTGGGTGCGTCGGGGTCGTACGCGGTGACGGCAAAGCTCTGCGTCCCCGCGGGGGCGCCGCTCCAGCGCAGGGCGGGGGATTGGTTGTCGCCCGCGCAGCCAAAGCCGTTGAACTCAAAGCGCTGGGGCAGCGTGGCGTTGGCTGCAAAGTCGGGGCTGCTGAGCGTGAAGGCCTGGGCATGGGCGGCGGTGACGGCGAGGGTGCTCGCGGCCAGTGCGAAGCCCAGCGTGGCGAGCGTGGACAGGACGCGGCGGTATTGACGCGATGAAAGTTGGGACATCAGAAAGGCTCCTTGCGATGACGGTGTGAACAAGGCCTTGATGGTGCTGCGCGCGGCGCTCAAGCGCTGGCCTAGCGGCGTCAATGGCTGTGCGCCGCGCGTCATCCCCTTGTGCGCTCATCAACACCCAATCCGGTCGTGCTGAGCCTGTGGAAGCACTGCGCGGCGCGTCGACTGCGCTCAGTGAACGGTTTTGCTTTTTGGCGTGCCGATCGGTCAGGCGCAGCGTCAGGGCCGCAGCTGCGACGGCGGGAAGCCGAAGCGTTCGCGGAACGCGGCGCTGAAGCGGCTGTGCGATTCATAGCCGCAGCGGCTGGCGATCTCGGACACCTGCAGCGTGGAGCTTTGCAGCAGCACGAGGCCCGTCTCCAGCCGCACGTCGCGCAGGCACTGGCTGACGGTTTCGCCCTCTTGCGCCAGGCGGCGCTGCAGGGTGCTGGGGCTGGTGGCAAAGGCCGCGGCAATGCGCTCGACCGTCCAGTCGGCGTCGGGGCTGGGGCCCACCAGGCGGCGCAGGCGCTCGGCCCAGCCGAGCTCGCCGGGCGCAGGCAACACCACGCCGGCTTCGGCCAGCATGAGCAGCACTTCGAGCGCGCGGTGTTCGCGCAGCAGGTGCGAGCTGGTGTCGCTCTCCAGCGCAGTCACGGCGCGCATGAAGCTTTCTTCAAAAGCAGCATCGGGGTCAAAACCCGCGCAGCCCTGCACGGGCGCCACGGCCGCAAACTGGCCGAACTGGCGGTGGAACTGCTCGATGAGTTCGGGCGTAAAACACAGCAGCCGCGCCACGTAGCGGCCTTGCGGGGCCGGGTCGTTGACGACCTCCCACTGGGCGCCGCGCGGCAGCACAAACACCTGGCCGGCGCGATAGCGGTGGCTGCCGCCGGGCGTGATCAGGTGCTTGGTGCCAGAGACCACCCAGCCCACCGAATCCATACGCACCGTGACGGTGTGGACGCGGTGGTGCACCGTGGTGGCTATCTGCAAGGACAGTGCGGGTTCGCCCATCATTCATTCCCCTGCGGCTCAGGTTCAGTCATCGACTGTGCAGGCCAGGCTTGTAGACGCGCCACCTTGCGGGCGGCCTTCGCGCGGGTGCAGCCGCTATGGCCAACAAGGGCTCTGTGGCGCACCGCGCCTCAGCACCTTAGCGCGAGCGCTCCCGCGTCACGTTCACATCGATATCGCCAAACACGGTCACGCCGCTGGCGCCCTTCTGTGGCTGCTGGCTTGCGGGGTCGCTGGAGCGCGCAGAACTGGAGGTGCTGCTGCAACCGGCCAGCGCAGCCACGACAGCGAGCGCCACCAGCGCGGTGCGCCAGAAACCCTGCACAGGCGATGCAGCGAATGCGGAGTGTGGCTGCTTCATCCTTCGCCCCCGAGGTGGTTGCCCAAGATGCCCGCCAGCTCGAACATGCCCGCGCTGTCCTTGCCGAACACCGCGCGCAGCTTGTCGTCCGCGACGATGGTGCGCTTGTCCTTGGGATCCTGCAGGTTGTGGGCCTTGATGTACTCCCACAGCTTCTTCACGGCCTCGGGGCGGGCCACCGGGTCGGTGCCGATCACGGCGGCCAAGGCGGCGCTCGGGGCCTTGCCGGCTGCGGCTTTGCGCGGGGCCTTGGCGGCGGCGGTCTTGGTGGCCGGGGCCTTCTTGGCGGCAGCAGGTTTGGCGGCTTTTGGAGCCCCAGCGCTTGTTTTACCTGCCTTGGCTGCTATTGATTTTGCAGCAGCGCCGGGGCGCGGCGGGAACTTGCTCGGTGCAAATTCGAAGTTGACCTTGGCCGCCTCCTTGTCCCACGCCAGGTGGGCCTTGAAGGCGCGGCGCGTGCGCATGCTCACAAACTTGTCGAGCAGGTCGGTCTTGCCGGTGGAAAGCAGCTTGGTCATCTGCTCGCGCTCCACGGGCTGCTGCAGGATGATCTTGCCGCTCTTGAAGGTGCAGCTCGGTGTGGGCTGCGCGGCGGTGGGCACGGCCTTGCTGCACACGTAGTTGCTGCCGTGCTCATGCACCTCAGCGCCGCAGATGGGGCATGGGCCGAGCGCGGCGTCTTCAAACTCCACGAGCTCGCCGGACTCCTCGCCCTTCTTGTCGTCGCCAAAGTCGAACTCGAGCTTGTAGTTGTGCGCCTCGTCGTCGTACTTGATGATGATCTCGGAGGTGAACGGCCAGCCGGCCTTGGAGCGGAAACCTTCCAGCGGGCCGATCTTCTTGTCGCGCAGCAGGGCGTTGGCCTCGGCCGTCTCGAACGTGCGGCCCGCGGGCGACTTGCCGAAGCTGAAGCCGCAACCTTCAGCGCCGGGCTTGCCCACGCAGGCAAAACGGCGGTAGTTTTCCTTCACCACGCCGCCGCAGTTGGGGCAGGGCGATTCGAGCGTGGCGTAGTCGCCGGGGATGGTGTCGCGGTCGTATTCCTTGGCCTTCTTGACCATGCGCTCGGTCATGGTGGCAATGCCGGCCATGAAGGATTCGCGCGTGAGCAAGCCCTTTTCCATTTGCGAGAGCTTGAACTCCCACTCGCCGGTCAGGTCGGCGCGGCAGAGTTCGTCGACCTCCAGCCCGCGCAGCAGCGTCATGAGCTGAAACGCCTTGGCCGTGGGGATGATTTCGCGGCCTTCGCGCAGCATGTACTTTTCAGTCAGCAGGCCTTCGATGGTGGCCGCGCGCGTGGCAGGCGTGCCCAGGCCTTTTTCCTGCATGGCCTCGCGCAGCTCGTCGTCGTCGATCTGCTTGCCGGCGCTTTCCATAGCGCCCAGCAGCGTGGCTTCAGAGTACCGCGCAGGCGGCTTGGTCTTGAGGCCCTTGGGGTCCACGGCGACGGTGTTGACGCTTTCGCCGGGGTGGGGCGCCACGGTCGAAATGCGGGTGGTGACGGTGTATTCAGCGCTGGGGAAGAACACCGCCATGAAGCGGCGCACGACCAGGTCGTACAGCTTCTGCTCGGCTTCGCTCAGGCCGCTGGGGGCCTGCAGCGTGGGGATGATCGCAAAGTGATCACTCACCTTGCTGTTATCGAAGATGCGCTTGGACGGGCGCACGTAGTTGTTGTTCAGCGCCGTGAGCGCGTGCGGTGCGAGGTGGCGCATGCCGCTGTCGGCCAGCATTTCAAACGTCTGCTTGGCGACGGGCAGGTAGTCTTCGGGCAGCGCGCGCGAGTCGGTCCGCGGGTAGGTCAGTGCCTTGTGGCGCTCGTACAGGCTTTGCGCCAGCGCCAGCGTGGTCTTGGCCGAGAAGCCGAACTTGCCGTTGGCCTCGCGCTGCAGGCTCGTCAGGTCGAACAGCAGGGGCGAGGCTTGTGTGGTGGGCTTGCTTTCTTCGGTGACGGTGGCCTGCTTGCCGCGCACGGCGTTGGCGATGGCCGTGGCTTCGGCGGACGACCACACGCGGTCAGCGCGGGCTTCGACGTCTTCCGATTTCTTCCACTTGGGGTCGAACCACTTGGCGGGGTACTCGCCGGCTTCGGCGCCGAAGGTGGCGTGGATTTCCCAGTAGTCGCGGCTGATGAACTTGCGGATCTTTTCTTCGCGCTCCACCACCAGCGACAGGGTGGGCGTCTGCACCCGGCCCACGGTGGTCAGGAAGAACCCGCCATCGCGCGAGTTGAACGCCGTCATGGCGCGCGTGCCGTTGATGCCCACCAGCCAGTCGGCCTCGCTGCGGCTGCGGGCGGCGTGGGCCAGGCCCGCCATCTGCTGCTCGGTGCGCAGCGCATCGAAGCCGTCGCGGATGGCCTGGGGCGTCATGGACTGCAGCCACAGGCGCTTGACGGGTTTGCCCAGCGGCTTGGCGCCGCCGGCGTACTGCTCGATCAGGCGAAAGATCAGCTCGCCCTCGCGGCCCGCGTCACAGGCGTTGATGAGTTGCGTCACGTCCTTGCGCTTGGCCTGCTTGACCACGGCGTTCAGGCGCGTCTTGGTCTTGTCCACGGGCTTCAAGTCAAAGTACGGCGGGATGACGGGCAAATGGGCAAAGCTCCACTTGCCGCGCTTCACGTCAAACTCTTCCGGCGCCTGGATCTCGACCAGGTGGCCCACGGCGCTGGTGACCACGTAGCGGTCGTTCTCGAAATGGTCGTCGTGTTTGTCGAACTTGCCCGCCACGGGCGTCAGGGCACGCACGATGTCCTGCGCCACGGAGGGTTTTTCTGCAATTACCAGGGTCTTGGTCATTTTCTTGGAAGGCTCTTGCCTGTCGTCGTCATTCGGTCTGAGCGTCCGGGTCCGGCCCGGGCGCTTCTACAATTCGGGTTTCGCGCGCATACACACATACGCGCACGCACACACGTGTGTGTGCACTATCAAGTTAACAGAGTTTTTGCCATGCCCCGCTTTGCATCGCCCGCCGCCCCCACCACCGCACCGGGCCGCCGCATCCAGACCCGGCACTCGGCAGTCCATGGCAACGGCGTGTTTGCCGTGCAGGACATCGCCGAGGGCGAGGTGCTGGTGGAGTACACCGGCGAGGTCATCACCTGGCAAGAAGCGCAGGACCGCCACCCCCACGATCCCCTGCAACCCAACCACACGTTTTACTTCCACGTGGATGAAGACCGCGTGATCGACGCAAAGTTCGGCGGCAACTCCTCGCGCTGGATCAACCACAGCTGCAACCCCAACTGCTACGCCGACGAACGGGATGGGCGCATTTTTATCACCGCGCTGCGCAATATCTCTGCGGGCGAAGAGCTCAACTACGACTACGGCCTGATCATCGAAGAGCGATACACGAAGAAGCTCAAGGCCGAATACCCCTGCTGGTGTGGCAGCGACAACTGCCGCGGCACGCTGCTGGCGCCCAAGCGTGGCTGGGCACCGCCCGTGCCGCGCAGCACGGTCAAGGCGGCCGCAAACCTCGCAAAACCTGCGAAGCCCGCCAAACCGCCCAAGCCTGCCCAATCTTCCAAAGCCACCACCAAGCCCGCGCAACCGGCCCCGAAAGGCCGCAGCCGGTGAACACCCTTCCCATCCGCTGGCCCGCCGAGGCCGTGTGGGAGGCGGTGTCACCGCTGTTACCGGGCTTTACCGTCGAGGTGCTGCCCAGCATCGACTCGACCAACACCGAACTGATGCGCCGCGCGCGCGCCGGCCAGTGCGAACCCACGCTGCTGGTGGCCGAGCAGCAGACCGCAGGGCGGGGCCGCATGGGGCGGGCATGGCAAAGCGGCGAGGCTGTGGGCAGCGCCGCAAGCCAGGCCGCCGGCACGCGCGCTGTGCCGTCGCTGATGATGTCGCTGGGCCTGCCGCTGGCGCCACGCGACTGGTCGGGCCTGTCGCTGGCCGTGGGTGTGAGCGTGGCCGAGAGCCTGCAACCCGTGCTGCCGCCGCTGGGCGCCGGCCAGCCTGCGCGCGTGGGGCTCAAGTGGCCCAACGACTTGTGGCTGGGCGGTGCGGGCGGCGACCGCAAGCTCGGCGGCATCCTGGTCGAGACGGCGAGTTTTGTGTCGCCGCAGCAGGCCCCATCGCCGCCACAGCCCCCTATGACCCACATGCATCTGGGCGCCACCAGCACCGCACGCTACGTGGTGGTAGGCATTGGCATCAACGTGCTGCCGCGCAGCGGCGAGGGCATGAGCATGCCGCCCGGCAGCTTGCAGGATGTGGAGCCCGGCCTGGATGCCCCCACGGCACTGCTGCGCATCCTGCCGCCGCTGGTGGCGCTGCTGCGCTCGTTCGAGGGCTATGGCTTTGGCCCCATGCAACCGCGTTTTGCGGCCCGCGACGTGCTGCAGGGCCGCGCCGTGACGCTGAGCGACGGCACCGCCGGCACGGCCCACGGCGTGGGCGAAGACGGCGCGCTGCTGGTGCACACGGCCGGCGGCATGCAGGCCATCACCAGCTCCGAGATCAGCGTGCGCCCCACGGCCGTTCCGCCGGTGTGACGAGGAGCGCGATGGCCACACCCCCGATTTTTTACGCCCCCCCGATATGAAAGGCCAAGCACCATGCTGCGACTTGCCGTGATCGTGCTGCTGCTGGCCAACGCGGGCTACTACGCGTGGTCGCAGGGCTTGCTCAAGGACTGGGGCTTTGCCCCCGAGGAGCAGGCCGAGCCCCAGCGCATGGACCAGCAGCTCCGCCCCGAGACGCTGCAGATCCTGCGGGTCACCCCGGGCAAGGCGTCCTCGTCGTTGCCCTCTTCCCCCTCCTCCTCGGCCGCGCCCGCAGGCCCGGCATCGGCCGATGCGTCTGCGGTTTCGTCGTCTTCTGCCCCCTCCAACCCGCCCTCCGCCGACACCGCCGAATGCCTACAGGCCGGCGTGTTTGACGAGCGCCAGGCCGAGGCGCTGCGCACCGCCGCGGCCAGCCTGCCGCAGGGCAGCTGGGTGCTGGACCCCACGCCCGTGCCGGGCCGCTGGATGCTCTACATGGGCCGCTTCGAAGACCAGGAAGCGCTGGATCGCAAACGCGCCGAGCTGCGCGCCCGCAAGGTGGACCACGACCGCGCGGGCGGCACGCTGGAGCTGGGCCTGTCGCTGGGCCGCTTCACCTCGAAGGACGCCGCCGAGCGCGAGCTGGCCAACCTGGGCACCAAGGGCGTGCGCACCGCCCGCGTGGTGCAGGAGCGGCCCGACACGGCAGGTTTCACGCTGCGCTTGCCGTCGGTCAACGACGCGCTGCGCCCGCAGCTCGATGCACTGCGCACGGCAATGGCGGGGAAGACGCTGCGTACTTGCGGCTAGTGGGCGAGCCAGCGTTGCGGGCGGTGATTGCCGAATCGCTATAAAAACAATAGCTGATAACGCTTACAGGACAAGCGCTGGCGGCCAAAATGATTCAATTTCTGAGCGGAAAGTGCATCCGCCAGCGCGCCAGCCCTTTCACGCCACTGCCCCGGCCCGCGCAGCAAGTCCACGCAAGGCCGGCGCAGCAGCCATCTGCAGCACCTGCCCCCCGCGCAACGCTCCCACGCCGGGACCTCCTGCGACCTGCCGCAACCGCCGGCGCCACTCAATCCAGCGTGATGCGCGCAAACCGGCTCACGCGGCGCATCTTTTCGACCTCCTTGCGGATCTGCGCGGCAAACTCGTCCGGCAGGCTGCCCGAGGCAAACAGCCCCTGCTCGCCCAGGCGCGCCAGCACGCCGGGGTCGCGCAGCACCGTGGCGACGGCATCGCGCAGCCGCCGCGCCGCGGCCGACGGCATGCGGGCCGGGGCGACCAGGCCAAACCACGAAGGGTCGTTGTTGGAGAACAGGCTCAGCTCGGCATACGTCGGCACCTCGGGCAGCCCGGCCAAGCGCTGGCTCCACGACACGGCCAGCGCGCGCAGGCGACCCGCCTGGATGTGCGGCAGCGACGACGCCACCTGGTCAAAGTACACCGGCACCCGGCCCGCCAGCACCTCGGCCAGGGCGGCCGACGCACCGGCCTGCGGTACATGGTTCAGGCGCACATTGGTACTGATCTTGAGCAGCTCACCCCACATGTGGCCGATGGTGCCGTTGCCTGGCGAGGCATAGGCCAGCTGGCCCGGCCGCGCTTTCACATGCTGGACGAACTGGGCAAAGTCCTGCGCGGGCAGGCTGGGGTGTACCACCAGCACGCCGGGCGCCTTGACGATTTCGGTGATCGGGGTGAAGCCGTCCAGTGCGTGGTACGGCAGCTGTTTGTAGACGGCCGGGTTCACGCCGTGGGTAGACAACGTGGCCACGCCCAGCGTGCTGCCGTCGGGTGCGGCGGCCGCCAACTCGGCCATGCAGGCCGCACCCGCGGCGCCGGGGCGGTTCTCTACCGTCACCGGCACGCCCAGCAGCAGCGCCAGCGGCCCGGCCAGCGTGCGCGCGGTGATGTCTGTGGCGCCGCCTGCGGCAAAGGGCACGAGCAGGCGCACGGGCCGCGCACCGCCCGCGGGGGAGGATGCGGGGGAAGTCTGCGGCTGGGCGTGCGCCCGGCCCAGGCAGGCCGCCGCGGCGGCAGCGGTGGAAATTAGCAGCTTGCGTCGTTGCATCGTCATCGTGGGTGTCCTCGCCTCGCGGCATGTGCGGCCCATTCTGGACAGGCACTGCCGCGCTGGCTAACGACGTTTGGAACTCATCCCATTCCGGGGCGGAATGTGCCGCGCCGAACCGCCTTGTGCGGGTCCTTGCGGGCCCGCAGGCAAGCAGGCGCACAGCCCGCCGAACGGAGCCGCATCGGGCCACGCCCTCGCCGCGGGCGCCGCGGCGGGGTCAGCCGTGCAGCGGAATCGCCCGCGTCTCGCCCTGGCGCAGCAGCCACACGCGCTCGGGTGGGATGCCGCGCGCCGCCAACGCAACGGCCAGCTCGCGCGGCGGGTGGTCGAACGCCTCCTGGGTCAGCATGAACGTGCCCCAGTGCACGCCCATGGCCTGGCGCGCCTGCACATCCAGCATCAGCTGCACGGCGTCGTCGGGGTTCACGTGCATGGGCTTCATGAAGTCGCGCGGCAGGTAGGCACCGATGGGCAGCGCCAGGAAATCCACCACGCCCAGCCGCTGGCGGATGGCCTTGAAGTCGCCGCTGTAGCCCGTGTCGCCCGGGAACAGAAAGCGCCACGGTGCGGCGGCGTGGGGCCGCGTCCACTCCAGCAGAAAACCGCCCCACAGCGTGGCGTTGGTGTCGGCCAGGCTGCGCCGGCTCCAGTGCTGCGACGGCGTGAAGTGCACGCGCACGCCCGGTGCGATGTCGGTGTGCTCCCACCAGTCCATCTCCGTCACGGGGCCCATGCCGCGTTTCACGAACCACGCACCCAGCCCCTGCGGCACCACAAAACGCGGCGCCTGGCCCGCGGCGTGCAGGCGGCGCAGCGTGGCGTAGCACAGGTGGTCGTAGTGGTTGTGCGAGACCAGCACCACGTCGATGCGCGGCAACTGCTCGGGCGTGAGCGGCGCGGGCACGCGGCGTGCCGCGCCAAAGCGGCCCAGCGGTCCCGCAAAATCCGCGAGCGTGGGGTCGATGAGGATGTTCAGCCCCGCCACCTGCAGCAGCATCGAGACATGGCCGAGCCAGGTCACCACCGGGGCGTCTTGGCGCTCGGCCAGGCGGGCGTGGTCCACCGGGGCGCTCCACTGCTGCGCAAACGCGGCATAGCCGCCGGCCGGTGCACTGCGCGGCTTGAAGTCACCGCGCAATGAGCGCCACAGCATCTCGTACCAGGGGGAGTTGCCGATCACCACACGCGGGTCGGTGTTGGCAAAG
>SDXZ01000057.1 GCA_004210805.1 Acidovorax sp.
TATTCCACCAACAACAACACGTTTGATATCTGGATGGTGGGTGCGTTTGGCCTGGTCGGCTACATCTTCCACAAGCTGGGCACCGAGCCTGCGCCTTTGCTGCTGGGCTTCATCCTGGGCCCGATGATGGAAGAAAACCTGCGCCGCGCCTTGCTGCTGTCGCGGGGCGACTGGAGCGTGTTTGTCACGCGTCCGCTGTCGGCCGGCCTGCTGGCTGCCGCTGCGCTGCTGCTCATCATCGTGCTGCTGCCTTCCGTGAAGAACAAGCGCGAAGAGGCATTCGTCGAGGACTGAGCGCGCTGCTTTTTCATCCGACTCCAGAACAACGGCACCCTCGGGTGCCGTTGTTTTTTGGCGAGGCCGCGCGGCGGCACCCCGCTGACGCCGGTACACAATCGCGGGCAGAGGACCGCATGCCCACACCATTCCATCTCGCACAGCACCCCCACCGGGCGATGCTGCACAACGAAATCCATGCCCGCCCGCCCGAGGCCATGGCAGCACCGCTGGCGATTGCGCACATCGTCATGCTGGCCGATGCGGCCGGGCGCGAGGCGAGCCGGGCGCATGTGGCGGCCCTTTTGCGCGACCACCACATGGCCCTGCCTGACGCGCACACCACCCACCTGCGCATGGACCTGGGCGGCTTTCGCCTGCGGTGAGCGCTGTGGAGGCCGTGCCCCACGAGTGGCTGGGTGCCCTGCCGGGGCACTGCCTGTGCAGCCTGAACCTGTGGGTGCTGCCCACGCACAGCTTCGGCTCGGGATCGCTGGTCAAGCACGTGCTGCATGAGGACACCCTGGTCGCCTCGACCGTGGCCGACGGGCACGGCGAGGTGTACACCGACTTTGCGATCCATGCCGACGGTTTCTCGCGCATGGTGCTGTTGGCCGGCGGCATGACGCCGCGCCGCCTGGGCCGGCTGGTTCAGCGCCTGCTCGAGATCGAAACCTACCGCATGGCCGCGCTGCTGGGACTGCCCGCGGCGCGCGAAGCCGCCAGCGTGCTGGCCTTTGCCGAGCGCGAACTGGCGGAGCTGGCCGACGCCATCCGCACCGCCAACCGCGACGCCGAGCCTGTGCTGCTGGACCGCCTGACCCGCCTGGCGGGACAGGTGGAAAGCCAGTACGCGGCCACCCATTCGCGATTTTCGGCCAGCAGTGCGTACTTTGAACTGCTGGACCGCCGCATCGAGGACATCGCCGAATCGCGCCTGGCGGGCATGCAGACGATCCGCGAGTTCATGGACCGGCGCCTGACGCCCGCACGCAGCACCTGCGAGTGGGCCACGCGGCGGCAGGATGCGCTGTCGCAGCGGGTCTCGCGCATGAGCAACCTGCTGCGCACGCGGGTGGAGATCGAGCAGCAGCAAAGCAGCCAGGCACTGCTGACGACCATGAACCACCGCCAGGACCTGCAACTGAAGATGCAGTCCACGGTGGAAGGCCTCTCGGTGGCGGCCATCACGTACTACATCGTGGGCTTGGTGAGCTATCTCGCCAAGGGGGCGCAAAAACTCGGCTGGCCGTTGTCGGCCGAGACCACGGCGGCGATTGCCATCCCGGTGGTGGCGCTCGGCGTGTGGTGGTCTCTGCGGCGATTGCACCACCGGGTGTTTCGCAAGCACGGCTGAGCGGAGACGCCCTGAACGCGGGCGTCGCTATCCACTTTGCGTGCGGCGCCAGAAGGTACCGCCATCAGCATGAATGCACACGTTGTTGATGCGACGGTGTGGCGCGGCGGCCCTGGCTGATCTGCCGTGCCTGTGCGTGTGCCTGTGCATTCGTATGCGCATGCGGCAGGTGGTCTAGGCCATGTACAGCACGGTGGGGACCTACCGGAATGTGTGCACGCGACGGTCGACCCGGACGGTCTGGCATCGCGCCAGCGCACTGCAAGCCCGAAGGCACCGGCCCATAATGGCCCGATGCCATTCAGCTACACCACCCCCTATGCCAGCACCCGCTTGCCGGTGTTCGCGCGCAACATCGTTTCCACCTCGCACCCGCTGGCCGCGCAGGCCGGCTTGCGCATACTGCAGCAAGGCGGCAACGCGGTCGATGCCGCCGTGGCTGCAGCCGCTGCCATGGCGATCTGCGAGCCCGTGAGCAATGGATTGGGCAGCGACGCGTTCTGCATCCTGTGGGATGGCAAGGCCTTGCACGGGCTCAACGCCTCGGGCCGCGCGCCGCAGGCCTGGACGCCCGAATATTTTCACGGCCGCTATGGCGCTGGCCAGGCCTCCCCACCCCGGCGCGGGATGGATGCCGTCACGGTGCCGGGCGCCGTCAGCGCCTGGGCGGCCCTGTCGGAGCGCTTTGGCAAGCTGCCTTTTGCCGACCTGATGGAGCCCGCGGCCGAGATTGCCGAGCGGGGCTATCTGGTGCCTG
Organism: Acidovorax sp.; assembly: GCA_004210805.1. GTDB lineage: Bacteria > Pseudomonadota > Gammaproteobacteria > Burkholderiales > Burkholderiaceae_C > Acidovorax. The sequence continues at coordinate 2,391 of SDXZ01000057.1, forward strand.
TGGTGGTGCAGCAAAAGTGGGAGGCCGCCGTGCCCGAGCTGCAGTCCCAGCCGGGCTTTGCAGAGAGCTTCATGCCCTGGGGCCGAGCGCCGAAGGTGGGCGAGTTGTTCCAGTTCCCAGCCGCCGCCCGGGGCCTGCGCGCCATCGGCGCCACGCGCGGCCAGGCGTTCTACACCGGCGAAATCGCCCAGGCGCTGGTGGCTTTTTCCAAAGCCCAGGGCGGCAGCCTCACGCTCGAGGACCTGGCGGCCCATCGGCCCGAATGGGTGACCCCCATCGCGCGCAACTACCGCGGCTACACCCTGCACGAGATTCCGCCCAACGGGCAGGGCATCGCGGCGCTGATCGCGCTGGGCATCCTGGACCAGTTCGATGTGGCCTCGCTGCCCGTCGATAGTGCGGCGTCCCAGCATCTTCAGATCGAAGCGATGAAGCTCGCGTTTGCCGACGTGTACCGCTACGTGGCCGAGCCATCGTCCATGGAGGTGACACCCGCGCAAATGCTCGATGACGCGTACCTGGCGTCCCGTGCCAAACTGATCGACATGAGCAAGGCGCAGGATTTCGGGGCAGGCAATCCGGTGAAGGGCGGCACGATCTATCTGACCGCAGCCGATGAGAACGGCATGATGGTCAGCTTCATTCAGAGCAACTACATGGGCTTTGGCTCCGGGTGTGTAGAGCCCACCTTCGGCATCAGCCTGCAAAACCGCGGCCAGGCGTTCAGCACCGATCCCCGGGGGGCCAACCGTGCCAATCTGGTGGCCCCAGGCAAGCGGCCGTTTCACACCATCATCCCTGCCTTCCTCACACAAAACGGCCAGCCGGTGATGAGCTACGGCGTGATGGGCGCCAACATGCAGCCGCAAGGCCACATGCAAACCCTGGTGCGCATGCTCGACTACGGCCAGAACCCCCAAGCTGCGTGTGATGCGCCGCGCTGGCGCTTCAATGAAGGGCTGTCGATCAATGTCGAGGCTGCCATGCCCGCGGCCACGGTGCAGGGCCTGCAGGGGCTGGGTCACCACATGGACGTGATCCAGGATTCGTACCAGGACTTCGGCGCCGGCCAGGTCATCTGGCGCATGGGCGACCCCAAGGTGCACGGCTATGTGGCCGCCAGCGATCCGCGCCGCGATGGCCAGGTCGCAGGCTATTGATGGCAAAGGATTTGAATAAAAAGTGGCCCCACCGCAATCTGTACAAGCGCAAGCAGCTACAAAAAACGTAGCAAGCGGTCTTTTGCTGGCTTTGCTCGGCTCCATCGCATTCAGCGGCAAGGCCATCATCGTCAAGCTGGCCTACCGCCATGGGGTCGACGCGGTCACGCTCATCATGTACCGCATGCTGTTTGCGCTGCCCATCTTTGCCGTGATGGCCTGGTGGGCCAGCCGCGGCAAGCCGCCTTTGAGCCGCAAGGACTGGCTGGGGGTGCTGGGCCTGGGGGTCACGGGCTACTACCTCGCCAGCTTTCTGGACTTTGCCGGCCTGGCCTACATCAGCGCCAGCCTCGAGCGGCTGATCCTGTACCTCAACCCCACGCTGGTGGTGATGCTGGGCTGGGTGTTGTACCGGCGTGGCATCCACTGGGGCCAGGCCGTGGGGATGCTGATCAGCTATTGCGGCGTGGTGCTGGTGTTCGGGCACGAGGCCACACTGCAGGGCTCCGATGCGGCCTGGGGGGCGCTGCTAGTGTTCCTGAGCGCCGTGAGCTATGCCATCTATCTGGTCTACAGCGGTGAGCTGGTGCGCAGGCTGGGCGCGCTGCGGCTGGTGGGGCTGGCCACCACGGTGGCGTGCCTGTGCTGCCTGCTGCAGTTTGTGGTCCTGCGCCCCTTTAGCGCCGCGGTGGTCGCGCCCGAGGTGATCTGGCTGTCGGTGCTCAACGCCACGCTGTGCACGGCCGCGCCGGTGTTGATGGTGATGATGGCGATCGAGCGCGTGGGCGCGGGCCTGACTGCCCAGACCGGCATGGTGGGGCCGCTGTCCACCATCTTGATGGGCGTGTGGATCTTGGGCGAGCCCTTCACCCTGTGGGTGGCCGCAGGCACGGCGCTGGTGATCGTGGGGATCTTTGTGTTCACGCGCATGGCGCGTGCTGCGCCGACCTGAACGGCAGACTTGAGGGGCGGGCCGCTTCCACCGGCGGCTGAGGTCCAGGAAGCGCAAGCGCCCAAGCGCAGAGCGACGCGGCCCCGTAGTGACGCAGCGTTGCCGCGCGCGCTGCCTCACGCCGCGGGCCACTCCACGACCCCGAAAAGATCTGGAACAGGTTCTAGGAAGCCTTCTTCTTCGGCGGCACCGGTGCCGGCTTGCGCGCGGGCGTGGCGCCGTTCGCCGGCGGGCTCGTCCCCGCGGCCGGGGCGGCAGCGCTGGCGGGCTTGCCGTTGATGCGCTGGGCCACGGTCACCGGGGCGGCGCCCGTGAAGGCGTCCAGGTGCTTGCCCATGCCCACCTCCAGTTGTTCCAGGCGCGCCTGGGCTGGGGGATGTGTCGCCAGCGCCAGAGTGAACATGGGGTTGTCGGGCGCTGCAGTGCGCAGCTGCTGCAACACAGCCACCAAACCATAGGGGTCGAACCCTGCGCGCGTGGCCAGCGCCACACCCTTGAGGTCGGCCTCGTATTCATCAGACTGATCCAGCCCGCGCGCATACAGATTGCGCCCCAGCGCCAGGAACTGCGACGCCACCATGTTGCCCACGGCGTTGGTCTTGATCTGCGACGCAAGAAGCTGCGTGAGCATGCCCGACTGCGCGGTCTTGCGCATGGCCAGCAGGTGGTGCTTGGCGGTGACGTGCGTGATTTCGTGCGCCAGGATGCCGGCCAGCTCGGCCTCGTCGGCACAGCGGTCGATGAGGCCCTTGGTCACAAACACATACCCGCCGGGCGCGGCAAACGCGTTGTAGCCGGCGTCATCGAGCACCACAAACGTCCACGGCAGCGTGGGCCGGTCGGACTGCAGGCTGATCCAGCGCCCCAGCTGGTTGACATAGCGCTGCAGCGCCATGTCGGGGTGCAGCGGCTTGCTGCCCAGCAGCACCGCGGCCAGTTGCCGGCCAATGGCGATTTCGCGCGGCTCGTCAATGCTTTCGACCGAGCGGCTCAGCATGCCCAGCAGGTCTTCGCCTTGCGCGGCATTGGTGTTGCCGCCGCCGCCCGTGATGGCGTTGAGGATGTTCAGCATGCCCTGGGTCTGGCCGGTGGCAGGCGCGAGCGTCAGCACGAGGGCAGCTGCGGCAGTGGCCAGCAAACGCGTGCTGGCAAGGCGGGTGGGTAGTCGCATGGCGGCGCTCCTCAGTTCGGGCTGAAGTTGGGGTCAGACGGATTAGCCGATGAGCCCGTGGCCCCGCCGCTGCCGCTCGAAGTGGGCCGGGCCGGCGCCACCAACGGCGGCACGGTGCGCGGCTGCAGCGATGCCGTCGTGGCGAACTGCCGCGCCTGGTCCGCGTTCATCCGCAGGCCCTCGGCCTGGCCGACGGCCGCGGGGTTGGGCTGGGCGTTGGCGATGTCTTCTGCGCCCAGGCCGCGGATGCCCACGGTGGAGGTCGAGGTGGTCGTGGGGCCGCTGTTGCCGCCGAACAGCCCGCCCAGGCCCCGCAGGCCGCTGGTGGCCGCGTTGTTGCTGGGGGCGGCCGAGCCCGTCTGCGGGCCCAGGTCGAACATGTGCACCCAGCCCGTGGCGCCCTGGGGCGTGCTCACCTTGGTCCAGGCGCCCTTACGCTCGTTGCTGCGCGTGACCACCGCGTTGGCCTCCAGCGGCGCCACGCTGGCGCCAGTGTCTGCCGGGGTGTCACGCAACTGGGTAGCACGTTTGACCACGGCGGCTTCTTGGGCGTGGGCGATGCCGGTCGTCAAGCCGAGAAATATGGAAGCCAGCCAAACGGCAAGGGCTCCTTGGTGCAAGCGGTTCATGGCGGTGCTCTCCCTTTATGATTTCCCGGCGCTATATGTATCAGTGTGCAACCAGGGGATTGTTATGGATTTGGGTATCGCAGGCAAATGGGCGCTCGTGTGCGGCGCGAGCAAGGGTTTGGGTTATGGCAGCGCGCTGGCCCTTGTGCGCGAGGGCGTCAACGTCGTCATCAACGCACGCAATGCAGAGGCTTTGCAGCAGGCTGCTACACAATTGATAGCTGAAAGTGCAATGTATTCAAGCGATGGCAGCCAAAATGGTTCAAAACCACAGGTGCTGGCCGTCGCTGCCGACATCACCACGGCTGCCGGGCGCGATGCAGTGTTTGCCGCGGCCGGTGGCCCGGGGCGTGACTTCGACATCGTCGTCACCAACGCAGGCGGTCCGCCCACCGGCGACTTCCGCGACTGGGACCGCGATGCGTGGATCAAGGCAGTGGACGCCAACATGCTGACCCCTATCGAGCTCATCCGCGCTACGGTGGACGGCATGGCCGCCCGGGGCTTTGGCCGCATCGTCAACATCACCTCCAGCGCGGTGAAAGCGCCCATCGACATCCTGGGCTTGTCCAACGGCGCGCGCAGCGGGCTCACGGGTTTTGTGGCGGGCGTTTCGCGCAGCAAGATCGCTGCGCGCGGCGTGACCATCAACAACCTGTTGCCGGGCAAATTCGATACCGACCGCTTGGCCGCCACCGTCACTGCGGCCGCGGGCAAGGCCGGCAAAAGCGTGGACGAAGTGCGCCAGGTGCAGCAGGCGCAGATTCCCGCGGGGCGCTATGGCACGGCACAGGAGTTCGGCGCCATCTGCGCGTTTTTGTGCAGCCAGCAGGCGGGTTACATGACGGGGCAGAACGTGCTGGCCGACGGGGGCGCGTACGCCGGGACTTTCTGATCCCGGAGGGCGGGGTGGCGGCGCGGTCGCCGCCCTTGCCGGGGCCCGCGCAAATTATTCAGTTGCCAACGGCGCGATCTCGTGGCATTTTGCCGACAGCTTTCCTGCCAGGTGGAAAAACTTGGTAAAGAATGGGGCCCCTGCACTCAACGAAAGTCCGGACCATGAACCCCCGCATTCACCCTCCGGTTTGTGTCGCAGGTCGCCGCGGTTTCCTCTGCGCGACGTGTACGAGCGGCGGGTTTTACCCGGCGCGGGGCCTGAAGCTTCGGTCTACGATGCCCTCTTACTTGCTTACGGGTGACAGTACCCCGTTGCCATGCAGCCAACGCCCACTCTGATCTCCCGCTCTCGCCTTCGCACCCGCCAGCGCATCGCGGCGCTGTGCGTCGCCGCGGCAGCGCTTTGTGGGTTGCCCTACGCCGCAGCCCAGCAAACCGGCACTACCCCGGCAGCGCCTGCCGCCCCTTACAAGCTGCGCATCGTGGGGGGGCTCGCGGGCATCAACCAATACGTCCGGCAGGAAGAGCCCTTCTGGAGCAAGGAGCTGCTGCGCATCAGCGGTGGCCGGTTTGACGCGGACATCGTGCCGTTTGACCGCGCCGGCGTGCCCGGTGCCGAGATGCTGCGCCTGCTGCAACTGGGCGTGGTGCCGTTTGGCACGACGCTCATGAGCTCTTTTACCGCCCAGTACCCCGAGTACACCGCGCCCGACCTGGCAGGACTCAATCCCGACATCGCCACGCTCAAGTCCACGCTGTCGGCCTTCAGGCCCTACCTGGAAAAAGCCCTTCGCGAGCAGCACGGCATCGAGGCGTTGGCGGTGTACGTCTACCCCGCCCAGGTGGTGTACTGCAAGAAGCCGCTGCGCATGCTGTCTGACCTGTCGGGCCGGCGCACACGCGTGTCATCGTCCACGCAGGCAGACTTCGTCAGCGCGCTGGGCGGCGTGCCGGTGCTGACCGGGTTTGCGCAGATCGTGCCCAGCCTCACGGCGGGCAACACCGAATGCGCCATCACCGGCACCATGTCAGGCAACACGCTGGGTCTGCCGTCCATCACCACCCATGTCCACGCCATGCCGGTGACCTGGGGCCTGGCCATCTTTGGTGCCAACCAGGCCGCGTGGGAGGCCCTGCCGCCCGACCTGCGGGCCCTGCTGCGCCGCGAGCTGCCAAGGCTGGAGACCGCCATCTGGGAGGAGTCCGAACGCGAGACCTTGGACGGCATGGCCTGCAACCGCGGCGCTGCCGCGTGTGTGGGGGGCCGCAAGGGCAGCATGGTGGTGGTGCCTTCGTCGTCGCAGGATGAGCGCAGCCGCCAGGAGATTCTTGCCTCGACGGTATTGCCGCGCTGGGTGCAGCGCTGCGGGGCGCGGTGCGCCCAGGTGTGGAACCAGACGATCGGCCCCGTTCGCGGCCTGGCGGCAGCCCCCGCGAAATGAACGAGGGCAACACGCCGCTGCGCATCAAGGCCGCTGTCTGGGCCGGCGCGGCGGTGTTCTCGGCGGCGGTGGTGCTGGTCTCCGCTGCGCTGGTCTGGAATGCGCGCGAGGTGGCGCAGGCCGACAACGAAGCCCAGGCCACCCGCTTTGTGGCAGGAGCTGAGGCGGCGCTCAACCGGTCGCTGCTGGCGGTCGATGTGCTGCTGGCCAGCATGGACGAGCTGCTGGGCCTCTCGGGCGCACAGGGCGACTGGATCGACCCCAATCTTGCCAGCCAGCGCCTGCGCAGTTCTGCCCGGCAAAACCTGATGGTGCGCTACGTGGCGCTGCTGGATGCAAACGGCAAGACCATGGGGTCGTCCGACGCCGCGGGCAGCGCGCTGCCGGTGCAGTTACCCCCGGGCTTTCTGGGCTCGGTACTGGAGCAGCCCGTCTCCACCCTGATGATCAGCCCGCCGGTGGTGAGCTTTGCCACTGCCGACCGCGTGCTCTACTTCGCCCGCCATTTGCGCATGGCCGACAGCACCCGCGTGGTGGCCGTGGCCGAAGTCCCCGTCAACGCGCTGAGTTCGGTGCTGGTCCAAGGCGTGGACATCAGCGGCCTGCAGGTCACGCTGGAACGCGCGGCCGGGCAGTTGCTGCTCAGCGTGCCCAGCCGCGACGAGGCCGCCACCGTCACGTTGGCCCCCCCGCTGCACGAGCTCACCACGCTGGGCCAGCAGTGGGAGGCGCCGGCGCGGCTGAGTGGCGAACCTGCCCTGCTGGTCTACCGCCCCATCCTCTACCAGGACCTGCGTATCTCCGCCAGCATCCCGCTGCGCGATGCGCTGGCGGGCTGGCGCGACCAGCGCAACGCCATTGCCCTCACCGGGCTGCTGTTCTTGGCGATGATCGTTGCCGCGGGCCTGCTGGCGCTGCGCTACCTGCACCGCCTTGCACAGGCGCGCATGGCCATCGCGCAGTCCAAGGCCACGCTCGACCAGGCGCTGGAGTCCATGGTCAGCGGGTTCCTGCTGCTCGACGGCGAGCAACGCGTCGTGCAATGGAACAGCCGCTTTGAAGAAATCTTCCCTTGGTTGCGCGTCGCCATGGCGCCCGGTGTGCCGTTTCGGCGGGTGATGGAAGAAACCTCCCGCCACCATCTGCCGCGTGCCAGCGAAGACGAGCGCATGCGCTGGGTGGAGCAGCGGCTGCTCAAGCAAAAGCAGCACCAGGAGCCGCACGAACAGGTGCTGCCCAACGGCCGCACGATCCAGATCACCGAGCGCTTCACGCCCGATGGCGGACTGGTCATCACCTACCACGACGTGACGGCCCTGCGCCGCGCGAGCGCCGAGATCGAGAGCCTCGCGTTCTACGACCCGCTGACCAACCTGCCCAACCGCCGCCTGCTGATGGACCGGATGCAGCAGGTCATTGCCGCCAGCACGCGCAGCGGGCAATACGGTGCGCTGCTTTTTCTCGACCTCGACCACTTCAAGACCCTGAACGACACGCTGGGCCACGAGGTGGGCGACATGCTGCTGCGCCAGGTGGCCGAGCGGCTGAAGACCTGCGTGCGCCGCGAGGACACCGTGGCGCGCCTGGGGGGCGACGAGTTCGTGGTCATGCTGCACGAGCTGTCGCTGCACAGCGAAGAAGCCGCCGCACACGCGCGCCGCGTGGGCGAAAAGATCCTGCGCACACTCAACGCGCCGTATTCGCTGGGCGGCCACACGCACCACAGCACGCCCAGCATTGGCGCCACGCTGATGGGCGGCGCGCTGCAGCCCTCGGTCGATCTGCTCAAGCAGGCCGACATCGCGATGTACCAGGTCAAATCGCAGGGGCGCAATGCGCTGTGCTTTTTCGACCCCCAGATGCAGATCGCCATCAGCGCCCGGGCGCAGCTCGAGGCCGACCTGCAGACCGCGCTGATGGCGGGGCAGTTTGTTCTGTACTACCAGCCTCAGTTCCACCTGGACGGCCGCATCGTGGGCGCCGAGGCACTGATCCGCTGGCAGCACCCCGAGCGGGGGCTGGTGGCGCCGGGCGGCTTCATCCGTGTGGCCGAAGAGAGCGAGCTCATCGTGCCCATTGGCCATTGGGTGCTGCGCACCGCGTGCGAGCAGCTCGCTGCGTGGGCCAACGATCCGCGCTACCGGCATGTGCAGTTGTCGGTCAACGTGAGTGCCCGACAGTTCCGCCAACGCGACTTCGTGGCCCGCGTTGTCGAGGTGCTGCGCGAAACCGGCGCGCGGCCGCATCTGCTCAAGCTCGAACTCACCGAATCGCTGGTGCTCGACGACGTGGACGACACCATCGCCAAGATGGGCCTGCTCAAGACCAAGGGCGTGCGTTTTTCGGTGGACGACTTCGGCACTGGCTACTCGTCGCTGGCCTACCTGACGCGGCTGCCAATCGACCAGCTCAAGATCGACCAGTCCTTCGTGCGCAACCTGGGTGTGCGCCACACCGACGATGTGATCGTGCAGACCATCATCGGCATGGCCCGCAACCTCGAACTCGACGTGATCGCCGAGGGGGTGGAGACCGCCGCGCAGAAGGCCCTGCTGGCGGACTATGGCTGCCAGCTCTTTCAGGGGTACCTGCTCGCCATGCCGAATCTGGTGGGCGATCTGGAAGCGCTGCTGCGCAGTGCTGCGGGCGATGCGCCTGTGCATGCCACCTCGCCAGGCGCCACATCGGAGAGCTGAGTCATGGTGCGAGGCTGTGCATGCGATGGGCTTCGGCCCGCGCACTGACGGCCAGTGGCGCGTGCTGGTAATTCCATTCCAAACCAAGGACTGCCCCATGACATCGTGGATGCCCCTGTCGGCCAGTGCTTTGACCTGGCGTTGCTGCGCGGCGGCAGTTGCGCTCGCCTGCAGCGCGGCCGCTGCCGAACCTGTATCCGTCAAGACACCCAGTGGCACGCTGCGGCTCGACACGCCCGCGGGCTACACCGCCCTGAGCGAAGAGGAGCTGCAAACCAAGTTCGGCCGCCATGGCCGCAGGCCGCTGGCGGCATGGGGCAACGCCAGGCGCAGCAGCACGGTGGCGGTGACCTGGTCGCGCATGGCGCAAAGGCCCTTGACCAGCGCGCAACTCCCCGAGTTCAAGACCGCGATGGAAACCACCCTGCCCAAACTCACGCCGGGCATGGTGCTGCGGGATTCATCGCTGGTGGGTATTGCTGAGCACCGCTGGGTGCGCATGGACAGCACGGCCCCGGCGGTGGACACAGAGATCCGCAACCTCATGTACCTGACGGACCTGGGCGGCCACATGGTGGGCGTGAACTACAACGCCACGGTGGCAGACTTTGCGCAGCAGGAAGCGGGTTTTAACGCCTCTGCCGATACCCTACGCGTGCAGGAATAGGAAGGCGGGCCGTACGGAGCAGTGCGCACGCCGCCGTGGTGTCCGCTCACCACAGAGCCACCACTACTTCCTCGACGACACCACGATCCCGCCCACGATCAGCGCAAACGCCACGCCGTGGAACAGCTGCGGGGTTTCGCCCAAAAACGCGGCCGACAAAATGCCCGCAAACAGTGGCGTGAGGTTCACAAAAAAGCCCGCCACCGCCGGCCCCGCGCGCTGCACGCCCACGCCCCAGAAGCGATAGGCCAGCACCGCGGGTCCCACGGCAATGAACACCAGCGCCGCCACCAGCGGCCAGCCCCAGGCGATGTGCGTATGGCCGGTGGCCCATTCCACGCCAGCAAAGCTGCCCGACCAGGCCAGGCCGAACACCATCTGCGCCATCAGGAACGCCGCCCAGTCGCCGCGGATGCGGGTGGGCTCACTGGTTCGCGACAGCAGCCAGCTGTAGAACGCCCAAGACACGGTGGCCAGCAGCATAAACAGGTCGCCCGGCACCAGTCTGAAGGCCAGCAGCTGCGCCCATTCGCCGCGGCTGAGCACCAGCAGCACGCCGCACATCGACAGCAAGGCGCCCAGCAGCTGGCGCAGCGTGACGGCCGCCCCAAAGAACAGCGCGCCCACGCCCAGCATCCACACCGGCATGCTGGAGCCCACCAGCGTGGCATTGATGGGCGTGGATGTCTGCAGCGCCATGTACTGCAGCGCGTTGTACAGGCCGATGCCCAGCAGCCCCAGCAGCGCATAACGGCGCCAGTGAGGCCACAGCGGGCTGTCTTTGCGCAGCACGCCGTGCGCCAGCGGCAGCAGGATGCCGAAGGCCAGCACCCAGCGGATGAAATTGAGGGCAGCGGGAGAAATCAGCTCGTGTACCAGCCGCCCCACCACGGCATTGCCGGCCCACAGCAGCGGCGGTATTACCAGGATCGCCGCCGTGCCAGGCGTGAGTTTTTGTGTCATGGGGCTGCACTGTAACGGGGCCCGCGGTGGCGCTGTGCGGCGGCGCAAGGCCCTAGGGGTCTCTGCACGAATCGCCGCGCCGTGTGCGTCTGCGGCCTCGGGCGGTCTGCGTCGCAAGCAAATACTCGCAATAGCTACGGCTATTGCTGCGCCTTGCGCCTAGCAGCCCATCCCGATCCGCAGTGCACACTTGGCCAGCTCGATTCGTGCAGAAGACCCCTGGCGCCACCCCGGTCAGGCGGACGACGCGTTCGCACGATTCGTGGCAGGATGGCCGCCGTCATCGCACCCACATCTTTTGAGGAGAGCCTTTTCATGAGCCTTGCCGTCCAGATCCGCCAGCACGGTGGTCCCGAAGAACTTGCGTTGGTCGATGTTGCCGTGGGCGAGCCCGGCCAGGGCGAGATCCGCATCCGCCACCACGCCATCGGCCTGAACTTCATCGACGTGTACCACCGCACCGGCCTGTACCCGTTGAGCATGCCCGCCACTATCGGCATGGAAGCCGCGGGTGTGGTGGAAGCGGTGGGTGAGGGTGTTACGCACCTGAAGGCGGGCGACCGCGCCGCCTACGCCAGCCAGCCGCCCGGTGCCTATTGCGAGGTTCGCGTGATGCCCGCCAAGTGCGTGTGCAAGCTGCCCGACGCCATCAGCTTTGAGACCGGCGCGGCCATGATGCTCAAGGGTCTGACGGCGCAGTACCTGCTCAAGAAAACACTGCCCGTGGAGGGCCTGCAGCCGGGCGACCACGTGCTGTTCCATGCGGCCGCAGGGGGCGTGGGGCTGATCGCCACGCAGTGGGCCAAGGCGCTGGGCCTGGCGCTCATCGCTACCGCGGGCTCCGACGCCAAGTGCCAGCTGGCGCTCGCCAACGGCGCCGCACACGCCATCAACTATCAACAAGAGGACTTCACCGCGCGCGTGAAGGAGATCACCGGCGGCAAGGGCGTGAAGGTGGTGTACGACTCGGTGGGCAAGGACACCTGGGACAAGTCGCTCGATTGCCTGCGGCCGTTTGGCCTGATGGCGAGCTTTGGCAATGCCTCAGGCCCGGTGCCGCCGTTTGCCCCCGGCTCGCTGGGCGCCAAGGGCTCGATTTACGTCACGCGCCAGACGCTGTTCAGCCACATTGCCACGCGCGAGAGCACGCAGGCCATGGCGGACGACCTGTTTGCCGTGGTGGCCAGCGGGCAAGTCAAGATCCACATCGACCAGCGCTACCCGCTGGCCGAGGTGCAGCAGGCGCACCGCGACCTGGAAGCGCGCAAGACCACCGGCTCAACCATCCTCACGCTGTGAACGCGGTCGTGCAAAACCCCGCGTTCGACCAGTGGCTGGCGGGCGCCCGGCACGAAGCGCAACGCCCGCCGGCCCAGCCGCGCCAGCCCCTGGTGGTGGCCGGGCAGGTGATCGGGTCGGTGGCAGCAGGTTTTTTGAATCAAATCAGCCTCCAGCGCTTTTTGTATAAGCGCTATGCGCTATCAATTAATGAGCGTGACGGTGCGCCCGCCTGGTGGCTGCAAGGCCCGCCTGGCAGCGCCACGGATGCGCTCAACACCCTGGCGGCCGCGTTGCGCGACGAGGGCCTGTGCGGTCCGTGGCGCGATGAGCAACTGGCCGTGTGCAACGCCGCGGGCGAGGTGGTCGCCACGGTGGAGCGCGGCGCCGTGCGCGTGCTGGGCATCACCACCCGCGCCGTGCACCTGGTGGGCCTGGCGCCCGATGGCCGCATGTGGGTGCAGAAGCGGTCGATGCAAAAGCCCAACAACCCCGGTCTGTGGGACACGCTGATGGGCGGCATGGTGTCGGCCGCCGATTCCCTGCCCGAGGCGCTCGCGCGCGAGACCTGGGAAGAGGCCGGGCTGCGCATCGGTGATCTGCACCACGTCACCCGCGGCGGGCACGTCGACTTCAGCCGCCCCAGCCGCGAGGGCGGTGGCGTGGGCTACATGCTCGAGCGCATCGACTGGTTCAGCGCCGAGGTGCCCGAGGGCATGAAGCCTTGCAACCAGGACGGCGAGGTGGAGCGGTTTGACCTGCTGCCGATCCCTGAGGTGTTCGAGCAGGTGGCACAAGGCCAGTTCACGCTGGAAGCAGGGCTGGTGATTGCAGGGTTTTTGGCGCTGTGACCTTGTTTTAGTCGCTGCGAAAGTACTGTCGAAGCGGATGTCGGAGCGACTGTCTGAACGGCTGTCTGAACGACTGTCTGAACGGCTGTCTGAACGACTGTCTGAACGACTGTCTGAACGACTGTGCCCAAGCTGCCTGGATCTGCTCGGAGCAGTCTTTTGCTGTTTGCTATAAAAATAATAGCTGCTAGCGCTTATACATCAAGCGCTAGCGGCCAAAACACCTCAAAACCTGAAGCGCAGAGTCCCGGCCTCAGGGCTGGTCGACCATGGCACGCAGCCGGTTGGGCGCCAGCGCGCCGGCCGATTCGAGGATCGGGTAGGCCACCGAGCACAGCAGCGAGTTGATGCGCTTGAGCTCGCTGATCAAGTCGATGTGCAGCGAGCTGGTCTCGATGCTCTGCACCGTGTTGTCTGACAGCCGCGCCAGGTGGGTGACCGAATACGCATGCTCCAGGTCGCGAAAGCGGGCTTTTTCTTCGAGCAGCTTTTGCGCATCGCGCACGCTGCCGTTCAGAAACACGCTCATCGCCAGCCGAAGGTTGTCGATCAGGCGCGCGTGCAGTTCGTTGATCTCTTCCATGCCGGCTTCAGAGAACTGGCGGCCCTTCTTGATCTTCTTGTCCTCGATGTCGATCAGCACGCGCTCGATGATGTCGCCGATCTGCTCCATGTTGATCGTGAAGCTGATGATGTCGGCCCAGCGGCGGCCTTCGCGCTCGTCCAGGGCCTCGCGCGAAATCTTGGTCATGTAGTACTTGATGGCCGAGTACAGGCCATCCACCTCGTCGTCGAGCTTGCGCAGGTCCTGGGCGAGCTGGAGGTTGTCGGTCTGGATCACCTTGTGCAGGCCCCGCAGCATGGATTCGACCACGTCGGCCTGGTGCAGCGCCTCGCGCGCGGCGCACGAGATGGCCAGCGACGGCGTGGCCAGGGCAGAAGGGTCCAGGTGCTGCGGGCGTGTGCCCGCGGCCTGGGCTTTTTCTTGCGGCAGCAGGCGCTGCACGGCCCGCGCCACGGTGCCTGTGAGGCCGATGCAGATGATGCCCACCACGAGGTTGAAGGCCAGGTGGAACAGCACGACCAGCGCCGCAATCTCTGGCACATACGGCCGCACATGCTGCAGCCACAGGCCGGTGAGCGGCGTCATGATGACCACGCCGATGATCTTGAAGAACAGGTTGCCCAGCGGCACCTGGCGCGTCTGCACATTGGCCTTCATGGTGGTGAGCACGGCCAGCACGCCGCTGCCCAGATTCGCGCCCAGCACCAGGCCCAGCGCCACGTCGGGCGGGATGCCGCCCGAGCCGGCCAGCGCTGCGGTCAGCAGCACGGTGGCCAGGCTGGAATACGCCACGATGGCCAGCACGGCGCCGGTGAAGATCTCCAGCAACAAATCGCTGGTAAGCGCCCCTAGCAGCGCACGCACGGTGGGCGACTGCGTGAGGACGATGGTGGATTCGGTGATAAGGCGCAGGGCCAGCAGCATGAGGCCCAGGCCGATGAGCACGCGGCCCACGCGGCCTGCGGCGGTGTCCTTGCGCGAGATGAAAAGCACCACGCCCGCAAAGATGAACAGCGGCGACAGCCACGACAGGTCCATCGAGAACACCACGGCCATCACGCTGGTGCCCACGTCGGCGCCCAGCATCACGGCCAGCGCGGCGGGAAGGCCCACCAGCCCCTGGCCGACAAAGGACGAGACGATGAGCGCGGTGGCCGTGCTCGACTGCACCACCGCGGTCACCCCGATGCCCGACAGTACGGCGGTGAAGCGGTTGCTGACGCTGTGGGCGATCAGCTGGCGCAAGTTGGCGCCAAACACACGCAGGATGCCGGTACGCACCAGATGGGTGCCCCAGATCAGCAGCGATACCGCCGCCAACAAATTCAAGAGATGCTTCATGGAAAACAGTCGTTTCTTCTTCTAGGAGTCTGTCGGACTTGGAGCGTCGATTCGCGAAAATTGGGTCCAGCGAGTACAGTTTTTGCCGGATTTGCAGCCCCATAGCCGAGCTATGGGGCAAAAAGACGGTGAAAAATGGCCCGCTGGGGTCAATTTGCAGCCGACGATTCCAAGTCCGACAAACTCCTACGGGTGCGTGCAAAAGAGCATGCGCCGGGCCCACGGCAGATGCAAGGGCATCCAGCGTCCGTTTGACGGGTACTCAAGGGCGGCGTTTACATTTTGTGCCGGCAGGCGCTGGCAGATGGGTCTGCGTTGCCGGTTGCGCGACTGCCGCAGCGATTGCACGCAAGGGCGGTGGCACCTGTAATTGTCACAAAACTGACATATAAGCATACTCCTGATTCGATAGCGAGGACAGATGCCCATATTGCGGCAGGGGTGCCGCGGTGTGGCGGATAGCCTGGCGCCCCCCGTTGGTCGCTGCTTTGCGCTGTGCAAACCTTGTACCATGCGCGCCTGACCCGCTCGCGTTGGGGCCCCTCGCCCCACGAACCTGAGCACTGGTTCCTGCCACCCCGTACACCCGTACGTACCAGAGACGACGCATGCACCGCGCAGCCTGGCCTCCTTTGAAGAACTGAACGCCCGCAACGGCGGCTGCAGCGCCTTGAGCGCTCGCGGCACCGCGTCGCTTTGCCAGCCCGCCACGGGCCGGCTGTCCTGCTCCGCCCATCCATCGCCGAGACCCGTCGGTGTGGCTTGCGAGCAGCTGTTCTGTTCTTCATCGGATCGCCAACATGCAACTTCTCAATACGCTGGCCATGCGCGCCATTCCCTGGATCCCGCGCGCGCTGGTCCATAAAATTTCCCGCCGTTACATCGCCGGCAGCAACCTGGGCCAAGCGCTCGTGCGCGTGCAGCAACTCAACGCGCAGGGTTTCCCCGTCACGCTCGACATCCTGGGCGAAGCGGTTTCCAGCTTGCCGCGGGCACAGGCGACTGCCGACGCCTACATCGAACTTCTCGGTGCGATTGCCGCCCACGGACTGCAAGCCAACATTTCCATCAAGCCCACGGCGTTGGGTCTGCTGCTGGATACCGCCCAGTGCGAGCACCTTGCCGGCAGCGTGCTGGATGCCGCGGCGCGCCATCACAACTCCATTTGCATCGACATGGAGGACGTACGCTGCACGCAAAAGGAAATCGCGCTGTTCAACGGTCTTCGGGCCCGCTCCACCGGCGCGGGCTTGGCGTTGCAGGCCTATCTGCAGCGGACTTACGAGGACATCGAGCCTCTGGTCGAGCAGGGCTGCACCTTGCGCATCTGCAAAGGGATCTATGTGGAAGACCACGCCCACCTGGTGGCCAACGCCTGGAGCGACCGGCGCGCCATCAACGGGCATTTTCTGAACCACGTGACGCGCTGCTTTGATGCAGGGAGTTTTGTAGGCATCGCCACGCACGATGCCGGGCTGATTGGGCAGATCATCGAACTGGTCCGCCGCCGCGGGATCGATCACACCCGGTTCGAATTTCAGATGCTGCTGGGCGTTTGCGAGCCCTTGCGCGACAGGCTGCGGCAAATGGGCTTTACCGTGCGCATCTACGTGCCTTTTGGCGAGGACTGGTACGGCTACAGCACACGCAGACTGACCGAAAACCCGCGCATCGCCGGATACGTGGCCAAGGCGTTGATCGGGCTTTGACGCAGCCGATTGCACCGGTGGTGGCGTGGCCCTTGGGCTCAGGCTTCACCGGTGCGCGCGGTGCCGCACGCAGTTGATTGACTGCGAAAGGCGGTGGCCTCTTTGCGGCGTGCTGGGGCCGGGACCTGGCCTCCGCCAGCCGCTTGCGAAAGCCAGCCACTTGGGCAGCCGCCATGCAAACGGCCCGCACAGGGCGGGCCGTTGATGGGCAAGGGTTTTGAGGTGCTGCCCGTGTTGCGATAGGGCCTAGCGCGCGTTTTGGCGCTCGCGCCGCATCCGCAACACCTCGTCCAGGATCAGGCAAGCTGCCCCCACACTGATCGCCATGTCCGCCACGTTAAACGCCGGGAAGTGGCCGCCGTGGAAGATGCCCGCGAGGAAGTCCCAGTGGAAGTCGAGAAAATCCACCACGTAGCCATGCATCAGGCGGTCCACCACGTTGCCGACCGCACCCCCCAGGATGCTGGACAGCGCAAAGCTGAACAGCTTTTGCCCCGGGTGCGCACGCAGTTGCCACACGATGAAGATCGTGGCGACCACGCCGATGCCGGTGAACAGCCAGCGCTGCCAGCCGCCCGCGTTCTGCAAAAACGAGAACGCCGCACCCGTGTTGTGCGCCCGGACGATGTTGAAGAAGTTGGTGATGACCGTGGCATCGCCCAGCTGGTAGTGGTTGATGATCAGCGTCTTGGTGATCTGGTCGGCGACCAGCAGGACCACGGCCCAAGCGAGCCATGGCCACATGCCCGCGCCGGAGCGCCCGGCCAGCGCTGTGCTGCTGCCCGCGCTCATGCGTGCACCCGGCTTTCGCCAGCGCCGTACAGGTTGCTGGTGCAGCGCCCGCAGATGGTGGGGTGCGCCGCATCCTGGCCCACATCGCTGCGGTAATGCCAGCAACGTTCGCATTTGGCGTCAGAACTGGGTCTAGCGCTTATCTGTAGTGCGTTTCCTGCTACCAATTCGATAGCGGATGTGATGAACACGAACTTGAGGTCGTCGCCCAGGCTGGCGAGCAGCGCGTGGTCCTCAGGCGCAGCGGTGAGCACCACATTGGCCTGCAGCGATGAGCCGACCTGGCCCGCGGCACGCAGCGATTCGATTTCCTTGTTCACCGCATCGCGGATCTCGCGCAGGCGCGACCACTTGGCCAGCATGCCTTCGTCCGCGCCAGTGATCGAGCCATAGGTCTCGAGGAAGATGGAATCGGATTTGCCGAACACCTTCCACGCCTCTTCGGCCGTGAACGACAGGAACGGCGCCATCCAACGCAGCATGGCGTGGGTGATCTGGTAGAGCGCGGTCTGTGCGCTGCGGCGCGCGAGGCTCTTGGGCGCGGTGGTGTACAGGCGGTCCTTGAGCACATCCAGGTAGAAGCCGCCCAGGTCTTCCGAGCAGTACAGCTGCAGCTTGGCCACCACGGGGTGGAACTCATACACCTTGTAGTGCGCCAGCACCTCGGCCTGGAACTCGGCCGCACGGGTCAGCGCATAGCGGTCGATCTCCAGCATCTGGTCGAACGGGACGGTGTCCGTAGCCGGGTCGAAATCGCTCACGTTGGCCAGCAAAAAACGCAGCGTGTTACGGATACGGCGGTAGGCATCGACCACACGCGCCAGGATCTTCTCGTCGCCCGCGATGTCACCCGAGTAGTCGCTCGCGGCCACCCACAGGCGGATGATTTCGGCGCCGAGCTTCTTGTTGATCTCCTGCGGATCAATGCCGTTGCCCAGCGATTTGCTCATCTTGCGGCCTTGGCTGTCCACAGTGAACCCGTGGGTCAGCAGGCCGCGGTAGGGCGCGCGGCCTTCGAGGGCCGATGCGAGCAGCAGCGAGCTGTGGAACCAGCCGCGGTGCTGGTCGTGGCCTTCCAGGTACAGGTCGGC
>SDXZ01000058.1 GCA_004210805.1 Acidovorax sp.
TCAGCTTGACGCCCAGGGCGCGCATGGCCGCGTTTTTCTCGACGGAGTTGCCCTGCGGCACGACGATGGTGCAGGCCACGCCATGGCTGCGCGCGGCCCAGCCCATGCTCTGGCCGTGGTTGCCGCGCGTGGCGCTGATCACCTCCTTGGGCATGGCCCCGCGCTGCGCGAGCTGGTCAAAGTAGGTGACGCCGCCGCGGATCTTGAAGGCTCCGACGGGCGTGTGGTTCTCGTGCTTGAGCCAGCAGTCGGTGCCCAGGCGTTCGCTCAGCAGGCCCCAGCGGTACTGCGGTGTGGGCGGGAAGTCGCGGTACACGACCTCGGCAGCAGCTTCGATGTCGGCAAGGGTGGGCAGCAGTGCGGTGGCGGGGTCGAGGCGGGCGTTCATGCGGCGGCTTTCTTTTCGGTCAACAGTTTGAGAGCGAGCAGGCCGAGCACCGTGCCCATGAAGTAGCGTTGCGCCCGCATCCAGGCGGCGTTGCGGTTGAGGAACAGGGCTACGCGCGCTGCGCACAGGATGAGGAGGGTGTTGACGGCGGCGCTGGTGGAAATCTGCACGCTGCCCAGCGTCAGGCTCTGCAGCAGCAACTCGCCGCGCTCGGGGTGCAAAAACTGCGGGAAGAACGACAGGTAGAACATGGCGATCTTGGGGTTGAGCAGGTTGGTCATGAAGCCCATCAGGAACAGCGTGCGCGGGCCGTCGTGCGGCAGGTTGCGGGCCTCGAAGGGGGCGGCGCCGCCCGGCTTGACCGCCTGCCAGGCCATCCACAGCAGGTAGGCCGCACCGGCGTAGCGGATGGCGTCAAAGGCCAGCGGGACGGTGGCCAGCAGCGCGGTCAGGCCCAGTGCCGCCGCCAGCAGGTGCACCACAAAACCCAGCACCACCCCGGCCAAGGAGATCAACCCCGCGCGGGGCCCTTGCGTGAGGCTGCGCGAGACGAAATAGACCATGTTGGGCCCGGGCGTGAGCACCAGCACCAGCGCGGCCAGCGCAAAGATCAGCAGTTCCTGGGCAGAAAAGAGCATGGTGAATTACGCCGGTGTGAATGAAACCAAGGCAACCGGGCCGCGTGGTGTGGTCAGCCGCGCTGTGAGACGGGGTAAGCCGCCTGCCGAGAGGGTCACCGCGCCCGCGACGCCGATGGCATCGCACGCGGCCTGCAGCGTGGCCGACTGCGGGTGCTGCAGCGCCAGCGACTGCAGCTGCACACCGCTGGCGGGCAGGCTGTCGCAAGGGTGCACCGGGCCCCACTGGATGAGCGTGGGCAGGCAGCCGTCCATGAGGCGCAGGCCGTCCTCGCGCACGGTGATCTGCCACTGCAGCAGGCCGTTGGGCGTGGGCCGGCTGGCGGTGACGATGGCGCCGCGCTCCAGGTCCAGCGCCGAGAGCGCTGCGTGTGCAGCGGCCACATCGGGCACGGAGGCCACCCAGTGGATGAGCTGCGGTCCGTGTTCGGCCACCTGCTGCTGCAAAGCGGCATCATCCATGTCAAACCAACGCCTGGCGCTCGATGGTATTGACTTTACAGCTCCTGAATTAATAGCAATGACTTCCAGGTAGGCCCGTGGGTGTGCGGGGCTCGCAATGCTGAGGATGCGGTTGTGCGTGCCCATCAGCGGATGCTCGCCGCCTGCCGTGGGCGTGATGCCCAGCGCGCGCTCGCACCACGCCACGCCCGAGGCCAGGTCGGTGGCCAGCACGACCAGGTGGTCCACGCCGGGCGGCTGCGCCGTGCCGGGGGTGGCGCTTGCGGCCGTCACAGCAGCACCTCGCCCGACACGCAGGTGACCGAGCTGCCGCCGACCCAGATGGTGTCGCCCTGCTGTTCCACAAACACCCGCCCCGCGCGGCCCAGGCAGGTGCCCTGGGCTGCCACGTACTGCGCGGGGGCCAGCCCGGCGCCGATGAGCCATTGCGCCAGTGCGGCGTTGAGACTGCCCGTCACCGGGTCCTCGGCCAGGCCGTTGTTGCCTGGGAAGAAGGCGCGCACTTCAAAGGCGATGCCCTCTGCGTCGGTGCTGCCGATGACGCCCACCTTGCCACGCGGCCCGACCACGCCGACGTCCAGCTTGCCCAGGATGCTTGCATCCGGCTTGAGCGCCAGCACCTGCTCGGCCGAGCGCAGCATCACGCCACGCCAGTTGGGGCCGTTGTCGCACCAGGCGTGGTGCAGGATGTCGGTGCGCGCCACACCCAGGCCGCGCGCGATCAGGGCCACATCGTCTTCAGCCAGCGGCCCGCTCTTGATCAGCGCAGGTGCCGCGAACGCGAGGCGCGCGCCGTCTTGCCGCAGCGCGACCAGACCCACGCCACATTCCTGCACCACCTTGCCCGCCACCTGCGGCTGGCCCCCGGCCTGTAGCCAGGCGTGGCAGCTGCCCAGCGTGGGATGGCCGGCAAAGGGAAGCTCACGCCCGGGGCAGAAAATGCGCACGCGGTAGTCGGCACCGGCCGCGCGGCCTTGCGAGCTGGGGGGCAGCAAGAACGTGGCTTCGGACAGGTTGGTCCAATTGGTGAACTCCTGCATGGCCTCGGTGGTAAGTCCCGTGCCATCCAGCACCACGGCCAGGGGGTTGCCGCGGTAGGGCTGAAGCTGCGTAGAGGTCGTGTCTGGCAGTGCGCTGGCGGGCCGTGAAGCCCTCGGTGACTCAGCCGCTGGGTGGCGGGGCGATGGGAATGCAGTTCACAGCAACACCGTGCCTTCCACGCAGGTGACGGCCTGGCCGCCCACCCAGATTTGCTGCGCATCGTCCTAGCGCACATGCACGCGGCCGGCGCGTCCCAGGCACTCGCCTTGGGCTACCAGATAGCTGCGCGGGGCCAGGCCGTCGGCAATCAGCCATTCGGCCAGGCTGGCGTTCAGTGTGCCGGTGACGGGGTCTTCGGGGTTGCCCATGGGCGCGGCAAAGGCGCGCACCACGGCGCCGGGTTGGCGTATGTCGCTGGCCGCAGGGCCGACGTGAATCACGCCCACGTCCTGGCCCAGGTCCTTGAGGCGCGCATGGTCGGGCTTGAGGCCCAGCACCGTCTCAGCGCTGTCGAGCAGCAGGCCCAGCCACACCGGGCCGTTGTCCAGCAACTGCGCACCCTGGATCTGCTGCGGGCGCACGCCCAGTGCGCTGGCGATCAGCGGCACGAGCGCGGGGCTGGGCGCGCTGCGCTTGAGCGGCGGCGCGGCAAAGGCCAGCGTGCTGCCGCTGTGCTCCACGCGCACCAGGCCCAGCGCCGATTCCTGGATCACCATGCCGGCCACGCGCGGCGCATTGCCCGCCTGCAGCCAAGCATGGCAGGTACCCAGTGTGGGGTGGCCTGCAAACGGCAACTCGCCATTGGGGCTGAAGATGCGCACCCGGTAGTCGGCGCCCGCCGCGCGGCCCGCGTCGGTGGGCGGCAGCAAAAAGGTGGTCTCCGACAGGTTGGTCCAGGCCGCAAAACGGCGCATGTCGCTGTCGCTCAGGTCGTGCGCATCCAGCACCACGGCGACCGGGTTGCCGTAGCCGGGCCGGTCGCTGAACACGTCGATCTGCTTGAAGGGGCGCTGGTGCATGGCAGTGCGTCCGTTCAGGACAGGGGCTGGTCGAGTACGCCGATGGCGCCGGTGCGGCTGCTCACCGCCTGGTACCAGCGCTCCAGGTGCGGCCGCGCGGGGCGATCCTGGGGCAGCCCCCACCAGCGGTGGATCTCGCAGGCCACAGGGATGTCGGCCATGGTGAAGCGCTCGCCCGCGATGAACGGGTGGCGCGCCAAGTGCGCATCCAGCATGGCCATCAGTGGCTCGGTCACCGCCACCGAGGCGGCGATGAGCGCGTCGTTGCGCTGCGCAGCGGGCGTGCGGATCCACTGCAGGAAGGCGTCGCGCCCCGCGGGGTTCAGCGTGGTCTGCTGCCAGTCCATCCACTGCTCGGCCACAAAACGTGCGGGCAGGGGCTCGGGGTACATCTCCCCCATCGAATGCCGCGCGCACAGGTAGCGCACGATGGTGTTGGACTCCCACAGCACCGCGCCCGTGTCCTCATCCTCGATCAGCGGCACCAGGCCGTTCGGGTTCAACGCCAGGTAGCGCGCCTCGCGCACGATGCCAAACTGCCCGCCCGCATCGGTGCGCTGCACCGACGGCAGGCCCAGCTCCTGCACGGCCCACACCACCTTGCGGACGTTGATGGACGACATGCGACCCCAGAGTCTTAGCATGTGTCAGCCCTTGGCCTGCGCGGCCAACTGGTCACGAACGGCAGCGGCCAGCGCCGCAATGCCGGTAGCGATCTGCTCCACGCTCGAGGTCACGAACGACAGGCGCAGCGTGCGCGGGTCGGCGTTGTCGGCATAAAAGGCGGCGCCGGGCACGAAGGCCACGTTGCGCTCCACCGCCTTGGGCAGCAGCTCCACAGCGCTCATGCCTTCAGGCAGGCGCACCCACAGGAACATGCCGCCGTCCGGGCGGTTCCATTGCACACCCAGGCCCTGCATTTCCTTGTCGAGTGCGGTCAGCATGGCCTCGCATTGCTGCTTGTAAAGCGCGCGGATGGTAGGCACGTGGCGGTCCAGGAAGTTGCCCTTCATCACCTCGGCCACCAGGCGCTGGTTGTAGCCGGGGGTATGCAGGTCGGCCGCCTGCTTGGCCTGCAGCAGCTTGGGGTACACCGCCTTGGGGGCCACGACGAAGCCCAGGCGCAGGCCCGGGGCGAGCACCTTGGAGAACGAGCCCATGTAGATGCAGCCGTCGGGGTTGCGGGCCGTGAGCGGTGCGGGTGGTGGGTTGTCGAACCACAGGTCGCCGTAGGGGTTGTCTTCGACCAAGGGCAGGTTCAGCTCGGCGGCGGCCTTCACCATGGCGGCGCGGCGCGCTTCGCTCATGGTGCGGCCCGTGGGGTTCTGGAAGTTGGGCAGCACGTACAAGAAGCGCGCCTTGTCGGCACCGGTGCCCACCTTGGCCTTGAGGTCGTCCACCAGCACGCCTTCATCGTCGCTGGCCACCGACACCACCGTGGGTTCCATGGGCGTGAAGGCCTGCAGGGCGCCGAGGTAGGTGGGAGTTTCCACCAGCACGCGGCTGCCTTCGTCAATCAGCACCTTGGCGATCAGGTCCAGCGCTTGCTGCGATCCGGTGGTGATCAGCACCTGGTCGGCATCCACGTCCCAGGGCAGGAAGTCGGCGATGGCTTGGCGCAGCGGGGCGTAGCCTTCGCTGGCGGCGTATTGCAGCGCGGCCGGGCCGTCGTTGGCCAGCACGGCGGCCGAGGCTTCGGCAAACGCCGAGATCGGGAAGGTCTTGGGCGAGGGCAGTCCGCCCGCCAGGCTGATGATTCCGGGCTTCTCGGTGACCTTGAGGATTTCGCGGATGACCGAGGGGTTCATGCGCTCGGCGCGGCGCGCCAGGGTCCAGGTGCTGTTCTGTGGCAGGTCGTTCAGTTTCATTCTCGTTCTCCTCCGGGCGGTCCCCAAAAGACCACCCATGTTGCAAAGTCGCCAGAAAAATTCTCGAAGCGGTGCGTCTGCCCCGCGGGTACAAAAAAAGCGTCGCCAGGGGCAAAGCGGTGGCGTGTGCTGCCCTGGACGAATTCTCCGCTCCCGCGCTGGATGAAATAAAGCTCATCCTGCGCATGGGGCGTTTGCGGGTCTTCGCCGCGCGGCGCGTACAGCTCGGTGCGCATGCTGCCGTGGCGCAGCAGCTCGGCAAACCGCTCGCCCCCTGGGCCGGGCAGTTGCTGCAAACCTTGGTCTACGGAGTATTTCACAGGGCTTCGTGGGGGGGCGCGGGCCGGTCAGTCCACGACGAACAACGTGGCGCCCTGTGGGGCCGTGGAACGGTGCGGTTCCGCGTTGTCGGCCACCTGGTAGCTCATGCCCGGCGTCAAAGTGAATGTGCGGCCGTCTTCCAGCTCGGTGTGCAATTCTCCGCTCAGGCACAGCAGCACGTGGCCCTTGACGCACCAGTGGTCCGAGACATAGCCCGGCGTGTACTCGACCATGCGCACGCGCAGGTCGCCAAACTGCTGGGTGCGCCAGAACGCCTGGCCGGCCTGCGCGCTTTTTTCTTCGCGGGGCAGGGCCGACCAGTCGGTCGTGGCAAAGGGGATGTTGTGCATCTGCATGGTGGCTCAGTCCTTCACGGAAACGATGGCTTCGATCTCGACCGCAAAACCGCGCGGCAGCGAGCCGACGCCCACGGCCGAGCGTGCGTGCCGGCCTGCATCGCCAAACACCTCGACGAGCAGGTCCGAGCAGCCGTTGACGACCTCGGTGTGCTGCATGAAGTCCGGCACCGCGTTGACCATGCCCAGCACCTTGACCACACGCCGCACGCGCGACAGGTCACCGAGGGCGGCCTGCATGGTGGCGATCAGCTGCAGGCCCACGGCGCGGGCGTGGTCGCGGGCCTCGGCGGCGCTGATCTCGCGGCCTACCTTGGGCACAGTGGCCATGTCTTCGCGCTGGGGCGAGCCCTTGCCCGACAGGTACAGCGTGTTTCCGTCCAGCACATACGCATCGAAATTGCCGCGCGGCGCAGAGACGGTGGGCAGGACGATGCCCAGCTGCTGCAGGCGTTGTTCGGGCGTGGGGATGTTCGTGGTGGTGGTAGCGGTGGCGGTGGTCATGCGGTGGCTCTCTGGTGAACGGGCATCTTCTTGCCCACAAAAACGGTGGCGATCACGGCCAGTGCAAAGCCTGCGGTGACGAGGTCCAGGCGCTCGCCCAGCAGCGGCACCGCAAACAGCAGGCTCAGGAAAGGCTGCACCAGCTGGATCTGGCTGACCCGCACGGCACCCAGCGCCAGCGCGCGGTACCAGGCAAAAAAACCGATCCACATCGAAAACAGCGCCACATACGCAAACCCCGTCCACGCCATCGCGCTGATGGCGCCGGGCGCGGCGGGTGCAAACCACCAGGCCACCGGCAGGGTGAGCGGCAGGCTGCAGGCCAGCACCCAGCAGATCACCTGCTCGGCACCCAGGCTGGGCGTGAGGCGCGCGCCGCCGATGTAGCCAAACGCGCCCGTGGTCATCGCGATGATGAGGTAGATGTTGGCCGCGCCCAGGTAGAAGCCGCCCGCACGCCAGGCCATGAAGCCCAGCACCAGCCCGCTGCCCAGCACCGCGCACGCCCAGAAGCCTGCCGAGGGCCGCTGGCGGTACCACAGCGCACCCAGCACCGCAGTGGACAAAGGCAGCAGCGCTGTGACCACCGCGCCGTGTGTGCTGGGCACGTGACGCAACGCGAGAGCCAGGAACAGCGGAAAGCCGACGATCACACCGAATGCGGTGATGCCCAGCAGCGGCCACTCCGCGCAGCATGGCACGTTGAGCTGCCCGCGGCTGCGCTGCCACAGGAGGTAAGCGATGGACAAGAGCCCGGCCACCGCCGCGCGACCGAAGGTGACGAACCACGGCGACAGCTGCGGCGTGTCCACCGGGCCGACGGCCAGGCGTGTCATGGGCAGCGTGGCGGCGAACAGCACCACGCCCACCAGGCCCCAGATCAGCGCTTCGCGTTCTTGAGCGTGGTTCATAGCGTGATCATCCAAACGGCCGTCACCACCAGCACCAGGGCCAGCGCGCGGTTGAACCACAGCAGGCGGCTGCCCTGGGCCAGCCACTGGCGCAGCAGCGAGCCAACGAGGGCGTACACAAAATTGCTGGTGAAGGCGAACAGCATCATCACGACGCAGATGATCGCCAAGCGCTCACCCGGGTTGGATGCCGGCTGCCCGGCTGCGTTGACCACCCAGCCCGCGCTGAGCGTGAGCGCCAGCATCCAGGCCTTGATGTTCACGAACTGCAGACCCACGCCTTGCCAGAAAGTCACGTTCAGGCGGTGGCTGTCCACTTCGGCCAGTTTGCCGGCGCGGCTCAGTTTGTAGGCCAGCCACAGCATGTAGGCCACGCCCAGCAGCGTCACGGCCCAGCGCAAGGCGGGCACACCGGTGATCAGCGCGCCCAGGCCGAGGCCGCTGGCGAGCATGAGCAGCGTCCAACCTGCGGGCACCGCAAAACAAAAGCGCAGGGCGCGCTTGAGGCCCAGGTTGGCCGCCAGGGCCGTGGACAGCGTGGTGTTGGGCCCCGGCGAAAAGCTCATCGCGGTGCAGAACAGCAGCAGGGCAGTCAGTTCGGGGGCGCTCATGGTGCGAAGGTGTGCGGGGCTCGGTGGAGGGGGAACTTGTCAACGCTGAGGCTTCAATGTAATCTTGCGCGCCAGTACACAACCAATACAGTTCAACAACGCAGTTCGCGATCTGTATTGGCTGCGATAACAGTACACGCTGACGCCATAAGGACACTGCCATGCTGATGAAAACCTCCACCCAGTCGCTGACCGAGCAGCTGTCGGCGCGGTTTGGCGAGCGCATCCGCAACCGGCTGCTGGCGCCGGGCGCGCGCCTTCCGTCAGTGCGGCAGTGTGCACAGCAGCACGGCGTGAGCCCGTCGACCGTGGTGGCGGCCTATGACCAGTTGCTCGCGCAGGGCCTGGTGGAGGCGCGCAAGAACCGTGGGTTCTTTGTGCGCGAGATGCCCACGGGCCTGGCGGAGCGCGCGCCCGAGGACGAAGGCGACACCCCCGAGGCCGAGCGCGGCATGGGCAACTGGAGCACCGCGCACTGGTTTGCCGCCCGGGGCGCTGGGCGCGGTGCAGCGCGCGGGGCGCCGCCCGTCAATGCCACGGCGCTGATCCGCGGCATGTTCCACAAGATCAGCGACAAGCCGCAGCCGGGCATGGGCGTGTTCCCGCCCGACTGGCTCGAATCGACCTTCATGCCCGCTGCCGTGCGCAAGGTGACCAGCACACGGGCGCTGAACGACTTTTCGCTGCAGTACGGCGAGCCACTGGGTGACACGGGGTTGCGCAGGGTGTTGTCCAAAAAGCTTGCGACGCTCAACGTGCATGCGACGCCTGAGAACATCATCACCACCGTGGGCGCCACCCACGCGCTCGACATCGTGAGCCGCACGCTGCTGCGCCCCGGCGACCCGGTGATGGTGGAAGAGCCCGGCTGGGCCGTGGAGTTTGCGCGGCTGGCCGCCCTGGGCATGCACATCCTGCCTGTGCCGCGCCGCGCCGACGGGCCCGACCTGGAGGTCATGGCCAAGTACTGCGAGGTGCACCAGCCCAAGCTCTACGTGAGCGTGAGCGTGTTCCACAACCCTACGGGTTACTGCCTGTCGCCCGGCAGCGCGCACCGCATCCTGCAGCTGGCCAACCGGCACAACTTTCACATCGTCGAGGACGACACCTACAGCCACATCGCGCCCGAGCACGCCACGCGGCTCACGGCCCTTGATGGCTTGCAGCGCACCATCTACGTGAGCGGGTTTGCCAAGATCCTCGCGCCCAACTGGCGCATCGGTTTTCTTGCGGCGCCGCCGTCGCTGATCGAGCAACTGCTGGACACCAAGCTGCTCGCCACGTTGACCACCCCGGCACTGCTGGAGAAAGCGCTGGCACTGTGCATCGAACAAGGCCAGCTGCGCCGCCACGCCGAGCGCATCCGCACGCGGCTTGACGCGGCGCGCGCGCGCAGCGTCAAGCTTGCGCTGGGGGCCGGCTGCACTTTTGCGGCCGAGCCCGTGGGGTTGTTCGGCTGGGTCGAGACCGGAGTGGACACCGATGCGCTGGCGCAGCGCATGCTGGACGAGGGCTACCTGCTGGCGCCCGGTGCGCTGTTCCATGCGGAGCGCAAACCCAGCACGCTGATGCGCATCAACTTTGCCACCACGCAGGAGGCCGCATTCTGGAAGACGTTTGCGCGGGTGCGCGATGAGCAGGCGCGGTAGGCGGTCAGGGTGGGCCGCTGGTCACTCCTTCAGCTGGGTTCCGCCATCAAGGGGCAGGTGACCAAAGCGCACCGCAAACTCACTGGCCCGCGCCAAGGGCGCGGCCCACGCCAGCGTCACCGCGGAACTGGCTCCGCCAGGCCGCTGTTGGCGTCCCCCTCCGGGGGAAGACGCGCAGCGGCTCAAGGGGGTTACTTGCGCTCCACTTCCAGGTCGGCCAATACGCGCAGCAGCGCGCGGTTGACTTCTTCGAGGTCGAGTTCGTAGGTCTCGCACAGGTGGCGGATGGCGCTCGCGTCGTCCGTCTCCAGCGCGCAGGCCATCTGCAGCCCGCTCGCATAGGGGCCGGTGTGCAGCACGGTGGCGTCGTAGATGCGTTCAGACAGCGGCAGGCGACGCAGGATGGCGCCCAGCGGCTCGCCCATGAGGTCGTCCAGTTGCGAAAGCAGTCCACACAGATAGATCTCGCGGCGCAGGTCGTTTTCGACACCCGCATCGAGCAGGTGTGCGGTGAGCTCGGCGCGCATCACCATGGACTCGCGCACCGGCTGCATGTTGGGGTCGGTGCTGGCGTGGGGCAGCTGGTCGGACAGCCAGCGCTGGATGGAGCCATAGCCCATCATCACCAGGCCCCGACGCAGCGAATCGATGCCCGTGCGCAGGCCCAAAGCGGCGGAGTTGGTGTAGACCATGAAGCGGTAGGCGAGCAGCGGGTCCTCGCCCATGATGGCCTCGAAGGTCTCAAGCGACTGCTCGTCGTCGATGGCCTTCATGAGCTTGAAGATCACCGCGTGCGACGGCTGTTGCGCCTGGTGGCGCAGGCTGTAGAGCACGTCTTCCGACGGCCAGCCTGCCAGGGCCATGGCGTTGTGCTCGTCCAGGCACCGCTCCATGAGCGCGCGGCTGGCAATGCCTTCGTACATCTGCCCGGCCAGGATGGGCGGGGCGGCGGGCCGCGCGGGCGCACCGGCACCTGTGCGCACCGGCGCGGGCTTGAGCGCCGCCACTGCAGCTTCCGGGCGCAGGCTCAGAAGGCTGTTGTCAAAACACTGCGCCACATCGGGCTCGGGGAGTTGGCCCAACTCGCCGCGCCACACCAGCCGCAGGCCGCGCTGGTGCGCCGCCTTGACGCGGGTGTAGATCGCCGACTCCGACAGCCACTCGTTGCGCACCTCAATCCACGGCGCGCCGCGGGGCGCATGGTCGAGCAGGTTGCACAGCAGCGCGTGGTTTTGGGGTGAGAGCAGGATGGGGGGGGAGCTGGCCGACCAAAGCTCCTGCAGGGTGCGCAGCAGGTGGGCGCCATCGACCACCGCAGAGGGCTCGTTGTGGGCGTACAGCTGAATGCCGGCCAGCTTGCGGGCGCGGCTCCAGAGGGGGCGGTAGCCCAGAATCAGGCTGCCAAGGACAGATTGGACCATGTGCTCTCAGGCAATTGTGACGGGGCCTGTTCCGGGTGTGGGGCCGTGCCCCCACCGCTTGAGCAGGCCTGCTAGCTAATGAAGTTGAACAGAGACAGTTTCTGGACCTGGGCATAGGACTTCAGCGCAGCCTCATAGCCCACCTGCTGGTTCTGGAAGTCCGATATCCCCTGGATCATATCGAGGTCCTCCGCCCGCGAGCGGTCGCCTTCGAGCTGGACGGAGCGCTTTTCCTGGTCGCCCGTGATGCGGTCCGCGCGGTTGAGCAGCTCGCCCGCATAGCCGCGCATGTTGTGCAGGCGCTCCAGGCCGATGTCCAGGTTACCCAGCGCCTGCCCCACGGCCTGCGATGCAGCATTGCTGTCGCTGGCGTTGCGGATGCCGTTGATCGCGCTGTCCATGGCGCTGAACATGCTCGGGCTGGGCTGCAGCGTGATGGTGTCGCCGTTGGCCGGGTTGCCCTTGATGTCGAACGCCAGGCCCGGGATGCCGTTGACCGCAATGGTCACCGGCTTGTCCGAGGCGAAATCGGGCACCACCACGGCGGGGGAGACTGCGCCGGTGGTGGTGTTGGTGAGCGTGTAGGTGGCCGTGGTGGTGCCGGGGGTTGCGCCCGGCCCTACGGCACTGAAGGTGATGGAGTAATTGTCGCCGGTCACCAGGCTCGGGTCCACGGGCCGGATGGCCGTGGTGTTGAGCATGCGGCTCGTCGGGATGGCGCTCACGCCGGCGTTGTACACACCGTCGCGTTGTGGGTCGAACATGAACGCTGCCTCGCCGTCCAGCGCGCCGGGGATGGTCACGCCGCTGCTGGCCGCCTGGCCGGGCAAACCTTCAAAGCTGTAGTCCGGGGCGCTGCTCAAGGGGCCGAGGAAGGGCGCGAGCGCGCTGCCCAGGGCGCCCAGCAGGGGCACGCCGTTGGTGTCCTTGCGGTTGGCCACTTCCACCATTTGTTCGCGCAGGCCCTGCAACTGGTTGGCAATCGTCGCGCGGTCGTTCGGAGTGAGGGCAGCGCTGCCAGCGTTGACCACCAGCTCCCGGAAGTTCTGCACCAGGTCCACAGCGTCGCCCAGCGCCGACTCGGCCTGCGCGATGGCATTGCGTTGCGTCTCCAGCGCGCGCTGCTCGGTCTGGATGCGGGCCAGGCGGTTGATGGCGCGCTCGGCCTGCGCGGCCGACACCGGGTCGTCGCTGGCACGCACCACGCGTTTGCCCGAGGTCAGGTTCTCCTGCAGGCCCGACAGGCTCGTCTGCCGCGCGCCCAGGTTGCGCAGGGCGTTGTCGTACATGTTCGCCGTGCCGAGGCGGTAGATGGTGTTGCTCATATCGAACTCCTAGCTCTGTGCGGTGCGGCGGCCAATCAGCGGCCCATGCCCTGGATGAGCGAGTCAAAGATGTTCTGCGCGATCTGGATCATTTTCGACGATGCCTGGTAGGCCTGCTGGTATTGGATCAGCCGGGCGGCCTCTTCGTCCAGGTTGACGCCCGAAATTGCCGTGCGGTCCCGCTCCAGGTTGGCCGCGATGGTGGTGGACAGCTCGGCCGCGAACAGCGAGCTTTGCGTGCGCGTGCCCACCTGGGACATGGCGCCGGCGTAGCCGTCGGAGAGCGTGGATTCATCAAACATCTTCACGTCGCGCAGGCCCATCAGCGCATTGGCGTTGCCGGAGTTGCGGGTGAAGGTGTCGCCGTACTGCGGGTCCGACGCATTGCCGATGACCACGGTGTCGCCGGTGTTGGGCGTGCCCTGTAGCTTGATTTCCCAGCCGTTGATGGCAATGGCCGCGCCGGGGGTGTAGGGCTGCGCGGCTGCCAGCGTGGTCGGCGGCGCGGTGCCGCGGTCCAGCACGTCGTAGGTGGTGGGCGGGCCGGCGGTGAACCGCAGCTGGATGCCACCCAGGATCGGTGGAATGGCGGCTGGATTGGCGTTGGCTGGCAGCACCAGGCCGGGCGGGTTGGGCAGGCCGGTGGCCTTGAGGCCTGCCAGCTGCATCGTGCCGCCGTTGGACGTGCCCATGGCCGCGTTGATCGGGTTGGCCACGGCCAGGTCGCGCGGCGAATACACCAGCGCCTGGATGTTGGTGGCGGCCGTGCTGAACGGCTTGAACAACATGCGCTCGCCGGGGTTGCCGGGCGTGGTCAGGTTGAAGTTGAGGCCGTCGATCTGCAGCGTGGCCAGGTTGGCCGCGTCGGTGAAGGGTGTGGACTTGCCGTCCGACAGCCGCACCACCTGCCCGGCCGTGCCGGTGGTAAAGCGGATTTCATAGTCCGACGCCGCGAACTGCGTGGGGCCTGTGAACGACACCGTGCCCACGCCCGCGCCGTTGGTGTGGCCCGGCATGCTGGCGGGCAGCGCAAACAGGTCCTTGCCGACGGCGCCGTCAAGCGTGAGGCCCAGGTTGTGCTGGTCGTTCATCGTCATGCCGATGGCCATGGCCATGCGGCCCAGCAGATTGCGGCCTTCGGCCAGATCGGTGTTGTTGAAGCGCAGCAGGCCCGACATCGATCCGCCGCCCAGCACGTTCTCGTCCATCTCCACCGCCGGCGCACCGGGCCGGTTGAAGAACAGCTTGACCTGGCCGCTGCCGGGGAACGCGGTCGCGTCGCCCACCGACAGGCTCGTCGCCGTGTTGCCCAGCACCAGCGGCTGGCTGCCCGCCACAAACAGGCCCACGGTGCCGTCGTCGGCTGCGACCTGCGTGGTCTGCACGTACTGGTTGATGTCGCGAATGATCTGGTCGCGCTGGTCCAGCAAATCGTTGGGCGTCTGGCCGTTGCCTTTGGCACGGGCGATCTGCTCGTTCACGGCCGCCATCTGCCCGGCCAGGCTGTTCACCGCGGTGATGCTGCTTTGCAGCTGTTCCTTGACGGTGTACTGGATCTCGTTGATGCGGTCGGCGGCCGAGCGCATGCGCGACGCGGTTTCGTCCATGCGCGTGAGCACCACGGTGCGCGCGGTGATGTCGGTGGGGGCGCTCACCACGTCCGAGAACGCGTTCATCATGTCGTTGATGGCCGCGCCCAGGCCGGCTGTGCCGCCGCTGAAGACCTCTTGCAGCTGGCGCAAGCGCTCGGCGCGCACGATGTCGGCTGACTGCACCGCACCGGCTGTGGCCGACTGGCGCGTGAGCAGCTCGCTCTGGTTGCGCAGAATGGTCTGCACATCCACGCCCTGGCCGATGTACCCGCCGCCGGTGAACTGGCCCTGCACGGTCTGCAGCACCACCGTCTGCCGCGAATACCCGGCCGTGTTGACATTGGCAATGTTGTGGCCGGCCGTTTGCAGGGCGACCTGGTTGGCCAGCAGTGCGCGGGCGCCGACGTTGAGAAGGCTCATGACTCACCTCGCATCCGTGGTGTCCGCAGCGTGGCCAGCCGACCCCACTGTGTGAAACTGGCGCGGCCCAGCCCAGTGCCCCCGCGCAAGGGCCGCCCCGCCGCGCTGGGGGCGTCCCCCTCCCGCGAAGCGAGAGAGGGGGAAGGCGCGAAGCGACTCAGGGGGCGTTTCATATCCATCATGCCTGCGCGCGCAGAGTGCGCACCACGCTGTTGATGGCGCCGCCGAGCTTTTTGGCGTATTCGGGGTCCGTGGCATAGCCCGCCTTTTGCAGCGCCGAGGCATAGTCCATGGCCGAGCCGGATTGGGCGACCGATTCGGCCTTCTCGTAGCGCGGGCTCTCCTTGATGAGCCGGGCGTAGTCGCGGAACGAATCCTCGTACGAGTCGTAGGCGCGGAACTTGGCCGTCACCTTCTGGGGCTTGCCATTGATGAATTCGGTGGTGGTGATCTCGGCGACCTTGCCCGTCCAGCCCTTGCCGGCCTTGATGCCGAAGAGGTTGAACGAATTGGAGCCGTCCTTGTGGCGGATCTCGCTCTTGCCCCAGCCGGTTTCGTGGCCGGCCTGGCCCAGCATGAAGCTGGCAGGGATGCCGCTGTCCTGGGCCACGCGCTCAGCGGTGCCCGACAGGTGCTGTACAAAACCCTCACGGCCCTTGGGGGCCTGGGTGGTGGCGTCGGCCGATGCGGCGGTGGCAGGTGCGCTGGGGCGCACCATCGATTGCTGCTGAAGGCTCAGCGTCGAGGGCACGGAAAAATTGGCATCGGCCCCGCCCATCTGGCGCGAGAGCTGGCGCGCAATGGCCTCGGACAGACCGCCCTGCATGCCGGCCATGTTCACCGACAGCTGCTGGTCGAACATGTCCTGACCCAGGTTGGCCTGCTCGCCCTCCATCAGGCCGGATTTCATCGTGGCGTCGCGCATGCTCTTGATCAGCTCGCGCATGAACAGCGACTCGAACTGCTTGGCGACCTCGCGCGTGGTCTGGGCGTTGTTGGCCGTGCCCGCGTCGTACTTGAGCGCATTGAGCGAGCGGATGTCGACCGCCAGCGCATTCGAGGGGCTGCTGGTGGGGCTGGACGAAGGCAGGGTGAGGGACATGGTCGCTCCTCGAAATCAGATCACTTCCAGCTCGGCGTTGAGTGCGCCGGCGGCCTTGATGGCCTGCAGGATGGCCAGCAGGTCGCCGGGTGTGGCGCCCAGCGAGTTGAGCGCCTTCACCACGTCGGCCAGCTGGGGCGAGGGCGGCATCTGGATGATATTGCCCGGCTCCTGGTTGATGCGGATGTCGCTTTGCTGCGCCACCACGGTCTGCCCTTGCGAGAGCGGGGCGGGCTGGCTGATCACGGGCGTGGAGCTGATGGTGATCGACAGATTGCCATGTGCAATCGCGCACGGGCCGAGCGTGACCGCCTGATTGAGCACCACCGAGCCGGTGCGTGCGTTGATGACCACCTTGGCCGCGGGCGTGGACGACTCCAGCGCCAGCTCTTCCAGGTCGGCAATGAAGCTTACGCGGGCGCCGGGGTCCATGGGGGCACGCACCTGCACCGTGCGGCCATCGAGCGCTGTGGCCAGGCCGCTGCCCAGCTTGGTGTTGATGGCCTGGGCCACGCGGCGCGCGGTCTGGAAGTCCGAGGCGTTGAGCCCGAGGTTGATGGTGGCGCCTTCGTTGAGCGGCGTGGGCACAGCGCGCTCGACCTGCGCGCCTTGGGGAACGCGTCCTGCGCTCAGGTGGTTGATCTGCACCTTGCTGCCGCCGGCCGAAGCGCCGGCGCCGCCCACCACCACATTGCCCTGGGCCAGCGCATAGATCTCGCCGTCGGCGCCGCGCAGCGGCGTGACGATCAGCGTGCCGCCCTTGAGCGACTTGGCGTTGCCCATGGAGGAGACGTTGATGTCAATCATCTGGCCGGGCTGCGCAAACGGAGGCAGCTGCGCCGTGACGATCACTGCCGCCACGTTCTTGAGCTGCAGCTGGTTGGCCGCGCCGGGGGGCAGGCTGATGCCCATCTGCTGCAGGTAGTTCGACATCGCCTGCGTGGTGTAGGGCATCTGCGTGGTCTGGTCGCCCGTGCCGTCAAGGCCCACGATCAACCCGTAGCCGGTCAGCTGGTTGCTGCGCACGCCTTGCACCGCCGCCACTTCCTTGATGCGCAGCGCATGCGCGGGCAGCGCCGCAGCAGCGGCCGCAAGGGCCAGCAACAGCCACAGCAGGCGCGCAGAGCGCGGAAGGAGGGATAGGGACAAGGCTTTCATGACACCGATTGTGGGCGGCCCCGCCAGGAACTAAAACCCAAAAAGAAGCGGGTTCACCGGCCTATTGCGTGGGTTCCCGGGCGGGTGGGGAACGGCCGGTGGTGCGCGGAAAGCCAGGCAGGCGCCGGGGCCGCGCTACAGGGGAAAATATGAATAAAAATAGGCGCTAGCGCTTGATGGATAAGCGCTAGTAGCTATAAATTATGTAGCAATGATGGTTGACAAGCACCACAGCGTCCAGACGGACAAAGTCGCAATGTCTCCGGTATTGGAGCCGCTAGGCGCATCCTGAACCCGCCCCCGTAAAAACTGGCGCGGCCCAAGCGAGGGCCGCCGCGCAAGGGCCGCCCCGCCGCGCTGGCGGCGTCCCCCTCCCATAGCGCGCAGCGCGTAGAGGAGAGGGGGAAGGCGCGCAGCGCCTCAGGGGGTGAAGCCCTAAAACGGCGTGATGGTGTTGAAGAACCGGCCCATCCAGCCCATGGCCTGGGCTTCGCCTTGTGCGCCGCGGCCGCGGGACTCGACCCGCACGTTGGCTACCTGGGTCGAGTTCACGATGCTGCCGGGCTGCAGCGCGCGCGGATCGATGGTGCCGGAGAAGCGCAGCACGTCCACGTTCTGGTTCACGCCGATCTGCTTTTCGCCCGTCACGACCAGGTGGCCGTTGGGCAGTACATCGACCACCGTGGTGGTGATGGAACCGGTGAAGGTGTTGGCGCTTTCGGTGCCGCCCTTGCCGGAGAAGGTGTTCTCGGAACCCGCAGCCAGGGTGGTGCGGTCGGCGAGCGAGCGCTTGACGAAGGGCAGGTTGGTGATGCCGGCTGAAGCTTCGGACGTGCGGTCCACCGTGGAGGAGGACTTCTGGCTTGCGGTCACGTTCTCCACAATCATCACCGTCACGTTGT
Source organism: Acidovorax sp. (assembly GCA_004210805.1). Lineage (GTDB taxonomy): Bacteria > Pseudomonadota > Gammaproteobacteria > Burkholderiales > Burkholderiaceae_C > Acidovorax. Next base: position 17,689 of record SDXZ01000058.1, read on the forward strand.
CGCCCACCAGGCGCGCGCGGCGGTCTTCAAACGCCGGGCGGTAGCTGGCGTTGTGGAACAGCCCGCCTGTGACGGGCGGCGGCGACATGGTGGCGCAGCCGGTGAGCAGCAGCGCGCCGGCTGCGAGCGGAAGGGCAAAAAGGCGGGTGAACTGCAGCATGGCAAATGCTCCTGTCGTCATCTTTGTCATCACAGCTGGCTGAGCTTGGCCAGCATCTGGTCCGAGGTCTGGATGGCCTTGGAATTCATTTCGTAGGCGCGCTGGGCCTGGATCATGGTGACCAGCTCTTCCACCACGTTCACGTTCGAGGCTTCCAGGAAGCCTTGCTTCAGGATGCCCAGGCCGTTGGTGCCGGGCGTGCCCTGCTGCGGTTGGCCCGACGCAGCCGATTCCTTGAAAAGGTTCTGGCCGATGGGCTCCAGGCCCGCCGGGTTGATGAAGGCCGACATCGCCAGGTTACCGAGCGGCTGCGGCTGGGTGTTGCCCTGCACGGTGGCGGACACCACGCCGTCGGCGCTGATCGTCACGCTCGTGGCGTTGGCGGGCACGGTGATGCCATTGGCCACCGGCAGGCCGCTGGAGGTGACCATGCGGCCTTGCGCATCGACCTGGAAGGAACCGTCGCGGGTGTAGCCCAGCGTGCCGTCGGGCATGGTCACTTCAAAGAAGCCGTTGCCGTTGATGGCCACGTCCAGGTTGTTCTTGGATTCCTGCAGGCTGCCCTGCACGAAGTTGCGGCTGGTGGCCACGGTGCGCACCCCCAGGCCCAGATGCAAGCCCGTGGGCAACTGGTTTTGCTCGGTGGTGTTGGCGCCCACCTGCCGCTGGTTCTGGTAGATCAGATCTTCGAACACCGCGTTGTTGCGCTTGTAGCCGGTGGTGGAGACGTTGGCCAGGTTGTGCGAGATGACGTCGAGCTGCGTCTGCTGGGCAGACATGCCGGTCTTGGCGATCCAGAGGGAGTTGATCATGGTGCTTCCTTATGGCTTGGCGGCGGGGCCGCTTCAGCCGTTCATGCTCAGCAGCTGGCTGGCGGTCTTGTCATTGGTCTCAGCGGTCTGCAAAAGGCGCATCTGCTGCTCGAACTGGCGCGATGCGGCAATCATCCCGACCATGCTTTCGACCGGGTTCACGTTGGAACCCTCTACCGCGCCAGCAAGCATGCGGGCGTTGGGGTCGCTGGGGATGGGGTCGCCCGATGTGGCGCGAAACAGGCCGTCGTCTCCGCGCTTGAGCGGATCTTCCAGCGTGGGAGTGGCCAGCTTCAGCCGGCCGATCGCCTGGGCGGGCTGGCCCGATGCCTTGGCAGTGACGGTGCCGTCCGAGCCCAGCGACACCTCGGCGCCCGGAGGCACATCGATGGGCGCGCCGCCGTCGGACAGCACGGGCAGGCCCGTGGGTGTGAGCAGCTGGCCTGCGGAAGACACTTCGAAGGTGCCGGCGCGGGTATAGGCCTCGGTGCCATCGAGCCCCTGCACCGCAAACCAGGCATTGCCCACGGCCATGGCGTCGAGGTTGCGGCCGGTGCGCTGCACGGGGCCGGCCGTGTTGACGTGGCCCGAAGTTGCTTCGAGCGCAAACACGCGGGTGGTGGAACCGTCGCCCTGGATAGGCACAGAGCGAAAGGTCGACATCTCGGCACGGAACCCGTGGGTGGAGGCGTTGGCGAGGTTGTTGGACAGCACCGCCTGCCGGTGGGCGGCCGCGTTGGCGCCCGTCATCGAGGTGTAAATGATGCGGTCCATGGGGGCTCTCCGTTGTCCAGGGCGAATTCAGTGCGGGAAGAAGGCGCTCAGTCGATCAGCGCAAGTTCACCAGCGTGGACATCACCTGGTCTTGCGTCTTGATCGTCTGGGCGTTGGCCTGGTAGGCGCGCTGGGCGGTCATCATGTTCACCAGCTCGGCGGTCAGGTCGACGTTGGAGTCTTCGAGTGCGCCCGAGCGCAACGAGCCGAAGTTGCCGTCGGTGGCGGTGCCGGCCACCGGCTGGCCCGATTCAAAAGTGGCCACCCAGTTGTTGCTGCCGACCGAGGCCAGGCCCTGCGTATTGCGAAAGCTCGACAGCGCGAGCTGGCCTTCGGCACGGGTCACGCCGTTGGAGTAACGGGTCATGATCATCCCGTTGTTCTCGATGTTGATGCCGGTGAGCTCGCCCGTGGTGTAGCCGTCCTGGCTCAGGTTGGACACCGCGAATTTGCTGCCGCTTTGCGAGACCTTGTCCAGGCCCACCGCCACGTCAAACGCGGGCAGGTTGTTGGGGTTGGGCGGGGTCGGGTTCACGTTGAGCGTGAGCGCAAAACCGGTGGCAGGTGGGGTGGCCACGGGGCCGATGATCGCGCCGTTGTTGTCGAACTCGATCTGGCCGATCGGGGTGGCGACCACCGGGGGCACGGCGGTCGGGTCGTCGAGCGCGTCGTACACGTCCCAGGTGTTGTCCGTGGCGGTCTTCTGGAAGTACAGGCTCACAGGCTTGGCCACGCCCTGGCTGTCGAACACGTTGATCGACGTGCCGTAGGTGGCGCGCGGCGTGGCCGGGATGGGTGGCGTGGCAGCCGGGTCACCGGCCGCATCCGTGGCGGTGGCGGGCAGGTTGAAGGCCGCGGTGATCGTGGCGGTCTGCTTGGCCGGGATGGGCTCGGCGGTGGGGAACACCATCGGGATCGGGTCGGTGCCCGAACGCAGGCCGGTGGCAGGGTCGACCGGGTAGCCCATGACGTTGGCGTTGTCGTTGGTGATCATGTTGCCCTCCTTGTCCAGCTTGAAGTTGCCGGAGCGGGTGTAGGCGGGAGTGCCGTCGGGCAGCGTGAGCGTGAAGAACCCGTTGCCGTTGACGGCCACATCCAGGCTGTTGCCGGTGATGGTGAGGTTGCCCTGCGTGAACTGCTGGGACACCGCGCCCACTTCCACGCCGATGCCGGCGTTGGTGCCGCCGGCCGAGCCGATGGCAGAGGCCACCATCTCGGCAAATTCCGCCCGCGAGGCCTTGAAGCCGACAGTGTTGGAGTTGGCAATGTTGTGCCCGATGACGTCCAGATTCTTGCTGGCGGCGTTCAAGCCCGAGAGGCCTTGCTGAAAACTCATGGTGTTCTCCTGATGGGGGCGGTAACTGATGGACTGAATCGGCCGGCGGTTAGACCAGGGCCTTGATATCGCTGTATTTGATGGTCTTGCCGTTGGCCAGGGTCAGCACAAGCTGGCCGTCTTCGGCGCCAGCGGCCGTGACCTTGGACAGGGCCAGGGCTGTGCTGTCGATCTTGGTCGCGCCATTGGTGGCGGTGACGCGGAACTGCATCCCATCGGTCGAGCCGGTGTACTTGCTGGCGTCCCACTCGAAGGTGTGGCGGCCGGCCGCCTTGGCGCCCAGGTCCACCGACTCGACCACCTGGCCGCTGGCGTTGAGCACATCGACCTTGACGCTGGTGGCGGGCGATGCGATCTCGAACCCGCCCTTGCCGGCCTTGTCGGCCACGGCGAGCGTGGACCCTTCGGTCATCACGTTGCGGCCGATCAGTGCCGTTCCCTGCATCACCTGCAGCGAGTTGAACTGCGTGGCCATGCTCGCCATCGTCTGGTTGAGCTGCTGGATGCCGGTGACGGTGTTGATCTGCGCGATCTGCGAGGTCATCTGCGCGTTGTCCAGCGGGTTCATCGGGTCCTGGTTGTTCAGCTGCGCGACGAGCAGCTTGAGGAACCGGTCCTGCGCGGCAGCAGGGTCGGTGGCGGCCGTGGCGGCCTTGGTGCCGGTGGCATCCGTGACAGAAGGGGCATTGGTGGCGCTGAGGATCATGGCGATCTTTCCTGAAATTACTGGCCCATCTGCAGGGTCTTGAGGAGCAGCGACTTGGCCGTGTTCATGACCTCGACGTTGTTCTGGTACGAGCGGGAGGCGGAAATCATGTTGACCATCTCCTCCACCGCGTTCACGTTGGAATGCGTCACATAGCCCTGCTCGTCGGCGGAGGGGTGGGCCGGGTCGTGCACGCGGCGGCCGGGAGTGTTGTTTTCACTGATGGAGCTCACGCGCACGCCGGCGGAGCTGTCGCCGCCCATGGGCGTGGTCTGGAACACCACCTGGCGCGCCTTGTAGGCCTTGCCATCGGGACCGGCCACGGCATCGACATTGGCCAGGTTGCTGGCCACCACGTTGAGCCGCTGCGACTGCGCACTGACGGCGCTGCCCGACACATTGAAGATGGAGAACATGGACATGGGGTGACTCGCTTTCTGCTCGGTACGGGGCGCTTATTGGCCCTGGATGGCGCTGAGCATGGTTTTGGCGTTGCCGTTGATGAACCGCAGCGTGGCTTCGTAGCGCACGGAGTTGTCGACAAAGTTGGCGCGTTCGCGGTCCAGGTCGACGGTGTTGTTGTCCAGGCTGGGCTGGGTCTGGACGGTGTAGCCCAGGCCGCCTGCCGCGCCGGTGCCAGTGCGTGCGCCCGGCAAGGGAATGTGGCGCCCGTCGGTGTTGCCCGCCGCGCTGGCAGCGTTGGAAGTGGCGGCCATGCTGAGCGTGCTGGAGGAGGTGCCGGACGTACCGGATGTGCCCACGGAGCCGCCGGTGGCCAGGCGCGTAACGCCAGAGCCTGTGGCCTGGCGCATCGCGTCGCCAAAGCTGAAGTCGCGTGCCACGTAGCCAGGGGTGTCGGCGTTGGCAATGTTGCTGGCGATGGCACGCTGGCGCTCGGCACGCAGCATCAGCGCGTTGCCGTGGAAATCCAGCCGGTTGGTCATCTTGTCAAGCATGGTTGCCTCACACCCATGCCATCAATCTTGTTTTCTCGTGTTCTTCCTGTCGGCGCTGCCGCGGCGGCCGCGCCCGTGGGCGCCGCAGTGCGCCGCACGCTGGCTGCGGTGCTGGGCTGGGCGGTTTTCGTGGCCCTGTTGGGCGGCAGCGGCGCTGCACTGGCCCAAGCGCAGGCGCAGGCCGCGGCCGATCCGGCGGCTGACTTGGGGCCGCTCACTCAGCGCTGGCTGGACGATGCCATCACGCGCACCCAACCTGCGGGGATGCCATTGCGCATGGAAGTGAGCGTTGGCGCACTCGATTCGCGGCTGCGGCTGGCCCCGTGCGCCCGGGTGGAGCCCTATTTGCCTGCGGGTTCGCGCCTGTGGGGCCGCACGCGGCTCGGGCTGCGCTGTGTCGAAGGCCAGACCGCGTGGAACGTGTACCTGCCCGTCACCATCAAGGCCTTCGGCCCCGCCTGGGTGCTGACCAGCCCGGTGGCACCCGGGGCGGTGCTGACGGCCAACGACGCCACCCAGGCCGAGGTCGACTGGGCCGAGGAATCCAATGCCGTCATGGCCAACCCCGAAATGTGGGTCGGGCAGATCGCCGCGCGCCAGCTGGGGGCCGGCCAGGCCCTGCGCCAGAGCATGGTCCGGGCGCCCAACCTCTTCAAAGCAGGCGCACAGGTCAAGGTCGTGGCCCAAGGCGTGGGCTATGCGGTATCGTCCGCAGGGCAGGCCATGTCGGCGGGCGCTGCAGGCCAGATTGTGCGCATCCGCATGGATAATGGGCGGATCGTCAGCGGCACTGTCAACGAAACCGGAACAGTGATGGTAGCTCTTTGAGGGCGTACCAGTGAGAAAGGGCTAAAGTCCCGGCCCAACACGTCGAAAACATTGCTACTGTGCCCCACATCAAACGGGGTGGTGGAGAGAGCGATGAAGATTGGACAAAAACCGGACCTCCCGGGCGCCTTGCCGCAGACCGGACTTGCCAAGCAAGCCAAGACGCCTGCCAGCGCTGCTGAAGGAGCCACAAAAGACGCACTGGCCGCGCCAGCCGCTGGCGTGCCTGTCACCGTGTCGACCACCGTGCGGGGCCTGGACGCCACAGCCCGCGGCAACGCAGATTTTGATGCCGGCAAGGTCAAGTCGGTGCGCGCCGCGATTGAAAAAGGCACGTTCTCGGTCGATGCAGAGGCGATTGCCGACAAGATGCTCTCCAACGCGCAGGAGATTCTGTCCCGCTCCCGCGGTTGACCCTGTGGTTCGCTTGGCATGGGGATGCCATCCAGCGCACAATGCGCCATGTCGCTGGAAGAATCCCTCTCGGCTGTTGAACAGCTGATCGAAAAAGTCTCCGCCGCGCTTCTGGCGGCAGATCCCCAAACTCTGGAAAAAAACAGCATCGCACTGCGCGATGCTGCTGCGCAGTTCACGTATGCGCTGGAGCAGTCTGCGCAGCGCGGCCTGCCCGTGCCCGCGCAGCTGCAAAAGCGGGTGGATGCCATCGCCGCCATGCTGGCCAACCAACGCGAAGGGCTGGCACGGCTGTCCGCCAATGCCGACCGGCAGGTCGCGAGCCTGCTGCCCCAGGCCGGCTCCCCCGCCACTTACGGCGACGGCCGCGGCGCCCAGCCCGGCAAGCCCGGCGTGGCACGCATCTACAAGTCGGCTGGCTGAGTCGCAACTTAAAGAGATAGCGCTTTGCGCCTGTTCTGCCTCACTCTGGATGGATAAGCCGGCTTGATGCACTGACAGCCAAGCGCAAGCAGCTATCTCATCGATAGCGGGTCAGTATGCTGGAGTTTGGCCTCGCGCAATGGCCGACGAAACGGTCGCAGCCCAAGACCAGTGCCACCGTGGATCTGGCTTTGCCAGTCCAGGGGTGGCGTCCCCCTTTGGGGGAAGCGGCGTAGCCGCTCAGGGGGGCGCTCTAGTGCGCCCGCATCTTCGCCCGCAGGCGCGCGATGGACTGGCTGTGCAGCTGGCACACCCGTGATTCGGTGACGCCCAGCACGGCCGCGATCTCCTTGAGATTCATGTCGTGCTCGTAGTACATGCCCATGATGTGCTGTTCGCGCTCGGGCAGGCTCTTGATGGCGTTGACCAGCGACACCTTGAGCCGATGGTCGCGCAGCATCTCCATCGGGTCGGCGTCGCCGTCCGCGACATGGCGGTCCAGAAAACCGTCATCGTCGTCGTTGTGGGTCATGTCCTCCAGGTACACCAGCTGGGTGCCCCGGACCTTGCCCAGCAGGCTCTGGTATTCGGACAGTTCCATGCCCATTTCGTCCGCAATCTCGGATTCGAGCGGGCTGCGCCCGAGCTTTTGCTCCAGGCGGTGCACGGCGTGCTCAATGTCTTTTTGGCTCTTGCGCGAACTGCGGCTCATCCAGTCGCCCTCGCGCAGCTCGTCGAGCATGGCGCCGCGGATGCGCTGGGTGGCAAAGGTCTCGAACTGCACACCCTGGGCCACTTCATAGCGCGACAGCGCTTCCGCCAGGCCCATCATGCCGACCTGGATGAGGTCATCCAGCTCCACATTGGGGGGCAGCTTGGCGATCATGTGGTGCGCGATCCTGCGAACCAGCGGAACATGCTGGCGGATCAGCGCATCACGATCGAGCTGGCCTTTGGCGGTGTACATAGGGAGCGTGTTATGCACTGTTACGTGCCCGAGAAAACCGGAGCAAGGCCCGGCAACTAGGCGCAGGACGCGCCGCAGTATGGATACTGCCAGCGGCCTGCAACGACGTGGCCGGGCCTTGCCCCGGCTTTCCCTTCGGGTTGGCCCCATAGGCAGGTGCTCGCTGCGTTGCAGCGCTTGCCAAGGCATGAGCCTTGGCGGCGCACTGCGCCTTACGATCACCAGCCTCTGGGGTCAACGCGGGTACGTAAAAGTGCATAACACGCTCTCTTCAGTGGCTCCGGACAAATTGCGCAGGCATGCCTGTCAAGTTGCTGGTGGGCAGCGCAGTCAGCGATTCACTCATGGTGCCCGCATTCTCCAGCAGTTGCAAGGCCAGGCGCTGAAGGTCCTGGGAGTTCTGCGTGGCGATGGTCGTCGTGCGCACCGGGCCGCCCAGATGCTGCTCCGAACACTCCTGCAGCGTCTGCAGTGCCGCCCGGGTCTTGCGGCGCTCAGAGGCCGTGTTGCCGTGCAGCAATCCCGCCACCATGCAAGGCAAGCCAGTGTGCACCGCGATCTGCTTGAGGCTTTTGTAACTGTTCAGCACACCAGCAGCGTCGTTGCCCATGACCACGAGCGGAATGGTCGCGGTGTGGGTCAGCAGCGGGGCCAGCGTTGCTGCGGGCGCATGCAGCACCATCAGGCCATAAGTCCTGAAATACGGCACCAGCGCCTGCAGCGGGGGGGCGTCGCTGCGTTGGGCGCGGCGGGCCACATTCAGCAGCCCCTTCGCCGCGGGGATCACCGCCAGCGAAGACGCCATCGCACCCATGTTGAGGTGGCCGCCGTCGTTCCACGGCGCCTGCTGCAGCAGATGCAAGAGGCCCGGGCTGTCGTCGGTTTCGTGTGCGGTGCCGTCCAGCACCACGACGGGATAGCCCAGCCGCTGCAGGATCGCGCAGACCTGCCACAGCGCTTCCATGCCCGTGGCGGCGTTGTCCTGGCTCGCTACCGCGATCACGCGCAGCTCTGACTGCGGCGTGAAGCTGTGCAGGCCGGCGCCCTGGTGAAAACCGATATCAAGCATCGATCAGTCCCCGTTCGCTGATGCCGTCTGGCGAGTGCGAGAAGAAGAAGTTGAGGTCCGTTGCCTTGGGATCAAACGCCGACTTGACCGGTGCGCGCATCGACGTATTGATCAGCTTGTGGGCGTCGGCACGCTCCCAGTCTTCGGGCACGCGCTGGCCGTTGGTCACGCCGCGCAGCACCATCTGGTGGCGGATGAGGGCGTCGATCGCGGGGCCGAGCTTCACGGCTTCATCGACCTTGGACAGGATGGCCTGTTGCGCGCCGTCGGTCTTGAACGCCGTGAGCACATCGTCCAGCGTGTCGCCGTGGCAACCGGCGTTGAGCACTAAAAGGCGGTTGACGTTCGGCAGGTCCAGCACATCCAGCATGTCGCGCTTGCGCGGGTCGCGCGGGGCGACGCCGGTGGTGTCGATCAGCACCATCTTCTTGCCGGACAGCAAGCCCAGCAGGTCCTGCAGCGCAGCGCGGTCGTGGGCCAGATGGGCCACGATGCCCAGCATGCGACCGTAGGTGCGCAGCTGCTCGTGGGCGCCCACGCGGTAGGTGTCCAGGGTGATCAGGCCCACGCTGCCGGGGCCGTGGATGCGTGCGCACATGGCCGCCAGCTTGGCGGTGGTGGTGGTCTTGCCCACGCCGGTGGAGCCCACCAGCGCGAAGATGCCGCCCTGCTCATACAGCGGGGTGTCGGCCAGGTCGGTCTTGAGGTTGCGCTCCAGCACTTCCATGAGCCAGCGCACCGACTCGCCGGCCGACAGCTCTTCGGGCATGCGTTCGAGCACGGCGCGGGCCAGCGAAGGCGAGTAGCCCGCGCGGATCATCTTGAGCATCAGGTTCGACTGGATCGGGTTCTGGCGCGCTTGCCCCAGCCATGTGAGCGTGTTGAAGCGGTCTTCGATGAGCTCTTTCACAGCGTTCAACTCGCTCATCAAACTTTGCTGGTTGGCGGTCGACTGCACCACGTTGCTGCTCATCACGGGCTCTTGGCGGCGGCGTGGAGGTTCTGGCGGGATGTCCATCGGGATCGTGCGCAGCGGGTTGTGGCGCGCCACGACCGGTGCGGGCATGCGTTCGCGCTCGGGCTCCTGGTCGCGGCTGCGCTCTGACAGCGTGGCGGGCTCCGAAGGGCCGTTCAAGGCTTCGTGGCGGCGGCGCAGCATGCGCTCGCGCACATAGTCCTGGAACGACAGCGTGCTCATGGCCAGCTGCTCGGTGTCTTCTTCCACAGGGTTGCGGCTCTGGGCTGCTGCTGCTGCGGCGGCCTGGCTGGCCCGCTGCGCGGCGCTGCGCGGCGGCGTGGGCGCGAGCAGCGGAGGGTTGGAAGACGCGGAGGCACTGTGGCTGCCAGCGCCGCTGCCACCACCATCCAGCGAGGACAGTGTGTCCTCGGCGGTGGCCATCACCTCCACGCCATTGGCGGTCGGGCGGTTGGACAGAATCAGTGTGCCGTCCCCAAAGGCCATGCGTGCTTTGGCCAGAGCCTCCCGGGATGTGGGAGCGGTAAAGCGTTTGATGTTCATGCTGATGCACCTCTAAGGATCGGCCCAATACGGATGGTGTGGGTCTCTGGGATTTCACTGTGCGCAAGCACCTGCAGGCGGGG
>SDXZ01000257.1 GCA_004210805.1 Acidovorax sp.
GACCAGATCGCCCGCCACGGGCTGATCGACCTCGACATCGACTGCGAAGGCGACCTGCACATCGACGGCCACCACACGGTCGAAGACGTGGGCATCACGCTGGGCCAGGCCTTTGCGCGCGCCGTGGGCGACAAGAAGGGCATCCGCCGCTACGGCCACGCCTACGTACCGCTCGACGAAGCGCTGTCGCGCGTGGTGGTCGATTTTTCGGGTCGCCCTGGCCTGCACATCGATGTGAAGTTCACCGCGGGCAGCATCGGCCAGCTCGACACGCAGCTGGTGTATGAGTTCTTCCAGGGCTTTGTGAACCACGCGGGCGTCACGCTGCACATCGACAACCTCAAGGGCATCAACGCCCACCACCAGTGCGAGACCATCTTCAAGGCGTTTGGGCGCACGCTGCGCGCGGCGCTGGAGCGCGACCCCCGCTCGGTGGGCGTGATCCCCTCCACCAAGGGTTCGCTGTGAGTTTTTTGAGTCAAATCGGGCGCTAGCGCTTGATGTATAAGCGTTAGTAGCTATGAATATGGAAGCAAAAACGGTGGCGGTCGTGGACTATGGCATGGGCAACCTGCACTCGGTTTCGCAGGCCGTGCGGCACGCAGCGCAGGACACGGGCTGGACGGTGGTCGTCACCCAACGCCCTGAGGAAGTGCGCGCCGCCCAGCGCATCGTGCTGCCCGGGCAGGGCGCCATACCCGACTGCATGCGTGAGCTGCGTGAATCCGGCCTTCTCGAATCCGTGCTCGAAGCCGCGGCGCAAAAGCCGATGTTTGGCGTGTGCGTGGGCATGCAGATGCTGCTGGACCACAGCGCCGAGGGCCCCCACGGTGGCACCCCGGGCCTGGGCCTGATCCATGGCGAGGTGAGCAAGTTCGACCTGGTCGGCCGCACGCAGCCCGACGGCAGCCGCTACAAGGTGCCGCAAATGGGCTGGAACCAGGTGCGCCAGATGCCCCATGGCCAATCCGGCACGGTGCACCCGATCTGGGCGGGTGTGCCTGACGGCAGCTACTATTATTTTGTTCACAGCTTCTACGCGTTGCCACAAGATGCGGCCCATTGCGCGGGGCAGACGGACTACGGTGGCTTGTTTGCGTCGGCGATTGCACGCGATAATATTTTTGCCACGCAGTTCCACCCAGAGAAAAGCGCGGAGCACGGCCTGGCCCTGTACCGCAATTTCCTGCACTGGAATCCCTGATTCCCCTTCACCCTTCTTTCCTCAACCAGCCCGTTCGGTCCGAGCCGCGACTCGTGCCTTCCCCCGAACCCCACCACCATGCTGCTCATCCCCGCCATCGATCTCAAGGACGGCCACTGCGTTCGCCTCAAACAAGGCGATATGGACCAATCCACCACCTTCGGTGAAGACCCGGCGGCCATGGCACGCAAGTGGCTGGAGGCGGGCGCGCGGCGCCTGCACCTGGTGGACCTCAACGGCGCCTTTGCGGGCGTGCCCAAGAACTTCACCGCCATCAAGTCCATCCTCAAGGCTGTGGGCGAAGAGATTCCGGTGCAGCTGGGCGGCGGCATCCGTGACCTGGACACCATCGAGAAGTACATCGACGGCGGCCTGCGCTACGTGATCATCGGCACGGCAGCGGTCAAGAACCCCGGCTTTCTGAAAGACGCGTGCAGCGCTTTTGGCGGCCACATCATCGTGGGGCTGGACGCCAAGGACGGCAAGGTCGCCACCGACGGCTGGAGCAAGCTCACCGGCCACGAGGTGGTGGACCTGGCCAAGAAGTTCGAGGACTGGGGCGTCGAATCCATCATCTACACCGACATTGGCCGCGACGGCATGCTGTCGGGTATCAACATCGACGCCACGGTCAAGCTCGCGCAGTCGCTGTCGATCCCGGTGATCGCCTCGGGCGGCCTGTCGAACATGGCCGACATCGAGCAGCTGTGCGCCGTGGAAGGCGAGGGCGTCGAAGGCGTGATCTGTGGCCGCGCGATCTACAGCGGCGACCTCGACTTTGCTGCTGCGCAGGCCCGCGCTGACGAACTGAACGGCTGAAGCAGATAACCCCCTGAGCCGCTTCGCCGCTCCCCCCGAGGGACAACGCCAGTGGCCTGGCGAAGCCAGTTCCACGGCGCCTGCTGGCCTCGGCAGCGCCTCATCCACGAACCGCTGACTGACTGACCGACATGCTCGCCAAACGCATTATCCCTTGCCTCGACGTCACCGGAGGCCGTGTGGTCAAGGGTGTCAACTTCCTTGAACTGCGCGATGCGGGCGACCCCGTCGAGATCGCTGCGCGCTACAACGGGCAGGGCGCCGACGAGCTCACCTTCCTGGACATCACCGCCACCAGTGATGGGCGCGATTTAATCTTGCACATCATCGAAGCGGTGGCGAGCCAGGTCTTCATCCCGCTCACCGTGGGTGGCGGCGTGCGCTCGGTCGAAGACGTGCGCCGGCTGCTCAACGCGGGCGCCGACAAAACCAGCTTCAACTCGGCCGCGATTGCCAACCCCGACCTGATCAACGCGGTGTCGGAGAAGTACGGCTCGCAGTGCATCGTGGTGGCCATCGATGCCAAACGCCGCTCGGCCGAAGACGCCCAGCGCATCGGCGCCAACGGCCAGCCCGTGGGCGACGGCTGGGACGTGTACAGCCACGGCGGGCGCAAGAACATGGGCCTGGACGCCGTGGCCTGGGCCACCGAAATGGCGCGGCGCGGCGCGGGCGAGATTTTGCTCACCAGCATGGACCGCGACGGCACCAAGGCGGGCTTTGACCTCACCCTGACCCGCGCCGTGAGCGACGCGGTGAGCGTGCCCGTGATCGCGTCGGGCGGCGTGGGCAACCTCGACCACCTGGCCGACGGCGTGCAGCAGGGCGGCGCGGACGCGGTGCTCGCTGCCAGCATCTTCCATTACGGCGAATACACCGTGGGCCAGGCCAAGGCCCGCATGGCCGAGCGCGGCATTCCGGTGCGGCTGCTGTGAGGCGCACTGCGGCGGTTGCCGCCCTGCGCTGCGCGCTGGCCCATACCGTGGTGCTCGCTGCCCTGGCCGCGGCACTGCCCGCAGTGGCGCAGGTGCCACCGCCGTCGTACACCCGGTTCTCCGAACGCATGCCCTGCGTCGACCGCATCGGCCGCTGCTTTGACGCCACCATCGGCGGCAAGCCCGTGGTGGTGATTGGCGAGAAGGCCGAGTTCGACAAGCTCAAGGCGCAGCTCCAGTCGCTGAACGACAACGTGCGCGACGTCTACTGGATCGTGCGCGAACCGGTGCCCGGCAAACAAGCGCTGGACGTGGTGACCCAGCCCAACACGCTCGGCCTGCCGCTGGTGGGCGACGAGAAGGAAGAGCCCGATGTCACCGTCTACGCCCTGGACGGCCAGAACCTGGAGAGCGAGCCGGAACTGGTGGCGAACCAGAGCGTGCGCGTCAATGGCCAGCCGGTGGTGACCCAGCAGGAAACCCTCACGCAGGACTTCCTGCCGCCGGGCCGCTACGCGTTTGCCATCAAGTACCTGGGCCGCAAGAACTGGGACCGCAAGTGGGTGTTCTTGTCGGTGGTGAAGTGAATTCCAGATAAAAATCGGCCTCAGCGCTTGATTGATAAGGGTTTGTTGCTATAAATACCATAGCTAATGGCTTCTGGCGATCCGGGCGATGCTGGGGGCATCACCGCTGGCCTTGGTGGGCAATTACTCATATTTTGATAGCTTTCAGCGCTTGATTGGCAAGCGCTGGTGGCCTAAAAGGCTGCAAATCGGATGGCCGGGCCTGCCGACCCGCAATTCAAATCGCCGACAATCCCGCCCATGAACTGGCTCAACGAAGTGAAATGGGACGCGCAGGGCCTGGTGCCCGTGATTGCGCAGGAGCAGGGCACGGGCGACGTGCTGATGTTTGCCTGGATGAACCGCGAGGCCCTGGAGAAAACAGCAGAACTGGGCCGCGCCGTGTACTTCAGCCGCTCGCGCAAGAAGCTCTGGTTCAAAGGCGAGGAATCCGGCCACGTGCAGACCGTGCACGAGATCCGCCTCGACTGCGACAACGACGTGGTGCTGCTCAAGGTCACCCAGCTCGGCCACGAGCCCGGCATCGCCTGCCACACCGGCCGCCACAGCTGCTTTTTCAGCGTGCTCAAGGACGGGGCCTGGCAACCGGTCGATCCGGTCTTGAAAGACCCTGAATCCATCTACAAGTAAGACCCATGAGCTCCAACGACTCCCTGGCCCGCCTCGCTGAGGTGATTGAAAGCCGCAAGCCCGCCAACGGCGGCGACCCCGAAAAGAGCTATGTCTCGCGCCTGCTGCACAAGGGGCCGGACGCTTTCCTGAAAAAGATCGGCGAGGAAGCCACCGAAGTCGTCATGGCCGCCAAGGACGTGGACCACGGGGCCGACAAATCCAAGCTGTTGTACGAAGTGGCCGACCTGTGGTTCCACTCGATGGTGGCGCTGGCCCATTACGGCCTGACCCCTGCCGATGTGCTCACCGAACTGGAGCGCCGCGAAGGCACCAGCGGTATCGAAGAAAAAGCCTTGCGCAAGGCCGTTGCGCGTGCCAGCCAGGAGGGTTCCACATGAACGACATCATTGACGTGCAAAGCAACGAGCAGAAGGCGCAGGGCCTCAAGAACGTGGGCTGGGTCAGCTACGTGCTGCACCTCATCGTGGCCGTGGGGGCCGTGGTGCCGGGCGCCCAGGCCAGCGCGCTGCTGCTGATCATTGCGCTGGTGATCGATCTGGTCAAACGGGGCGATGCCGAGGGCACTTGGCAGGCCAACCATTTTTCGTGGCGCATCCGCTCGACGATCTGGGCCGGCGTGCTGTACGTGGTGACCTCGCCGCTGTGGCTGCTGCTGATCGCGCCGGGCTGGATCGCCTGGGGCATCGGCGGCTCGCACGGCGCGCTGACCTGGGGCGTGCTCGACGCGCTGCTGGAAGACGGGCAGTGGCACTTCGACGGCGTGAGCGGCACCAGCGCTGGCGCCATGAATGCCGTGGCCCTGGCCCACGGGTTTGCCAAGGCGGCCCACGAGCACAAAAACCCGCACGAAGCCCATCTGGCGGGCTGCCAGCTGGCACGCGAGACGCTCTCTCGCCTGTGGGAGGGCGTGGGCACCATGGGCAGCTTCATGTGGGGCTCGCCGCTGTCGGCCGCCAACCCCATGATGGGGCTGATGCGGCAATGGCTGTCGCCCTACCAGACCAACCCGCTCGACATCAACCCGCTGCGCCGCCTCCTCGAGCGCGAAGTGGACTTTGACCTGCTGTGCAACGCGCGGCGCGCCACCCATGCGGCCGGCGGGCCCAAGGTGTTTGTCTGCGCCACCAACGTGCGCACGGGGCGCGGCGAGATCTTCTCGGGCGCCAAGCTCAGTGCCGATGCGGTGATGGCCTCGGCCTGCCTGCCGCTGCTGTTCAAGGCGGTGGAGATCGACGGCCAGCACTACTGGGACGGCGGCTACTCCGGCAACCCCGCGCTGCACCCGCTGATCTACCAGACCGACACCTCGGACATCCTGCTGGTGCAGATCAATCCCATCGAGCACCTGGAGCTGCCGCACTCGGGCGCCGAAATCATGGAGCGCATGAACGAGGTCACCTTCAACGCCAGCCTGCTGGCCGAGATGCGCGCCATCGAGTTCGTGCGCCGCCTGCTGGCCGAAGGCAAGCTCGACCCGCGCCGCTACAAGAACGTGCGCATGCACCGCATCGACGGCGGCTCGCTTTTGGCCCCGTTCGGCGCGGACAGCAAGATGCGCGCGGACCTCGCGTTTGTGCGCAAGCTGTTCGCCATCGGCCGCACGGCCGGGCAGGCGTGGCTGCATGCGCACCGCAAGGACGTGGGTGTGCGCCCGACGATCAAGATCGCTGACAATGCATGAAGCGTGCGAAGCGGCCCCCGGGGCGCTTCGCGCGTTGCCCTCTTGGCCGGAAGGCGCTGCCGACGACCCGGCAGCGCCTTCCGCAAAAAGCTGACTCCCATTTTTCTCCCGATTTCGCATGCACGATCCGAACTGTCTTTTCTGCAAGATCATCGCGGGCCAGATTCCTTCGAAGAAGGTCTACGAGGACGAGGAAATCTTCGCCTTCCACGACATTCATCCCTGGGCGCCAGTGCATTTCCTGATGGTGCCCAAGGTGCACATTGCGTCGATGGCCCAGGTTACGGCCGAACACGCACCGGTGCTGGGCCGCATGATGGCGTTGGCCCCCAAGCTGGCGCTGGAGCAGGGTTGCAACCCTTACCCGGAGGGCGGGTTTCGCGTCGTGGTAAACACGGGGCTTGAAGGTGGCCAGGAGATCCACCACCTGCATGTCCACGTGATGGGTGGCCCCCGCCCGTGGCTCAAGGGCTGAAACTGACCGGTGGCGCGGGCGCCTTTCCCGGGCTTGCGCAAGGCTGCTGTGGTTCGGTCACAGCGGCCGTCTAAAATGATTGCAATTCGTTAGGAGATATTCCATGGGCTCTTTTTCCATCTGGCACTGGCTGATCGTGCTGCTGATCGTCGTCATGGTGTTCGGCACCAAGAAGCTCAAGAACAGGTCGCCAACAACCCGGCCGCTGACAAGACCACCATCGATGTCGAAGCCAAGCAAAAGAGCTGAGCCCGCCGCACCCACGGCTGATCGCACCGGCACCTGCGCTGACTGACACCCATGATTGATATTGGCCTGTCCAAGATGATGCTGATCGGTGCGGTCGCGCTCATCGTCATCGGCCCCGAAAAACTCCCCCGCGTGGCCCGCACGGTCGGCACCCTGCTAGGCAAGGCCCAGCGCTACGTGACCGACGTGAAAGCCGAGGTCAACCGGTCCATGGAGCTCGACGAGCTCAAGAAGATGAAGGACACGGTGGAGAGCGCTGCGCGCGATGTGCACAGCTCCATTCAGACCGGCGCGAGCGAGTTCGAGAAAGACTGGGCGGCCGTCACCGATTCCAGCAACAACGACCTGCACGAGTCCCATGCCGCCGTGGTGCCGGCGTACAAACACCCGGGCAAGAATTGGCGCCTGAAGCGCGGCGCAGTGCCCCAGTGGTACAAGGCCAAGAGCGGCGTGCGCACCAAGGCGCAGTCCGGCGCGGCCCGCGTGGCGCGCTACCGTCCCCAGAAATTTCACTGACCTTCTTCACTGACCTCCACCGA
>SDXZ01000059.1 GCA_004210805.1 Acidovorax sp.
CCACCTGACGGCCACCTTGGGCGTGGCACAGCGCCTGCCTAGCGAACGGCTGCTCGACGATGTGCTGCAGCGCGCCGGGCCGTGGGGCATGGCCAGCATCACGCAGTGGCGGCCTGCGTGTTTGCCCTCGTACAGCGCGGCATCGGCGCGCTGCAGCACATCGTCGAGCAGCCGTTCGCTAGGCAGGCGCTGTGCCACGCCCAAGGTGGCCGTCAGGTGGATGGTGAGCTCACCCTGCTCCACCGGGGTGGCCGCCAGCCGCTGGACAAACCGCTGGGCCACCGCCGCGGCATCGAGCAGGCTGGCGCCGGGCAGCAGCACCGCAAACTCTTCGCCGCCCATGCGGCCCACGCTGTCGATGTTGCGAAAACAATCCTGGGCCAGGCGCGCCACATGGCGCAGCACATCGTCGCCGGCAGCATGGCCGTGTTGGTCGTTGATTTGCTTGAAGTGGTCCAGGTCGAACAGCGCGACCGAAAACGGATGCCCGTCGCGGTCGGCGCGCGCCAGATCCAGCGCAAAGCGCCGCCCGAATTCGCGCCGGTTGAACAGGCCGGTCAGCGGGTCGGTGGTGGCCTGGCGTTGAAGCTCGGCCTGCAGCGCGTTCCCGCGCGCAATCTCGTCCTGCAGCGCTGCGTTGGCCTGCTGCAGCCGCGTGCGCACCACAAATTCCTGCCGCTGCACGCGCTGCAGCCGATTGGCCGAGACAAAGCCCACGACGGCCGGCAGCGTGAGCAGCATGGCCAGCCCCGGCGCAAGGGCCGGGTCGGACCCTCTCAGCATCGAGGTGGCCACCGTGCCCAGAATGCTGAACAGCGCCACCCAGGCCCCGAGGACCACGCGGCCCGGGAGGAAGATGAACAGGCTGAGGTTCAGGACCATGACCATGCCCACGGTCCAGACGCGCATTTCGGGCCGCAGCAGCAAAAAGAGAAAGAAGAACGGAAACCCCGCCAGCTCAAGGCCCATGGCGACATAACCCTGGGGCGCCAGATGCGTTCGGGTGCGCAGCACGTAGGCGGTGGGCAGCAACACCAGCACCGTCGCGGCGCGGTACGCGAACAGGGTCCAGAACACCGGGCTCGGTCCCAGGGCCTGGTAGTCCGGCACGGCAAACAGCAGCATCAGCCCCGCCCACACCCACAGCGCCGTGCGCAACTGGCGCGCCATGCGGTGCTGCACGTCGGCGCGGTAGGCGTGCTCGGTGGCCGGGTCGGTGAACTCGGCTCGCCAGAGCGAGATGTGCGGGAGGGGGGTTGTCTGCATGGGCTTGCGCGGGGAGCGTGCGGCCGGGCGTGCGTCCAGGGGTGCGCCCGGGTGCGCGCCATTGAGGTTACAGCAAGTGCCCCAGCCGCGATACCCCGGGCAGGTGGCGCCGGCTGTTGGGCTCGGCGCGGCCGCTGCAACCTTTGCGACAGCAACTACGGGCTTTCCTTGATCCAGTGCCGCCGCAGGTGCAGTTCAATAGGAGTTTTTTCTCGCCAGGAGCCCCGCCATGCAACGTCGCCAGATCATCCAATGGGGAGCCGCCAGCCTCGCTACCCCCGCATTCATGGCGCAGGCCCAGAGCTTTCCGGTCAAGCCCATCAAACTCGTGATCGCCTTCCCGGCCGGCGGACCCACCGACATCACCATGCGCGCGCTGGCCGACAACGCCAGCAAGATCCTGGGCCAGACCGTGATCGTGGAAAACAAGCCCGGCGCTGGCGGCACGCTGCCCGCGCAGGCGCTGCAGGGCGCAGCCGCCGACGGCTACACCGTGGCGCAGATTCCGCTCGGCGTATTCCGCCTGCCCTACACCACCAAGATCAACTGGGACCCGGTCAAGGACATCAGCTACGTGCTCAACGTCACCGGCTATGCCTTCGGCCTGGTGGTGCCGGCCGACTCGCCGCTCAAGACCTGGACCCACTTCGTGGCCTGGGCCAAGGCCAACCCCGGCAAGCTGAGCTACGGCTCCACCGGCACCATGACCAGCCCACACCTGACGATGGAGCTCATCGCCCAGCAACTGGGGCTGGAGCTGCTGCACGTGCCCTACAAGGGCAGCGCCGACCTGATGCAATCCATCCTGGGCGGGCAGATCATGGCGGCGGCCGACTCCACGGGCTTCGCGCCGCAGGTCGAGGCCGGCAAGCTGCGCGTGCTCAACACCTGGGGCGCCGAGCGTCTGGCCAAGTTCCCCGATGCGCCCACGCTCAAGGAGCTGGGGCTGAACCTGGTGCAGAACTCGCCGTTTGGCATCGGCGCACCCAAGGGCACGCCCGATGCGGTGGTCAAGCGCCTGCACGATGCCTTCAAGCAGGCCATGGAGCAGGAGAGCTACCGCACGGCCCTGGCCCGCTACGACATGGTGCCCATGTACATGAGCACGTCGGCGTACAAGAAATTTGCGCAGGACACCTTCACGCGGGAGAAGGCGCTGGTGGAAAAATTGGGGCTGGCAAAACCCGCTTGAGCGGTCCCGTTTTGGGGGCTTGCGGAGGGGTAGGTCGGGTTCCGTGTGATGATCGCATCCGCATTCAGAACGGACACATATCACCATGGCATCCCCCTCCGACAGCATCAGCATGGCCCTGTTTTGCGACTTTGAAAACGTCGCCCTGGGCGTGCGCGATGCGCAGTACGAAAAGTTCGACATCAAGCCCATCCTGGAGCGCCTGCTGCTCAAGGGCTCCATCGTGGTCAAGAAGGCCTATTGCGATTGGGAGCGCTACAAGGGCTTCAAGGCCACCATGCACGAGGCGAACTTCGAGTTGATCGAAATCCCCCACGTGCGCCAGTCGGGCAAGAACTCGGCCGACATCCGCCTGGTGGTGGACGCGCTGGACCTTTGCTACACCAAGTCGCACGTCAACACCTTCGTCATCATCAGCGGCGACTCTGATTTTTCACCCCTGGTGTCGAAGCTGCGCGAGAACAACAAGCAGGTCATCGGCGTGGGCGTCAAGCAGTCCACGTCGGATCTGCTGATCGCCAACTGCGACGAATTCATCTTCTATGACGACCTGGTGCGCGAGAACCAGCGCGCACAGGCCCGCCGCCAGAACCCCGGCAACAACAATCCCCCCGCCCCACGCCGCAGTCCGGAGGAAGAGCGCAACCGCAAGGAAACCCAGGACGAGCGCCGCACCCAGGGTGTGGAACTGGCCGTCGAGACCTTCGAGGCCCTGCTGTCCGAGCGCGGCGACAGCGGCAAGATCTGGGCCTCGGTGCTCAAGGAAGCCATCAAGCGCCGCAAGCCTGATTTCAGCGAGAGCTACTACGGCTTTCGCACGTTCGGCAATCTGCTGGAAGAAGCGCAGGCACGCGGCCTGCTGGAGTTTGGCCGCGACGAGAGGTCCGGAGCGTATGTGTTCCGCTCGCTGGGCGGCGCTGCAGGGGGTGCGCCGGATGCTGGTGGCCGCGGTGCTGAGGCGCAGGGCGGTGCAGCCGGTTACTTCCGCCATGATTTTCATGCTGTGGCGTCGGTGCCGGACAGCTCGGCAGGCCATGGGGAAGGTGGTGGCGGCAGTGGGCGCGGTGGCCGCTCGCGCGGGCGGCGGGGCGAGGGCGCTGGGCGCTCGCAAGCACCGCAGCAGGCAGAAATGCGCCACGATGGGCAGGCAGAGGGACATCCCGACCAGCAGCCCGACATGGCCCTGGATGCCCGCGATGAAAATCTCTCTCGTGACTCTCGTGACTCTCGTGACTCTCGTGACTCTCGTGACTCTCGTGACTCTCGTGACTCTCGTGATGCCCGTGATACCCGGCATTCGCGCAATGCGCAGGATGACGAGCAGCCGGAGCGCCCGACCCGCAGCTATTTCAGCCAGCCGGTGGCTGCACCGGCGATGGCGCCAGCACCCGCTTCGGTGGACACCCCATCGCGTCGCGATGCCGTGTTGAATGATGAAGAGGACGAGTTCGGCGCTTCAGGCCAGCAATTTGAGGCCGACGATGCCGACCACCAGGCGCCAGCACCCGCGATGGCCGAGGCCGCCGAAGAAACCGACACCCCTGCGTCCCGCAGTCGCCGTGCCGGATCGGCCGCGCGCAAGACCAGCGGGCGCAAGGCGGCAGCGGGCGGCTCTGCGGCACCGGCAGCCGCGTCGCAAGCCGAGCCAGCGCCCAAGCCACGATCAGCGTCGGCCAAACCCAAAGCCGCCGCAGCAGAAGTAGAAGCAGCAACTCCAGAGGCCGCTGCAAAGACCGCAGCGCCCCGCGCACGCAAGCCGCGCAGCGCAGGCAAAACCACCAAGCCTGCCGAGTGACCGGTGCAAGCCGCCGGCCGGGCTGAACGCCTGGCCGCGCGGCTGCTAAGCGGTGCCAGCCAAGCAGCCCTGGCCTTATGCGGCGGAGGTCTGCATCGCAGGCGTGCCGGCCTGATCAGCCAGCCGCTGGCGCACCGCCTCGTAGCTGGGCGGCACGCAGCCCACCTGCTCCACGCAGTGGCTGGCGCTGGCCAGCGCATGCCACAGCACGGCGTGCAGCCGCTCGGTGGTCAGCTGGGCGACTAGGCCCTCGGGGCGCTCGCACAGGGCTTCCTGGCCCCGCTCCGGCCCCGCCAGCAGCGCGGTGATGAGCCCGGCCAGAAAACAATCTCCCGCTCCCACGGTGTCGGCTACGGCCAGCGGTGCCTGCTCTTGCGCATGCACGGCCTGGCCATCGCGCTGCAACAGCCACGCGCCTGCGGGCCCCAGCGTCAGGGCCAGCCACTGGGCGCGGGTGTGCTCCAGCAGGTGGTGGGCGCGCTGCAATGCAGTCTCGCCGGGCACGGCCAGGGCCTCCAGGTCGTCGTCGCTCACCTTGATGAGGTGGGCATGCTGCAGCGCTGCCATCACGTTGGCGCGGTACGCCGGGGCGTCGTCCACCGCAGACAAGCGCAGGTTCGCATCGACCACCACCATGCGCCCGGCGGCGCGCTGCGCGGCCAGCCACGGCAGGTAGATGGCTGCGTCCTGCGCCACCAGGGCCAGGCAGCCGGTCGCGACGACCTGCAGGCCGGGTTGTGCGGTGCAGGCAGCGTTGAGCGCGTCGGCGGTCACCTGGCGGTCGGCCACGCCGTCGCGATAAAAGCTGTAGCTGGCTTTGCCCTCGGCATCCAGCGCGGCCACTGCCAGGGCGCTGGGCTCGCGCACGGGTGCGGGGGCGGCCAGCGCCACGCCCGCATCGTGCAGACCCTGCGCCAGCTGCCGGCCCAGCAAGTCGCCCGACAACGGGTTCAGGTACAGCGTGCCCACGCCCTGCAGGCCCAGTGCTCGGGTCAGGTTGTAGACCGCGCCGCCCGCGCACGGCTTCAGGCGGCCGTCGGGCTCTTCGATCAGGTCGAAGAGGGCTTCGCCGGCTGTGGCCACCTGGAGTGCCAGCCGTGTTGGGGGACACGCCGGGGAGTCTTGGAAAAACGTGTTGCTGGATGTTTGTCCGCCGGAGGAGGATCCGAAATCCGACACGGTCTGGCTAGGGAAAACCATAACTAAATCCACTTGATTTATTAAATTGCAACGGACTATAGTTCGATCCCATCCACCCGACAAGAGTGGTGTACCTGAGGCGTCACACCGTGTGGGCGCGCAGGCTTTGCCGTCCATCCCAAGGAGACCACCGTGATTCAACGTGCCCCCGCTTCCGTGCTGTCCGCCATTGCCCTGTCTGGTGTCCTGGCCTGCGGCCTCGCCCAGGCTGCCGAGCCCGTGATTGGCCTGATCACCAAGACCGAGACCAACCCCTTCTTCGTAAAAATGAAAGAAGGCGCGACGGCCGAAGCCAAGAAGCTCGGCGCCAAGGTGGTGTCCGCTGCGGGCAAGACCGACGGCGACAACGCCGGCCAAGTGACGGCCATGGAGAACCTGATCGCCGCGGGCGCCACCACCATCCTGATCACGCCCAGCGACGCGAAGGCCATCGTGCCCGCCATCAAGAAGGCCCAGGCCAAGGGCGTGATGGTGATTGCGCTCGACAGCCCCACCGAGCCCGCCGACGCGACCGACGCGCTGTTTGCCACCGACAACTACAAAGCCGGCGAACTGATCGGCCAATATGCCAAGGCCGCGCTGGCCGGCAAGAAGCCGGTGATTGCGATGCTCGACCTGTTCCCCGGACACCCAGTGGGTGCGCAGCGGCACAACGGCTTCCTCAAGGGCTTTGGCCTGCAGGCCAACGACGCCAAGAGCAACGAGCTGTCGCGCCCCGCCGAGGTGGTGTGCATGGCCGACAGCTTTGGCGACCGCGCCAAGGGCCAGACCGGCATGGAAAACTGCCTGCAGAAGAACCCCGACATCAACCTCGTCTACACCATCAACGAACCCGCAGCGGCCGGCGCGTACAACGCACTGAAGGCGGCAGGCAAGGACAAGGGCACCATCATCGTGTCGGTGGACGGCGGCTGCGCCGGCGTGGCCGATGTGGGCAAGGGCGTGATCGCCGCGACATCGCAGCAATACCCGCTGCGCATGGCCGCCCTGGGTGTTGCAGCTGGCGTCGAACATGCCAAGTCCGGCAAGAAGGTCAGCGGCTACACCGACACCGGCGTGACGCTGATCGCCGCCAAGGCCCTGCCGGGCGTGGACAGCAAGGACGTGAAGACCGGCACCGACCTGTGCTGGGGCGCCAAGTAAGCCAGGCCGCGTAGCCGCGTGACCCTATTGCGCCGGGCCCGTGCCCGGTGCGCGGATTGACTTGATGGATCCTCGATTGCCATGAACACCACCGCCTCCAAGCTCCCCCCGCTGGCAACCCTCGGGCCCTTCATCGCGCTCTTGCTGGCCTGCGGTTTCTTTGCGCTGCAGAGCGACCGATTTCTGTCGAGCCAGAACTTCGCGCTCATACTGCAGCAGGTGATGGTCGTGGGCGTGATCGCCATCGGGCAGACGCTGGTCATCCTGACCGCGGGCATCGATCTGTCGTGCGGCATGGTCATGGCGCTGGGCGGCATCGTGATGACAAAGGTGGCGTCGGACTACGGCCTGTCGGCTCCCGTGGCGATCGCCTGCGGCATGGCGGTGACCACGCTGTTCGGCATGGTCAACGGCCTCCTGGTCACCAAGGTCAAGCTGCCGCCGTTCATCGTGACGCTGGGCACGCTGAACATCGCTTTTGCCGCCACGCAGCTGTATTCGGGCGCGCAGACCATCACCGACATTCCGGACGGCATGACGATGCTCGGCAACACCTTCCAGGTCGGCGGCACGGCCGTGGTCTGGGGGGCGCTGTTGATGCTGGCGCTGTACGTGGCGATGTGGTTCTTTTTGCGCGAGACAGCGCCCGGCCGGCATGTGTACGCGGTGGGCAACAACCCTGAGGCCACGCGGCTGACGGGTATTGCGACTGACAAGGTGCTGCTGGGCGTGTACATGCTCGCAGGCGCTTTCTACGGCATTGCTGCACTGCTGTCGGTGGCGCGCACCGGCGCGGGCGACCCCAATGCGGGGCAGACTGAAAACCTCGACGCCATCAGCGCCGTGGTGCTGGGCGGCACCAGCCTGTTCGGCGGGCGTGGTGTGATTCTGGGCACGCTGGTGGGTGCGCTCATCGTGGGCGTATTCCGCAACGGGCTCACGTTGATGGGCGTGTCTTCGGTCTACCAGATCCTGGTCACCGGCATCCTCGTGATCCTGGCCGTGGCCACCGACCAACTCTCGCGCAAAGGAGTGCGTTGATGAACGCCGCCGCAAACACTACATCTGCGCCGCTGGTGATGCAGGCAAAAGGCCTGGTCAAGCGCTACGGCCAGGTCGTGGCGCTCGACGGTGCCGACTTCGAACTGCGCGCGGGCGAGATCATGGCCGTGATCGGCGACAACGGCGCAGGCAAGTCCAGCCTGATCAAGGCGCTGTCGGGCGCCACCGTGCCGGATGAAGGCAGCATCCTGCTCGACGGTGCGCTGGTGCAATTCAAAAGCCCCATCGATGCGCGCAAGGCGGGCATTGAAACGGTGTATCAGGACCTGGCTGTGGCCCCGGCCATGACGATTGCAGAGAACCTCTTTCTGGGCCGCGAGCTGCTGCGCCCCGGCATCGCAGGGCGCCTTCTGCGCATGCTCGACAAGAAACGCATGCTCGAAGAAAGCGTGGCGCGCATGAACGAGTTGAAGGTGGGCATCCGATCGATGACGCAGGCGGTGGAAACGCTCTCGGGCGGGCAGCGCCAGTGCGTGGCCGTGGCACGCGCCGCAGCCTTTGCGCAGCATGTGGTCATCATGGACGAGCCCACCGCCGCGCTGGGCGTGAAGGAGGGCAACATGGTGCTGGAGCTGATCCGCCGCGTGCGCGACAAGGGCCTGCCGGTGATCCTCATCAGCCACAACATGCCCCACGTGTTCGAGATCGCTGACCGCATCCACATCGCCCGGCTGGGCAAGCGGGCGGCGGTGGTCAATCCGAAGAAGATCAGCATGAGCGACACCGTCGCCGTGATGACCGGCGCCATGCAGGCGTCTGATCTGCCGGCAGAGGTGCTGGCTTGAGGTGCTTTGGTGGCCCGAGCGGTGCGCGGCGCCTTCGCTCCCTCCCTTGCGCGGGAGGCCGTCCTGCGCGCCTGCCGCAGCGCAAGTGACCGTTGCCTGTTCAGCGCAAGGTCCTTCTTCGCGCACTGAACTCCTGAAGTGACTCCGCCCCCATGCTCAAGAACATCGACCCGCTGCTGACCCCCGACCTGCTCAAAGTCCTGGCCGAAATGGGCCACGACGACGCCATCGTGCTGGCCGACGCCAATTTCACCGCCATGAGCCTGGGCGCCGGCAAGCCGGTGTTGCGACTGCCCGGCATCGGCATGGCGCGTGCCATGCAGGCCGTGGCCAGCGTGCTGCCGCTGGCCCAGGACGTGCCCCACCCGGTGGCCTACATGCAGGTGGGCGGCACCGAGGCGCCCTATCAATCGGCCCTGCAGCGCGAAACACTGCAGGTGCTCGCCCGGGAAGGGGTGAGGCATGAACAGGCAGAGGGCGTAGAGCGCTTTGCGTTCTATGAACGCGTCAAGCGCGCCTACGCCATTGTCGTGACGGGCGAAGCCCAGCCCTGGGGAAACTTCCTGCTGCGCAAGGGTGTCATCGGCGACACTTTGCTGCCTTGAGCCCCATTCCTGCCGTTGCCACCGTGACCCCCTTAGATTCCGCAGAACTGCCCCCCACCAGCGCCGAAGCGCCGGAGCCCCACACCGCCGGCAACGCCCCTGTGCGCCTGCGCCAGCGGGGCTCCAACAACGTAGGGATGCGCCAGTTCAACGAACGCGTCGTGCTGCAGGCCCTGCGCACTCACGGCAGCCTGGCCAAGGCCGAGATGGCGCGGGTCACTGGCCTCACGGCGCAGACCATCGGCCTCATCACCGCGCGGCTGGACGAAGACCAGCTGCTGCGCCGCGAAGCACCCGTGCGCGGCCGCGTAGGCCAGCCCTCGGTGCCCATCGGCCTGAACCCCGACGGCGCGTTTGCCATCGGCATCAAGATCGGCCGCCGCAGTGCCGACTGGCTGCTGGTGGACTTCACCGGCCACGTGCGCGAGCGGGTGGTGCTCGACTACGCCTTCCCCGACATCGACGTGCTGCTGCCTGCCATCCGCCAGCACCTGAACCAGCTGCTGGACGGCCTGGGCCCGCTGCGATCCCGGGTCGTGGGCGTGGGCGTGGCCGCACCGTTCCAGATCGGCGGGTGGCACCGCATGCTGGGGCTGACCGAGGCGCAGTCTGAAGCCTGGAATGACCTGGACCTGGGCGAGCAGGTGCAGCAGATGACCGACCTGCCGGTGAGCTTTGCCAAGGACACCTCGGCCGCCTGCGTAGCCGAGCTGCTCCAGGGCCGCGGCCGCGATATCCCCAGTTTCCTGTACCTGTTCATGGACACCTTCATTGGCGGTGGGCTGGTCATCAACTCGCACCTGCACCGCGGCTTGCACGGCAACGCCGGGGCGGTCGCCTCACTGCCGCTCGCCCCAGCACCGCCGGGGCAGACGCCCGCGCAACTGATCAGCCAGGCCTCGCTGTGGGAGCTGGAGCAGCGTTTTCGTGCCCACGGGTTGGATCCCATGGCCGCCTACGACAAGCGGGTGCTGCAGGCGCCGTGGATCGAGCACAGCCGCGCCTGGATCGACAGCGCCGCGGCTGCGCTCGCGCACTGCATCGTGTCGGCCACCGCGTTCCTGGACCTCGACGCCGTGGTGCTGGACGGAGCGTCGGCACCCGAGCTGCTCCAGGCGCTCTGCGAAGGCGCCCGCCGGTCAATGGCCGACTACAACTGGGAAGGGCTGCACCAGCCGCCCCGTCTGGAGCTCGGCAGCATCGGCTCCGACGCCCGCGCGCTGGGCGGCGCGCTGCTGCCGCTGCATGCCTGCTTTGCGCCCGACACGGAGATTTTTCTGAAGGCGTGAGGCGCAGGGCTGCAGTGTGCAGCGCCCAATGCGATGCTATAAAAATAATAGCTTACGGCGCTTATATAACAAGCGCTGGAGGCCATTTTGACTAAGGAATTCGCACTGAGGAGGCGTCAGCATCAGCGCCCGCTGCCTTCCCGCCCCGCCAGAATCGCCCGCGCCACCTCGGCAAACCCGGCGCCGCGTTCGCCTTGGGTGACATAGCGCGGCAGGTGCTGGAGTTGCGGCACAAACCGCGCGATGTTGGCGACGCCCACGCTGTGGGTGAAGTGCTGGAACATCGCCTGGTCATTGCCCGAGTCGCCGACGAAAACCCAGTGGTCCAGCTCCTGCACCAAGTCCCGTCCCCATAGCTCACGCACGATCCAGCAGGCGCCCTGCCACTTGTTGAAATCGCCAAAACAGCCGTGGATGTGGATGCTGCTCACGGTGGTCTGCATGCCTACGCGCTGCAGCACGGCGAGGACCTGTTGCACTGTCTCTGGCGTGTGCCGGGCAAACTCGGCGTAGTCAAACGCAATGTCCGTCTCGCGTCCATCGCTGTCATGGCTCAAGGTAACGCCGGGCACCTCCGCCGCCACCAGCGCCGCGATGTCGCGCATGCGCGCCTGGTTGGCGCGCCGGGTGGCGGCGTCCTGCTGATAGAGCTTGGTCAGCGGTCCCTGGGGACTGCTGCCCTGAACAAACGCCACAGCGCCGTTTTCCGCGACCATCGCATCCACGGGCCAGGCGGCACCAGGGCCGGCAGCCATGAAGGGTTCGCACCAGCCAATCGGACGACCGGTGATGGGAATGACTGCAAGGCCCGCGGCTTTGAGGTCAGCCATGGCCTGCAAGGCGTCTGGCGTGATGGCGCCGTCGGTGGTCAGTGTGTCGTCGATGTCGGTAAAGACGCCTACGAGCTTGCGGCTGGATTGTTGCGGCCAGAGTTTCAGGGATTGCATAGGAGGTATTCGGCCTCAGAGGCGGCCGGGTTGGGCAATAAGCTGGTTTGGCCTGCTTTTTGGAATTTCAATCCCGTATGTTGCCGCAGCGGATTGAAATAGACCTTCGGAAACCCCTCCTGAGCCAACCGCACGTCGTACGGTATTTGGCTGGCGTGTGAGCTCCACCGCGCAGTTTCCTGCCACGATGGGATCTACTGCCGAGATAAGGTGAACGGTGCGCTCTAACCGACGGAGCGACCGGCTAGCGCAACGGCGTGCAGCGCCCGCTTTTAATGCGCCCAACGTTTAGGGTCTGGGGAGTGACGGCGCCTGCCGTAGTGAGAGTGTCATCTCAGGCTGGGCCAGCAAACCAGCGGCTTCATGGCGGTGGGAGGCCGTGCTCCGGATCTTATCCTCACTGCTTTGCGTATTCGATGATAGCTTTGTAGAAACTGTCAGAGCCGTCCTTAGAGTTTTCGGGGCCCAGCTCCATCCGGTTCACCCCATGCTCGGCATTACCTTTGAAGCGGTTAGGAATCACAGAGAAATAGTATGGACTGATGAACCGTGCGCCCGCTGCGTAGTGTGAGCGCATGGCGGCTAGATGCACGCCATTGCGCTTCCATTGCTGCGGGTTGAACTCAGGCACGCCATACTCCTTGATCTTGTTCTGTCTCATAAAGTTGCGTAGCCAAGCGCTGTCGGTGGCGCCACCATACATGTTCAAACCCTGCTTCCAGGGCGCGCTACCGTGCAATGTTTGACCGACGGAGAAGAGCTGTGGATTCCATGAAGAATTGATATTCGGCACGATCTGGTGCGAGTACAGCTTGTCCGCCGGCAGCCCCGCCTTCAACGCCCACTGATGGAAGGCGCCTAAAAAAGCGAATACCTGCGACTCGCGATAAAGGTTCCAGTCACGGGCCAGAGGGTTGTAGTAAACGTCCTGCAAGGGTTTGGGCATGTCAAGCCATGAGCGCAAGCCGGGCAGAGCTTTTGCATTTTTGAGCAATGGCACTTCTGCGCCCCGCGACGCCCTCACGGGGCCATGATCGCGCGGCGCCACGACGAAATCTATGGCAGCCAGCTGGTAGCGGGCGCCGTCAGCTGTGACAACAATTTGTACGCGGTGCCGACCGGAACGCAGGGCACTGTAGTCGAGGTCGTAGCGGAATCCGGTATTGGGACTAGTGATTGCAGCCTCGGCCCGGTACACGTCAAGGCGATTAAAGCCGTAAGGAATAGGGCCGATGAGTTGACCGTCCACGTACAAGTCCAGTTTCTGGACGACATTGTGCGGGTCCCACAGCCACCCGGCGATGGGCAGTGTGCCGTCTGCAAACGCATCATAGTGCTCGCCAAAAGCAGCGAGTGGTTCATTGCGGATGTTTTTGGAGGGGGCGGAAACTGCATCAAAGGACACGTATTGCAGGCCGGTGCGCGCATTGAATTGTTCAATGGTCTGATATTTGGTACGCAGCCACTGGCGAAAATCGGCAACTGACGCAGGGCTATAGTCAGTGACTTCGATATCTTGATAGCTCCCCATCCCGTTCTCGAAATTGGGGAACAGATGGTGCAGCTCACCTGCCAGAGTGTAGGCAACGATACGGTCCTGTACTGTTTGAGGCAACGCCTTGACCCGCCGCGCCACGTAATTCAGAGCCTCCAGTCGGTACTTATTGACCGGAATCGACAAGTCCGTGGACAGGGTATACGGCATGACGCGGTAACCAAAGTAGCCCAACTCCAGAGGTTTTCCACCGCGCAACTGCATGAGATTGCGCGGGTCCTTGCGCAAGTCGTCGACGATAGCCCCGATGGAGTCAAAGTGGTCCGCAGAAAAATAGATGACCACAGGGCGCTGCACCTTGCTAATCACACCCAGAAATTCGTCCACGCGTGCTGGATCGATCTCCCATCCTTTGGCGGTCGCACGGTACAGAGCGAGCAGCTGCAGGGTGGCTGTGTATCCGACCCGTACTGCTCCTTTAGCGCCGCCAGGTTCAAGCCTGTCCAAAAGTCGCGAGACCGCAGCGGAACCGTCGAGCTTGCGCTGCCTGCAGTAAGCGTAGGCGTCCTCCATGGACCGGACGGTAGTTTGTGCAACAGCTTCATCACACAAAAGCATGCCCTCAACTGTAGGCGCAATGATCAGCGGCGGCCTCGTTTGAGCTTCAAATGGCGTTTGGGCGTCTGCGCTAAAAACCGTGGCGACCAGCGCGAGGCAGATCATTCCAGCAGGGTTGACCGAGGGGGTGGGCATAGTTGGGGGACGCTGGATGATGCGATGCGGGTTAGCGGTGTGCGAGCAGTGAGCGAACGGGCCGAGTCAACTGCCCAAATAACAAACGGGTTGGATCAACTGGCGCTATCGCGCGTCCGTGGGGGTGTCAGTCAGCGAAAGGCTCAACGGCTCTGTGGGCAAGTTGCTCACGTCGTGGTGCATGAATGCAATCAGACATTGGATGCCAACGAAGATGGGCAGCGCTGCAAGCATGACAGTGCCGCTGGTTGCCGGGTGATTGCTTTGTGCGCTTGCCACCCAGTGCCACGTCCCGAAGGCCGCGCCAGCGAGCACAAATAGGGCGCCGAAGATGCTGTAGAGCGTACCGACATTGAAATCGCGCACAAGATAGTTGTATACATAGCGCCGCCACAGGCGCGACGCATGCTTGCGCAGGAATTCGGGCAGCACCTTGCTGACTCTGAGGTGCGACTCCTCATCCGCGTATACCGAATCCATAGGAACGTCCTTAACTACCGCGCGCAACGTATTGAGACGAAACAGCATGTCCGTCTCAAAGAAATAGCGCTGCTCCAGTTTGTCCAGTGGTAGTTCAGACAGCACACAGGTCCGGGCAGCGGTGTAGCCGTTGGTTGGGTCCATGATGTTCCAGTACCCACAGCTGAGTTTGGTGATAAACGACAGCGCCGCGTTTCCAAACAGGCGCACCGGGGGCATGCCTTGCACCGACTCTGGCCGGAAGAAGCGGTTGCCCTTGGTGTAATCCGCCTCTTGGCGCAGCAGCGGGCGTACAAAATGCGGCAGCAGTGCGGGGTTCATCTGACCGTCGCCATCGATCTTCACGACGATGTCCATCCCATCGGCAATTGCGGCCTTGTAGGCGGCGACGATGGCGCCGCCTACACCGCGGTTCTCCGGGTTGTAGAGCACACGTACGCGAGGGTCTCGGTTGTGTTCTTCGATGAACTTCCCACTGCCATCTGGGCAGGCGTCGTCGACGGCATACACCACCTCGACCTCCGGGCCGACAGCGGCGATCACATCCAAAACGTGTTGGGTGACCTTATAGCAAGGGATGGCGACGGCAATGCGCATCTCGGGTTCTTTCAAAATTCGATCAATGGGAGGCCAGGGCCACGCCAGCCAGAATCAACGCCCCGCCGGCCAAGGTGCGCCAGTGCAATGGCTCTCCCAGGAACAACCAGGCCAATGTTGGCACGATCAGAAAGGCCAGCCCCATGAATGGGTACGCCAGATGCAGTGGCGCATGCCGCAGGATCCAGACCCAGCCCAGCGTGGTAATGCCGTACAGCGCAAGCGAGGCGACCAGCCAACCGTTGAGCAGCCAATCCACAAGGTGCGGCTGCGCAGGCAGTGCGCTGGCTGCCTGCTTGAACATAAGTTGACCGATGGAGATGCACACCACGCACAGCAAGGTGAAAGAGCTCAGTTGTATTGTCATCATCAGGGGCGGATCCGTTGCCGGTATGCGCTCTCCGCATAAAGGGACTCGAGCAGGCGTGCGCCATGCCATTGGACTGTAGTGCCGGCAGGGCAGTGCAGCGCGATGCGCAGATCACCCGCTTCGCCAGGGCGCAGATCTTTGTTCGCATGTATGGCGTAGCGACGGGGGGGGCTATCCGGTCGCAGAGGCAATCGCGACACGTGGCCAGGTATTGCGGCAGCAGGGCGTGTGTAGGCAACGTCTGCGGTGCGGCAATCACGGGCCCTGTCGGAACGAATGGTCAGGCGGATGTCCCAAAGAGCGTTGTAAGGTGGCTCAATTTTCAAGGCTGCGACCTGCTCTGCAGACACCGGGATGACAAGCGCTGCTGGAGATTCCGTCATCAGCCATTGCCCGTCAGGCTGCCGGGTCATGCCGTTGGCAGACACGTCAGCGTCGGCAGCTAGCGTCAGCCGCTGCCGGTGGGGGGGCATGTTTGACGCATCAATCGCTACTACTTCATAGCGACGAATTGTATTGAACACCATCACCGCAAGCACTATCAATGCCGGGATTGCCAGCGCTTCGGGCCACACTCTGGCGCGTTGGTTGGCAGCGATCTTTCGACCCATGAGGCTCAGATGCCAACGGCTACGATACAAGTTGGCGCGCAACTGATAAGGGTGGGCAAAATAGGCGACGCTAAAACCAGTGAGCAGCATCAACCATGGGTCGAGCAGCGCAGAGCTGTAGCGGCTGTTGTAGAGGATCGGCAACAATTGCGCGAGCAATAGACCCCCGAAGCCGAACAGCAATAGCAATACCACGACTTGGCGTGCGGCTGTGCCTTCGACAAGCGTTGGCAACGCTAAAGGCCAGCCCGGAGCAGGGACGCGGCGACGCAGGTCGGACCATCCACTTCTCCAAGCCACCCAAAGCATGTGAGATGCGCACGCGACCAGAGCAAGCCATTCAAATAGTCGGACCTTGCGCAACACGCTGCCATGGGCTGCAAGGGAGGCGGGGTGGTGGGCCATCCACCACCAGAGCTTGCGCGCGAAGAACGTCATCGCTTCTCCTAACGACATCGCGCTCAGGTGTGCAAAGGCAACCGCTTTCGCTGCGCGATCACCGGCGAGCGAAAGATGATCGGCATCGCCACCCACCATGAACACCAGATCGTTAACGTCGTAGTCGAACCCCAGAAACGCGGGCTCGGCCCCCTGAAACAATGGATGGGTGCCCAGATATAGACCAGTGCCAGACCCTGTGCCTAAGCCCCAGAGGCCGAAATAGAAGCCATTTTTCAACACCAGCAAGGCCGGGAGAACCAGACTGGCCGCCAAAGTAAGGGCCATCTGTCGGCACAGCCGTGCCGTCATCAAGTGAGTTGCGCCGTGGCTTCGGCGCAACTGCCAAGCCACGGCTAGCGTTCCGATAAGCAACAACGGCACCAGCAACTGAAGTACGGGGCGCGACAGCAGCGTCAGCGTCAGGAAGAAAGCGCTAAGTGCCTGCAATCCTCGCGATTCATTCCGGCTGATCAGCCATTCAGCCAGGGTCCACAACCATCCAAACAGGCCAAACAGGAAGATGGGCTCGGTCAATTCCGTCGGAAAGTACGTGATGAGCTCGGGGTGTAGAGCCAGCAGCAACACCGTTACCACTCCTGCGCGAAATCCCCCTAACAAAATGGCACACCGCCAGGCCGAGAAGACGCATCCCGCCCACAGCACGCAATTCGCCCAACGAATCCACACGGGGTCGGCGCCCCACAGCGCAGGCCACGCATAGCCCAATGGCACTACCCGAAAACTGGCGGGGGAGGCTAGAAAAGCCCAGCCCTGGTCCAGTAAGGCCCGGGCTGCTGGCAAATAGGTGTTCAGGGCATCGGTGTGAATGGGATCATTGAGCCCCTCGAAAATATACTGCCAACCGATCACGCAGCCAAACAGAGGCCACAACCACAGATTCAAAAGCTTGGCGCGGTTCGTCACGAAGGGTCTGTCCTGTTGAGGGGTCGTCGACAACTTTTAACCTGCCTTCTGCAGCGCCAACCCCGCATGCTCCCGCAGCGGATGGAAATGAATTTTCGGAAACCGCTCTTGCGCCAGCCGGACGTCATAGGGCGACGTGCACAGATACGCCAGCGTGTCCGCCGCATCGTGCGCCAGGCGCAGCGGGTAAGCGTCGGTAAACGCACGCAAATCGGCCGGGGTATCCGCAGTGATCCAGCGCGCACCGGTGTACTGGCAGCCCTCCAGGCGCACATCGGCGTCGTACTCCGCTTTGAGCCGGTGCTGCACCACTTCGAATTGCAGCTGGCCCACGGCGCCGAGCAGCATGTTGCCGCCAGCGTCGGGCTTGAAGACCTGGATCGCGCCTTCTTCGCCCAGCTGGGCCAGGCCCTGCTGCAGCTGCTTGGTGCGCAGTGGGTTCTTGAGCACCACGGTCATGAACATCTCGGGCGCGAAGAACGGCAGGCCGGTGAACTGCAAATTGGCGCCGTCGGTGATGGTGTCGCCCAGCTGCACGCCGCCATGGGTGGTAAAGCCGATGATGTCGCCCGCATAGGCTTCTTCCACCGCCTCGCGGCGCTGTGACATGAAGGTCACTACCGAGGTGGGACGCAGCTCCTTGGCGGTGCGCTGCACCTTGAGCTTCATGCCGGGCATGTACTTGCCGGAGGCCACGCGCACGAAGGCGATGCGGTCGCGGTGGTTGGCGTCCATGTTGGCCTGCACCTTGAACACCACGCCGGCAAAGCCTGCATCTTCGGGCTGGATGGTCTTGACGACCGGCTGCTTGTTCACTTCGAGGGTGCTCACGCGCGGGCCCGGCGGCGGCGACATGTCAACCACGGCGTCCAGCACTTCCATCACACCGAAATTGTTCACACCCGATCCGAAGAACACGGGTGTGAGCTTGCCGGCCAGGAAGTCTTCGTGGCTCCAGGCTGCTGAGGCGCCCACGGCCAGCTCCATGCTCTCCAGTGCATCGTCAAATGACTGGCCAAAGCGTTTGCGCAGCCGGTCGGCTTCCGCCAGCGGCACCACCTCAAAATCTTTCGGGCCGCGGTCGCTGCCAGGGGTGAACACCGTCATGGTCTGCGTGCGCAGGTTGATGATGCCGCCAAAACTCTTGCCTTGTCCCACGGGCCAGGTGATGGGGCAGCAGGGCATGCCCAGTTCGCGCTCCACTTCGTCGAGGATGTCCAGCGGGTCGCGCACTTCGCGGTCCATCTTGTTGACGAACGTGATGATGGGCGTATCGCGTTGGCGGCAGACCTCGATCAGTCGGCGGGTCTGCGCTTCCACACCGTTGGCCGCGTCGATCACCATCAACGCCGAGTCGACGGCGGTGAGCACGCGGTAGGTGTCTTCAGAGAAGTCTTTGTGGCCCGGGGTGTCGAGCAGGTTGATCACGCGTTCGCGGTACAGCATCTGCATGACCGACGAGGCCACCGAGATGCCGCGCTGCTTTTCGATTTCCATCCAGTCCGACGTGGCGTGGCGGCTGGCTTTGCGGCCCTTGACGGCGCCCGCGATTTGAATTGCGCCCGAGAACAGCAGCAACTTTTCGGTCAGCGTCGTCTTGCCCGCGTCGGGGTGGGAAATGATGGCAAAGGTGCGGCGGCGCTGGGTTTCGGCAAGGAACGGTGCGGACATGCAGGCAGAGGCGGCGCACAGAAGCGCAGCGCGATAAATAGCTGGAATCCCGCGATTATCCCTGCGCCGTGTGCCAAGGGAGTGGGGGCCGTGACGGCGCCCCACTTGTGCCAGAAGTTACTTGGCGGGCGTCACCTCGACTTTGGGAACCTCAATGACCTTCTTTTCAGTGGTCACATTGACGTCGGGCGTCTTCACGTCGTACTTGGGCAGCGTGACGTCGCCCGACTGGGTCTTTTCCACTTCGTACTTGGGCACGGTCACGTTGCCTTCCTGGGTCTTCTTCACGTCGCAGGCGGTCAGCCCGGCAAAACTGGCCGCAACGATGGTCAGAGCAATGAGGTTTTTCATGGGTAAGCACTTTCTGCGTAAGGTTGAGGAGGCCGGCGCTTGCGATGGGGCCGGAGCACGCTTTGAATTACAGCGAGCAATACGGCGGCTGCCTGTAGGAGCGCTGGCAACACACAAGTGCGAAATGGCCCCCTTTGGGTGGCGGCGGTTGTCCGGTTCGCGGGATGTCATAAAATGCCGGAATCCGAGGAGCGTTGCAGCGTCCCCAGCACTGGCGGGGCGTGAGGCTCGGAGTCATCTAGCAACGACGCTCAACCACTTCTCGTGTGGTGAGCCCCGGCAATCCCCCGATGAGTGGTTTTTTCAAACATGCTTTGGAGCAAACCATCATGAACGCACGCGTCAACGCCCCCGTCAACACCGACTGTGTCATCACCGACATCGGCCTGGCCCCCTGGGGCCGCAAGGAAATCGCCATTGCCGAGACCGAGATGCCAGGTCTCATGGCGATCCGCGAGGAATTCGCCGCTGCCCAGCCCCTGAAGGGCGCCCGCATCACCGGCTCGCTGCACATGACCATCCAGACGGCCGTGCTGATCGAGACCCTGAAGTCGCTGGGCGCTGACGTGCGCTGGGCTTCTTGCAACATCTTCTCCACGCAGGACCACGCTGCCGCTGCCATCGCTGCAGGCGGCACGCCCGTGTTTGCCGTCAAGGGCGAGTCGCTGGAAGAGTACTGGGACTACACCCACCGCATCTTCGACTTCGGTGCCAAGGGCACGCCGGGCGAAGGCCCCAATATGATTCTGGACGATGGCGGCGACGCCACGTTGCTGATGCATCTGGGCCAGCGCGCCGAGAAGGACGCGTCCCTGGTGGCCGGCAACGGTGCCAGCGAAGAAGAGCGCATCCTGTTCGCCTCGATCCGCAAGAAGCTGTCCGAAGACGCAACCTGGTACAGCCGCAAGTCGGCCGAGATCATCGGCGTGACCGAAGAGACCACCACCGGCGTGCACCGCCTGAACGAAATGTCCGCCAAGGGCACGCTGCTGTTCCGCGCGATCAACGTGAACGACTCGGTCACCAAGAGCAAGTTCGACAACCTGTACGGCTGCCGCGAGTCGCTGGTGGACGGCATCAAGCGCGC
>SDXZ01000060.1 GCA_004210805.1 Acidovorax sp.
GGGGTGGGTGGTCTGGGCATAGCGCCAGCGGCGCGTGTCGGCAAATGCGGGCTGGGCGCGGATGCCGGTGACTTCGGAGAAGGCCTTGATCAGCTTGGCCTGCACGCGGGCTTCGTCGTCTTCCAGGTGTTCGGCCGACCACGCGGGGCTGGCCTGTACGGTCCAACGTTCGACCACGTTGCGTCCGGGCTTGGAGGATTCGCGGGCCAGCCAGGCGATGCGGTGGTGCGTGCTGCGCGCAGCGTTCCATTGGGGACCGAGGGTGGTGAGGCCGGGGCGCACCGCCTGGGGGTAGGCGAGCATCAGTGTCCAGCAGGGCGCGATCGCCACCGTGGAGAGGGGTTCGGACAGCGGGGTGTCGAGTGCGGAGCTCGCGAGTAGCGCCTGCGCGGGCACCGCGGGCTGGGCCAGCAGCACGGCGTCAAACCCGGCGTAGACGCGCTGGGTACCGGCTGCGCCTTCGGTGCGCAGTTGCCAGCCCGAGGGATTGAGGGCATCGCGCTCGATGCGCGAGACACGCGTGCCGGTGATGAGCTGGCCGGCCTGGCGCAGCGGCTCGGCCCAGGTCAGCACCAGCGACTGCATGCCGGGGCTGGCCACCCAATGCGCCTCGCGGTGCGGCAGCCCGACAGCGGCCACGCGGCCTGCGGCGTCGAGCACTTGTACCGAGTTGGCGCTCCAGCGCTTGCACACGCCCGGCACGGTGTCGATGGCACGGGCAAAGCGCGGATCGCGCACCGTGAAGTACTGCGCGCCGGCGTCGAAGTTGCCGAAAGGGCTGTCGATGGTGGCGGTGCGTCCGCCGGCTTGCGAGGATTTTTCAAACACCGTGACGCGATGCCCGGCCTGCACCAGGGTGCGTGCGCAGGCAATGCCTGCCATGCCGGCGCCAATGATGGCGAAGTGTCGCTGGGTACCCGCGCCGGACTGTGGCGCTGGCGCAGAAGTGGCCGCAGCGGCCGAGCCCGCGGATGGCCCTGCGGTGTCGGTGCGTCGGTGCCGTTTGGCGGGGCGTGAAACAGGTTTGTTCATGGGAAAGCCTTTCGATGTCGGTAGGCAGGTGAAACGCCAGGCAGGGCGCTGTGGGATCCGCACGCTCTGCAGCAGGAACCACTCTACACGCGCTGCGGCGCGCGAACGCGTGCGCTGGGTCAGAAATGATGGTGGTTTTCCAGCAGAGCGCGGCGCGTGGCGGGGCTTTGCAATTGGTTCAACCACCACTGCAGCGCCCGGCCGGGTGCGGTGAAGCCCGGACCGCCCCATGCGTAGTTGACGCGCACGTTGCGCTCGGGCCGGGCCACGCGGCGCGGCACCAGCCGGCCGGCCTCGACGTAGGGGCGCACCATGGGCTCGGGCAGAAAACCGCCGCCCAGGCCACGCAACTGCACGCGCACCTTGGCTTGCATGGTGTCCACGGTCAGCACGTCCTGCCCGCCCAGCAGGCCCATGGTGGCGCCGCCGCGTGTGGCCGAGTCAGCCACGGCCACCGCGCGGTGCTGCAGCAAGGTGGCGTCGGTGATGGGCTCGGGCACCTGGGCCAGTGGGTGGTGGGGCGCCACCACGTAGATGAAAAGCACGTCGCCCAGCGGCGCCTGCTGCAGGCCGGCCACGCTGGCACCGAGCACCGACACGCCGATGGCCAGGTCTGCGCGGCCCGAGGTCAATGCCTCCAGCGTGCCGGTCATGATGCCGTCGCGCAGCTTGAGCCGCGTGGGCGGGGCCATGGCGTAGAAAGCATCCACCAGCTCCAGCATGGTGTGGGGCGAGATGATCCCGTCAGTAGAGATGGTGAGCTGCGGCTCCCAGCCGGTGGCGACACGGCGCACGCGGTGGGCGACGGCGTCGATGTCCTGCAGCAACCGCGCGCCCTCACGCAGCAGCTCCACCCCCGCCTCGGTCGGGCGGGCCTGGCGTGCGCTGCGGTCAAACAGCAGCACGTCGAGCGCGTCCTCGATCTGGCGGACGCGGTAGGTCAGGGCGCTGGGCACCAGACCCAGTTGGCGGGCTGCCGCGGCAAAGCTGCCGGCTTCGGCGATCACCTGCAGCATGGCCAGGGCGTCAGGGGTGAGGACATCGCGTGCGTTTTGCATGGTCGTGCCATCGTAGTTCAATTATTTTGAACAGAGCCATCAATCCGTCAGGCCGTGGGCGCAGGGGCTCAGTTCTACAGTCAAGGCTTGAAAGAAAAGGGCTCTACATGCTCACTGTTCGCAAATCCCAAGACCGGGGCCATGCCGACCATGGCTGGCTCCAGTCGTTCCACAGCTTCTCGTTTGCCGGCTACTACGACCCTGAGCACATGGGCTTTGGCAACCTGCGCGTGATCAATGAAGACCGCATTGCCCCCGGCACCGGTTTCGGCACGCACGGCCATCGCGACATGGAGATCATCAGTTATGTGTTGACGGGTGAGCTGGCCCACAAGGACAGCATGGGCAACGTCAAAGGCATTCCGCCGGGCGACGTGCAGCGCATGAGCGCGGGCTCTGGCGTGATGCACAGCGAGTTCAACCATGCCGATGGGCAGAGCACGCACTTCCTGCAGATCTGGATCGAGCCCAACGTGCGCGGCATCGCGCCGAGCTATGAGCAAAAGACGTTTGCCGACGCCGACAAGCGCGGCGCGCTGCGCCTGGTGGCCTCCCCTGACGGTGCCCAGGAATCTGTGCGCATCCACGCTGACGCCGCCATTTACGCCGGCTTGCTCGATGCCGAGGAGGCCGTCACACTGGCGCTGAACCCTGCTCGCAAGACCTATGTGCACCTTGTCCGCGGCGCGCTGCAGGTCAACGGGCATCCGCTGTCGGGTGGCGATGCCGCGCTGATGCACAACGAAACCGCCTTGTCGCTGACCCATGGCCACGGCGCCGAGGTGCTGGTGTTTGACCTGGCCGCCTGAAGTTTTACGTTCCTCCCCGCCCTCCGGCTACCGCTAGTTTTCCTCCGTTCATCTCTCAACTTAAGGAGTTCACCATGCTCGCATCCCTGCAAAACCCCTTCGCCCTCGCGTCCCGCTTGTTGCTCGCCGCGCTGTTTCTGCCTGCAGGCATCAGCAAGATCACCGGTTTTGCCGGCACGGTCGGCTACATCACGTCGGTGGGCTTGCCCATGCCCACAGTGGCCGCCGCCGTGGCCGCTGCGGTCGAAGTTTTGGGCAGCCTGGCGTTGATCTTTGGCTTTGGTACGCGTTTTGCGGCCCTGGCGCTGGCGGTGTTCACGCTGGTGGCCAGCTTCTTCTTCCATGCGTACTGGAGCCTGCCGGCCGACAAGCAAATGATGCAGCAGCTCATGTTCTTCAAAAACGTGGCGGTAAGCGGTGGCCTGCTGGCACTGGTGGCCTTTGGCGCTGGCGGCTGGAGCCTGGACGCACGCCGCGGCCAGCGTTGATATCGCGCAGCCCTTTCGCTGGCGCGCGAGCGCAGCGGGGGGCGCGTTGAGGTTGGAGAGTGCAGACGATTGCGCTGGCCTGCGCCGTTGTGCTTCGCTCGGCCCTTTGTTTGTCTGCCTGACCGGCATTCCTTTTTTCAGATCCTTTGAGGAG
Source organism: Acidovorax sp. (assembly GCA_004210805.1). Classification (GTDB taxonomy): domain Bacteria; phylum Pseudomonadota; class Gammaproteobacteria; order Burkholderiales; family Burkholderiaceae_C; genus Acidovorax. Next base: position 3,542 of record SDXZ01000060.1, read on the forward strand.
TTTTCCATGGCACAGATCGCAGTTGTTTACCACTCTGGCTACGGCCACACGCAGCGCCTGGCCCAGGCCGTGGCCGACGGTGCGGGCGCTGAGCTTGTCTCCATCGATGCCGACGGCAACCTGGCCGAAGGCGGCTGGGAGACGCTGGCCGGCGCCACTGCCATCATCTTTGGCACGCCCACCTACATGGCGGGCCCGAGCTGGCAGTTCAAGAAGTTTGCCGACGCCTCGTCGAAGGCTTGGTTCGGCCAGGCTTGGAAGGACAAGCTCTTTGCCGGCTTTACCAACAGCGGCAGCATCAACGGCGACAAGCAGATCACGCTGGACTACCTGTACCACCTGGCCATGCAGCACGGTGGCCTGTGGGTGGGCAACGGCATGATGCCGGCCAACTCCAAAGCCGCGACGCGCAACGATGTGAACTGGATGGGCTCTTTCAGCGGGGCCATGTCGCAGTCGCCCTCCGATGCGTCGGCGGCCGAGATGTTCCCCGGCGACCTGGAAACCGGCCGCCAGTTCGGCCAACGCGTGGCCGCCGCGGCGCAGCGCTGGGCGCGCTGAACCGGGCACTGGGAGGACGCTGAACCTGCGCCGAATGGCGCTACAGTGCCAGCGACCTGAAAAAACCACGCAGGCCCTACAAAGGAACCTATGCCAATCGAACTGCAGCGCATTCCCGGTGCGCCCATGGCCCAGGCCGTTCACATCCGCAGCCACGAATTCGTGGCGGATGGGAGCGTGGAAGAGGGTGGGGCCGACGGCGGTCCGAGCCCGCACGACCTGTACGACGCGGCGCTGGGCGCCTGCAAGGCGCTCACCGTGCTGTGGTACGCCCGGCGCAAGGGGCTGCCGGTGGAGGACGTGAAGACCGTGATCGAGCGCGATGCCTCGGCCGAGCGCACCGGCACCTACCGCGTGACGGCACGCCTGCAGATCAGTGGCGACCTGACCGACGCGCAGATCGCCGAGCTGGAAACCGTGGCGCACAAGTGCCCGGTGCACAAGCTCATGACCACGGTCACGACCGAGATCAACACGTCGGTGGAGCGCATGGCATGAGCGCTGTGCCCCACCATTTCAAGCCAGCCTGCACTGCGGTGTTCAACACGAAGGTCGCGTCATGAGCGATGCCATCCTGCAACTGAAGGGCCACGCCAAGGACCTGGGCGGCGGCTTCACCGTGCGCCGTTTGCTGCCCGCGGTGCAGCGCCAGGCGGTCGGGCCTTTTATCTTCTTTGACCATTTCGGCCCGGTGACCGTGATGCCGGGCGACAGCCACGACGTGCGTCCGCATCCGCACATTGGCCTGGCCACAGTGACGTACCTTTTTTCGGGCGCGATCATGCACCGCGACAGCCTGGGCTACGTGCAGCAGATCGAGCCGGGCGCCATCAACTGGATGACGGCGGGCCGGGGCATCGTGCACTCGGAGCGCCGCCCAGACAGCCTGGCGGACAAGCCGTACGTGAATCACGGTATCCAGCTTTGGACGGCTCTGCCCATCGCGCAAGAGGAGGCCGAGCCTTCGTTCGTGCACACGCCCTCGGCCGCCATTCCCGAGGTGCGGGTCGGCGATGCCACGGTGCGTGTGCTCATCGGCACCGCGTTTGGCCAGACATCGCCGGTGGCCACGTCTTCGCCCACGCTGTACCTTGATGTGCAGTTGCCGGCAGGTGCCTCGCTGGAGATTCCGGCATTGGCGCAGGAGATGGCGGTCTACACCGTCGACAACCCGGTAGAGCTCAACGGCGAAGCGCTGGATGCGCAGCTGCTGGGGGTGATGGAGACGGGCCAGGCCATGCGCCTGTCTGCGCCGGGCGAGGCCGCTGCACGCCTGATGGTGATCGGCGGCGATGCGCTGGATGCGCCGCGGCACATGTGGTGGAACTTCGTCTCCAGCCGCAAGGAGCGCATCGTGCAGGCCGCGGACGCTTGGGATACCCAGGCGATGGGCCAGGTGCCTGGCGAGGTGGAGTGGATCCCGCTGCCAGAACGCCGATTCAAGCCCTGAGGGCGTGCGGCGTGCTGGGCTCTGGGCCCAATTCCCGGCACGGCCCAGGATTTATGACGTCAAAATAGCCTCTACCGCTTGATGGTAGGGCGTTTGTTGCTCATTTTTCAATAGCATCGGAACTTGTGCAGGCTGTGGTGGGGATTACCTCGCCCAGGACTGATCCTGCGGCAACGCCCGCAGCTTTGCTGGCGATGTCGCGCACAGCGGTAGTGGCATCCGCAGCCAGGTCGCTGGTGAGCACGGCGCGTTCGTCGAACACAAAGCAGCCGCCGTGGTAGTGCGCGCCGTCGGTGAGTTCGAAGTATTTGAGGATGCCGCCTTCCAGTTGGTAGACATGGGGCAGCCCTTCCTCGCGCATGAGGATGGCGGCCTTTTCGCACCGGATGCCACCAGTGCAAAAGCTCACCACGGTCTTGTCGCGCAACGCGTCCTTGTGGGCGCGCAGGGCTGGGGGAAACTGGGTGAACTTGTCGATGCGCCAGTCGATGGCGTTGTTGAAGGTGCCCTGGTCCACCTCGAAGGCGTTGCGCGTGTCGAGTGTGACCACCTCGCGGCCTTCGTCATCGTGCCCTTGCTCCAGCCAGCGGCGCAGCGTGGCCGGGTCCACGGAAGGCGCTCGGCCTGCTGCAGGCCGGATGGTGGGGTGGTCCATGCGGATGATCTCGCGCTTGACCTTGACCAGCATCTTGCGAAACGGCACCGTGGCCGACCAGCTCTCTTTGGGCTCCACGTCGGCAAAACGCGTGTCGGTGCGCAGCGCATCGACAAAGCCGCGCACGGCATCGGCCGGCCCGGCCAGAAAGAAATTGATGCCTTCCTCGGCCAGCAAGATGGTGCCCTTGAGGCCGGCCGCAGTCACCCGTGCGTGGAGCAGGTCGCGCAGCGCGGCCGCATCGGGCAGCGGCACGAACTTGTAGCAGGAGATGTTGAGGATGGAATCGGTGGAGTTCACGGCGAAAGGACAGAAGTCTGCGACGGGGCGGTGTTGGCTGCTGTGGCGGCCGCGGCGTGCGGCGCGGCGGCAGCAGGCCCTGAAATCACCGCCAGCGCGCTGGGTCAGCGACGCTTCAGGCGGCTGGGTTCAGCAGCGTGGTTTCAATCTTGTTGGCCAGCTGGGCAATGGCCAGGGCCGCCGGGCAGCCGGGCGTGTGCAACAGCAGCAGCTGGCGGCGCATCACCGCGTCACGCACCGTGGGGTCGGCGGGAATGTCGCCCATGTGGATCAGCCGCATCGGGCGCCCCGACTCGGTGCTCACAAAGCGGTCCAGCACCTGCTGCAGCTGGCTGGTGATGGCCCGGCCATCGCCGGCGCGCGCGGCCTGGTTGATCACGATGCGCACGTGCTGGCGCTTTTGCTGCGTGGCCAGCACTTTGATGGCGGCGTAGGCGTCGGTGAGCGAGGTGGGTTCGGGCGTGGCCACGACCAGCACCTCGGACGCCAGTGAAATGGAGAACAGCACCACGTCTGAGATGCCGGCACCGGTGTCGAGCAGCACCACGTCGTACTGCGGTGTGAGCGCCTGGATCACGCTCAGGAACTGGCTGCGCACCTCGGGCGTGAGGCGCGAATACTCGACCATGCCCGAGCCGGCCAGCAGCACGTTGAAACCGCCGGGCGCCTGGATCACGGCTTCCTCGAGTGTGGCCTTGCCGGTGAACACGTCGTGCAGGGTGATCTTGGGGTGCAGGTTCAACACCACGTCGAGATTGGCCAGGCCCAGATCGGCGTCGAGCACCAGCACGCGCTGGCCGCGGCGGGTCAGGGCGGCTGCCAGGTTGGCGGAAACAAAGGTCTTGCCCACGCCACCCTTGCCGCTGGTGATGGCGATGATGCGGGCACCCGACGGCACGTGGGCCTGCGGCATGGCCGGGCCGGGAGGCGCGGCGGGCGATGTGGGTTGGGGGGACAGCGCGTCGCTCATCTTCTAACTTTCAGTAGGCGCTGCCTGTTGAGGGATCCAGCGGAGGCAGGTCGCCCCAGCCCGAGGGAGTGTAGAGCGGGCCAAACAACAGGCTTTTCTCTTCGGCACTGACGGTGCTGTCGGGTTGCTCCTCGATGCACACGCGGTTGCGGCCTTCGGCCTTGGCGCGGTAGAGCTGGTGGTCAGCGCGGTCGGTCCACAGCAGGGTGGTCGAGCGAATCCACTGCAGGGCAAAGGCACCGCCAATGCTCACCGACACATTGAGTTCTACCGAGTTCGAGACCCGGATGGGCGTGCTGGCGACCGCGCGGCGGATGCGCTCGGCCACCACCCGGCCAAAACCGGCCTGGCACGCAGGCAGCACCACCGCAAACTCCTCGCCGCCATAGCGCGCCAAGGTGTCCATGGGGCGCACGCAGGCATCCAGCGTGCGGGCCACCGACTGCAGCACGATGTCGCCCGCCAAATGGCCGTGCGTGTCGTTCACCCGCTTGAAGTGGTCGATGTCCAGCATCAGCAGCAGCGCGGCTTCGCCAGAGCGTGTCACGCGGTCGATCTCGCGCTCGAGCACAGCCCGGAAGTGCCGGCGGTTGGCCAGCCCGGTCAAGGGGTCTTTGAGGGAGAGTTCGCACAGCCCGTCGATGAGGCTTTGCAGGTAGCGCGAGGGCACCTCCCGGTGCAACGCTGCTTCGCTTCCGCCAGCCTGGGCCACCAGCGCGTGTGCAGTGTCCAGGCGAAGATCGCGAAGATCTACAAGATGAGAGGCCGCAGGGTCAGACACAACGTGGAGGGAAGAGAGTTTATGCAGTGTACCAGCGCCTCTGTAGCCGGGGTACCGGCGGGGGCTAGGCAAATCCCTCCCCGCTAGCCCTGTTACGCCACGGCGCCGGCGGGGCTGCTGCGCGCGGGCAGCAGCTGCAGCGCCATCAAGGCCTCGGCATCGGTGCGGTACATCGCCAGGCCAGTTCCAGCTTCCAGCAGGCCCGCCTGGCGCAGCACCTGTTCCACCGGCAGCTTGAGGCCACTCAGGTGCAGCGTGCCGCCGCGGGATCGCAGCAGGGCCAGCAGGTTGGCGAACGTCTCGACGCCGGTCACGTCAATGCGGTTGATGGGCTGGGCCAGCAGGCACAGGTGCGCGACATCGGGGTGGGCGGACAGATGTTCGGTCACGCGCCGCTCAAGCGCGCTGGCGGACGCGAAGTCCAGCTCGGCGTCCATGCGCAACGCCAGCAACTGCGGCGCCAGCGGGGGCAGGTGCCAGAGGTGGCGGTCGCGCAGACTGCCGTCCGGGTGCAGGCCTACTTCAATGATGCGGGGGTGCAGCCGCTGGTACAGGAAGTGGCTCAGGTTCATCAGCAGCCCCACCAGCACACCCCAGTACATGCGCGGCGCGGTGACCAGCGTCAGGGCGAAGGTCACCCCGCCGATCACTGCCTCGACCCGGGACAGACGCCAAAGCCTCAGCAGCGTGCCGGGCTTGATGAGGCTCGTCACCGCCGTCACCACCACGGCCGCCAGCACCGACTGGGGTACGTGGTAAAGCGCGGGCGTGAGCCACAGCAGTACCACCAGCACCAGCGCAATGGCGAACAGTGTGGCCCAGCCACTTTTGGCGCCCGCATACAGGTTGATGGCTGAGCGCGAGAACGACGCGCTGGTCGCAAAGCTGCCGCACAGCCCGCTGCTGATCTTGGCCAGGCCCTGGCCGATGAGATCCTGGTTCTCGTTCCAGCGCTCGCCCGAGCGCTGGCTCTCCACCTTCGCGCTCGAAGCGGTCTCCAGAAAACTCACCAGCGTGACCACGAGCACCGGCATCACCAAGGCAGAAAAGCCGGACCAGGGCAGGGCGCCGGGCCAATACGGCGCGGGCAAGCCGGAAGGCAGCGCCCCAACGACTGCGCCGCCCGCGTCGGCATAACCCAGTGCCCAACTGAGCGCGCCGGCGGCCCCCACCACCAGGATGGCGGCCGGAAAATGCGGGCGCCAGCGCCGCACCAGCATCAGGATCGCCAGGCTCCCTAGGCCAAACGCCGCAGCTGTGAGATCGAAAAGACCCGGGGACGGCGTGGACAGCAGCGCGCCCCAGTCGGACCGCAGCCCCAACAGGGAGGCAAGCTGCGAGCCCAGGATCAGCAGCGCTGCGGCCTGCGTAAAGCCGCTGAGCACGGGGGACGTGACCAGGTTGAGAAGCCATCCAAAGCGGGCCAAGCCCATCACCAGCTGCAGCAGGCCCGACAGCAAAGCCATCCACGCGGCCATCGCCACCCATTGCGCACTGCCGGGCTCGGCCAGGCCCGTCAGCGATGCGCCGATGAGCAGACTGGTCAGCGCTGTGGGGCCGACACCGAGCCGCGTCGAGGAGCTGAACAGCACGGCCACCAGCGCGGGAATGAGGGATGCGTAGATGCCCGTCACGAGTGGCATGCCCGCCAGCGCAGCGTAGGCCACGCCCTGCGGCACCAGCATGAGGCCTACGGTCATTCCGGCCCAGAACTCGCCCTGGATCAGATCGCGGCGCGGGCGCGGCCAGGCAAGGAACGGAAGCCAGCGGGCCAGTGAGGGGAAAGGCATAGGGCGATTGTCGCGCCATGGCGCGATCACACATCGCGTCCTGCTTGCGACCCTGAAACCGTCCTACAGATGCTTCGGCCACGTCCGACCCAGGCGGAGCAGGGCACTGTCTACAGTGCGGCCCATGGCCCCTTCACAAAGGAGATTTCGCATGAACACCGAGATGATTTCCCAGCGCCCCGCCAATCGCATCGCCAGCATTCTGGCCGTGAGTGCCCTTGCCCTGGGGCTGTCGGCCTGCGGCAAAAATGAAGACGCAACCGTGGGCCAGCGCCTGGACTCTGCGGTCGAGAAGACCGAGCAAGCCGCCACCGATGCACGCATCAAAGCCGAAAGTGCCATGCAAAGCGCTGGCAACAAGATTGAACAAGGCACGGTCGGCGCCGAGTCGTCGGCCAAGCAAGCGTCCAACAACGCCAAGGACGCCATCAACGATGCGACCATCACGGCAGAAGTCAATGCCAGCCTGGCCAAGGACCCCGACCTGAGCGCGGTCAAGATCAACGTGGACACGGTCAACGGCAAGGTGACCTTGAACGGCCCCGCCCCCAGCACCGTGGCGCGTGACCGGGCAGAAACCATCGCCAAGGCAGTCACTGGCGTTACGGCGGTCAACAACCAATTGGTGGTCACCGCGAGCTAAACCCTCGTTGGGCCGCTTGCGTCCCAGCACTGCGCGCCACTCGGGTACTTTCCCGAGCGGCGCGCTACCATGCGCGGCATGAAAGAGCACGACACCGCCCTGGCCACCCGCATCGTCCACCACGACTACATCCCGCCCGGCAACTTCGCCGCGCCCCAGCCGGGGGTCTTCAAGGCCTCCACTGTCATCTTCCCCAACGTGGCCGCGATGCGTTCGCGGGAATGGAAGGACAAAAGCGGCTACACCTACGGCCTGCACGGCACCCCCACCACGTTCATTCTTGAAGAGCGCCTTTGTACGCTCGAGGGTGGCTTGCAGTGCCTGCTGGTGCCCAGCGGGCTGGCAGCCATTGCCAACGTCGCCCTGGCGCTGCTGCAACCGGGCGATGAGGTGCTGATCCCCGACAACGCGTACGGCCCGAACAAGGACCTCGCCAACGGTGAGCTGCGCCGCTTCGGTATCCGCCATGTGTTCTACGACGCGCTCGATCCTGCCGATCTGGCCGCCCGCATCACCCCGGCCACCAAGCTGGTATGGCTGGAGGCTGCGGGCTCCGTCACGCTGGAATTTCCGGACCTGTGCGAACAGGTGCGCATCTGCCGTGCGCGCGGCGTGACCACTGCACTGGACAACACGTGGGGCGCAGGGCTTGCGTTTGCGCCGTTTGACCTGCTGGGCGACGGCACGCTGGGTGTGGACATTTCGGCCCATGCGCTCACCAAGTACCCCAGCGGCGGGGGCGATGTGCTCATGGGAAGCGTGATCACGCGCGACGCGGGTTTGCACATGAAGCTCAAGCTCACCCACATGCGCCTGGGCTTGGGTGTGGGCGGAAACGATGCCGAGGCCGTTCTGCGCGCCCTGCCCAGCATCGGCCTGCGCTACCGCGCCCACGACGAAGCCGCCCGCCAGCTCGCCCGCTGGATGCAGCAGCAACCCGCCGTGGCCCAGGTGCTGCATCCGGCGCTCGAAGATTCGCCCGGTCACGTGCATTGGAAAGCCCTGTGCGGCAGTGCCCAGGGCGGGCAGGGCGCCGCTGCGGGCTTGTTCAGCGTAGTGTTCGATGCCCGGCATTCGCAGCAGCAGGTGGATGCGTTCTGCGATGGCCTCCGCCTTTTCAAGCTGGGCTACAGCTGGGGCGGCCCCATGAGCCTGGTCGTGCCTTACGAGCTGGCCAACATGCGCAAACAATCGACACAGCACCTGCGGCCGGGCACGCTGGTGCGGTTCTCGATCGGGCTGGAGGCGGTGGACGACCTGCGCGAGGATCTGCACCAGGCCATGGAGCGAGCCTTCGTGGTCTGAGACTGCGTTGGCTGCAGGTGCAGCGCAGGGGTGGTAGTTTCCGCAGTGGCAAGTTGTGACGGCTGGGCTTAGTGTGGCGACGTGACCGCGACGTTTGGCGGGCCTGTGTTCGATGCGCCCGAAGTCCTGACTTCACAGACCAGCAGGTGGTTCGGGTGGGGCGTCGGGCTCGGCCTGGCGGGGCTGGTATCCGATCACGCCAATTGGTACGCGCAGCGGGTGTCCGTGACTCCACCGGTGCCCGCCATGGCATGACTCCGGCCCAGTTCATGCTGTTACAGTGGGCCACTACTACAGGAAGCTACTACCTTGGCAACACCCAACTACGGATACGAAAAACGGCAGCGCGAACTCGCTAAAAAGCAGAAAAAGGAAGAGAAGGCGAGGGCAAAGACCCACCGCCGGCCCGAAGATCCGCCGGAAGAAAATTCTGCGGACGGTGGCCAGCCAGAAGGCGGGGCGCCAGCCCAGCCTGCCGGCACCGGCGGCTGATCAGCGCAGCAGCTTTTTCAGCTCAGGCCACACGTTGGCCAGCATCTGCGGGTGCGCTTCGGCGCGGGGGTGGATGCGATCGGGCTGGAACAGGCGGGTAGGGTCTGCCCCATCCGCCACGCCCTTCAAGAAGAACGGCACCACCGCCGTCTTCTGCGTCTGGGCCACGGTAGTGAATACGCCAGCAAACTTGTTGGCGTAGTCCGCGCCGTAGTTGGGCGGCATTTGCATGCCGACCAGCAGGACCTTGGCGCCGGCCTTCTGGGCCGCCTGCGCCATGAAGGTGAGGTTCTCTTCCACGCTCTTGAGCGGCAGGCCGCGCAGGGCGTCATTTCCCCCCAATTCGATCACCACATGGCTGGGCTTGTGCTGGGCCAGCAGCGCGGGCAAACGCGAACGGCCGCCCGAGGTGGTCTCGCCGCTCACGCTGGCGTTGACGATGGTGGCGGTCAGCTTGTCCTGCGAGAGTTGTTTTTCGAGCAGCGCCACCCAGCCCGTGCCGCGCGCCAGGCCGTATTCGGCGCTCAGGGAATCGCCCAGCACCAGGATCACCGGCTGGCTCCTGGGTTTGGCGGCTGCGGGAACTGCCTTGGCGGCCTGGGCTAGCGCGGCGGGCGCGCAAACCCCCACCGCAAGGCCGATGGTGGCGCTCAGGATAAAGTGGCGCCGGTGCATAGTGCGAATCAATGTAAAGAGCCTTTCATGTCCGAAACCCTGTCCTCGCCCGTGGTGTCTGCCGCGGCATCCCCCGTGACGCCGATCATTGCCGTGGAGCACGTGTTCAAGTCGGTGACGGATTCCACCGGCACCCTCGACATTCTGCGGGATATCGATTTCCGCCTGGCGCCCAGGGAAACAGCCGCCATCGTGGGCGCATCCGGCTCGGGCAAAAGCACGCTGCTGTCCATCATCGCCGGGCTCGACACGCCCACGCGGGGCACGGTGCGGCTTGATGGGCACGACCTCTTCGCCATGGACGAGGATGCGCGCGCGGCGCTGCGTGCGCAGAAGGTGGGCTTTGTCTTCCAGAGCTTTCAGCTCATGGGCAACCTGACCGCGCTCGAGAATGTGATGCTGCCGCTGGAGCTGGCCAACCGCCGGGATGCGCGCAAGGCTGCCACCGACATGCTGGAGCGCGTGGGGCTGGGCCAGCGCCTTGGGCACTACCCCAAGGTGCTTTCGGGCGGCGAGCAGCAGCGTGTGGCGCTGGCTCGGGCCTTTGTGGTGCACCCGGCCGTGCTGCTGGCCGACGAGCCCACTGGCAGCCTGGACTTCGCCACGGGCGAGACGATCATGAAGCTGATGTTCGACCTCAACCGCGAGCAGGGTACGACCCTGGTGCTGGTCACCCACGACCGCGCCATTGCGGCCCAGTGCGAACGCCGCATCACCATCGAAGCCGGGCGCGTTGTGTGATTTGAAGCTTTTTTGGGCTCCAGCGCTTGATCTATAAGCGCTGATAGCTATAAAAAATATAGCATTTGGTGGCAACGGATAATCGCTGCATGTCCAGCCCCAAAGTTCTCTTCGGCTTTCACGCCGTGGGCGTGCGTCTGAAGACCGCGCCGAAATCCGTCATCGAGATTTACTACGAAGTCACGCGGCGCGATGCCCGCATGCGCCAGTTCCTCGACCGCGCCCGTGAGGCCGGTGCCCGCCTCATCGAGGCCGACAGCGAGCGTATCGCCAAGCTGGCCGGCAGCCACGGCCACCAGGGCGTGGCCGCGCGGGTGGAGGCCGTGGCCCAGATCACCTCGCTCGATGAACTGCTCGAGAACCTCGAAGCAGCAGGCATCGAGCAGCCTTTGCTGCTGGTGCTCGACGGCGTGACCGACCCGCACAACCTGGGCGCCTGCCTGCGCGTGGCCGACGGTGCCGGCGCACATGCGGTGATCGCCCCCAAGGACCACGCCGTGGGCATCAACGCCACTGTGGCCAAGGTGGCCAGCGGTGCGGCCGAGACCATGCCGTACTTCATGGTGACCAACCTGTCGCGCACGCTGAACGAGCTCAAGGAGCGCAATATCTGGTGCATCGGCACCAGCGACGATGCGCCCAAGACGATCTACCAGGTAGACCTGAAGGGCCCTGTGGCCCTGGTGCTGGGTGCCGAAGGCGACGGCATACGCCAGCTCACGCGCAAAAATTGCGACGAGCTGGTGAGCATTCCCATGAAGGGCGCGGTCGAGAGCCTGAACGTCTCGGTGGCCAGCGGCGTGTGCCTGTACGAGGCGCTGCGCCAGCGCACATGACGACGGGCGGCGCAGTGGGGCCTGCTCTGTCCTTCGTGGGTGGCTGCCGGCCGCTTCCCTGGGTTAAAGGCGCAGCGGGGCGGCACGGCATGTGGCTGACAAACGCTTTGCTACGCCGGCCGGCATCGGTCCCGCCAGTTCGGCATGCCGTTTGCGCTGCGCAGTGCCGAAGTGCGCGACATCTGTGAGGTAACCGCAATGCTCGACATCGCCCGGTCGTGGGTGCAGCAAGCCCAGTGCGTCGCCGTGCTGACCGGGGCCGGTGTCAGCGCCGAATCGGGTGTGCCCACTTTCCGCGATGCGCAGACTGGTTATTGGGCTCAGTTCCGGGCCGAAGACATGGCGACGGAAGACGGCTTTCGCGCCAACCCAGAGCGCGTCTGGACTTGGTACCAGTACCGGCGTGATTTGCTCGCAGGCGTTGCGCCCAACGCAGCGCACCACGCCCTGGCCGATTTCGAGCAGCGCCATCCGGGGCGGCTGACGCTCATCACCCAAAACGTCGACGGACTGCACCAGCGGGCCGGAAGCACAGGTGTGCTGTGCCTGCATGGCGACATCCGCCAGAACCGCTGGCTAGACACCCCGCGCGCTTGCTGCGAACTCGCCCACGCGACAACAGGCCGTCCGCCGTACTGCGCCCGCTGCGGCAATCAGGTGCGCCCCGGCGTGGTGTGGTTTGGCGAGACCTTGCCGCCTTCGGCGCTGGAGGCGGCGCAGCTTGCAGCGGCGCGTTGCGACCTGATGCTGGTTGCAGGCACGGTCGGCGCTGTCTACCCTGCCGCCGGCTTGGCGCGCCAGGCCCGCGCGGCCGGCGCACGCGTGGTCATCGTCAACCCTGCGCCCAGCGAACTCGACGACGCGGCCCACGCCGTGCTGCGGGGCGCCGCGGGCACGCTGTTGCCGCAATTGCTGGGGCTTTGACCGCGGCGCGAGCCAGGCGTTGATGCCGCCTGCAACCTGGGTGCATGGGGCAGCTACCGATAACGAGGCATTGATTCACGCGCCGGGTCTATACCCCGAGTCAACCTCCCTGCCCGGATTTGCACGGTAGAGACGTCCACCTACGGCTTTCGTGGCGGTAAAGCGTCTGTCTGTCGCGCAGCGGACACCGCCGCCCTCTGCGTTACCTGTAGCCTGCCGCACCTTTCACATTTTGTTTCTGCTTTTAGGGTCTTTCTCATCATGAGCCGTCGTTATTTTCTTTTGCGTGCTAGCCAGGCCGTTGCCGCCACCGGGCTCCCTCTGTGGGCTCACACCGCGATGGCGGCTGACGAGGCCGTCACTGCCAAAGCCGTCACGCTGGGTTGCTCCATTGCGCTCACCGGCCCGCTGGGCCAGGCCGGCATCGAGCAGCTGGCCGGCATGAAGGCCGCGTTTGCCGAGGTGAATGCCGCCGGCGGCGTGTTTGGCCGCGAGATCCGCATGGACGTCAAGGACGATGGCTACGTGGCCGCCCGCACGCTCAAGAACGTGACCGACATGGTCGAGGCGCAGTCAGTGTTTGCGCTGATCTCGCCGCTGGGCACGGCCAATACGGCGGCCATCCTGCCGCTGATCGAATCCAAAGGCATTCCCACCGTGGGGCCTGTGACCGGCGCCACGTCGCTGCGCGCAGCCGGCAACAAGCACGTCTTCTTCCTGCGCCCGACCTACCGCGAGGAAACCCAGCGCCTGGTCAAGCAGATCGTGGACATGGGTTTGAAGCGCATTGCCGTGGTGTACCTGGACAACCCCTTCGGCAAGGAAGTGCTCAAGGACATGTCCGCAGCGCTCGATGAGATCAAGGTCGAACGCGGCGGTGAATTTGCCCTGGCGGTGGACGGCAAAAATGGCGCAGAGCTGGCCGACAAGGTCGCGGCCGAGCGCCCTGGCGCCGTGCTGCTGGCCACCACCGGCACCGCCAACACCGCTTTCGTGCAGGCTTTCCGCGCCAAGGCGCAGGGCGTGCCGCTGGCGGGCCTCTCGGTCACGGTGATCTCGTCCGAGCTGCCCAAGCTGGCAGCGTCCACGCGCGGCCTGGCGCTGGTGCAGGTGTTCCCCGACGCCAACTCGCAAAAATCGGTGGTGGTGCGCAAGTTCCAGAGCACGATGAAGGCCACCGGCGCCGATGCGGCATTCTTGAACAGCGGCAGCGCGCTCGAAGGCTGGCTCAACGGCCAGATCATGATCGAAGGCCTCAAGAACGCTGGCAAGGACCTCACCCGCGAGCGCCTGCGCACAGGCCTCGCCGGCATCCGCTCGCTGTCGTTTGGCGACTTCAACGTCGGCTTTGGCAACAAGGCGCCGTACATCGGTTCGGACGCGATCTACCTCGCGGTCTACGCCGAAAACGGGCGCCGGATCAGCTAAGCACCGAGATCGGCGCAAGCCTCGCCGCCTGCTGTCGAGTGCTGGCGAAGTGCTCTCGCACGCCGGTGCGAGCGGGCTGGCGCGGCAGCGAGCCAGCGAAAGCGGATGGGGCTCGGTCACCACGCGGTGGCGCCGCCGCCGGTGTCATCCGACGATGCCCACCACCTGCACATCGGCCACCAGTTGCAGGGCAAAAAACGCCTGTGTGTGCGGTTCCCGCATGTGCAGGTCCAATGCTGCCTGATTGGAGAACGTTTCGACCAGCGCAAACGCATCGGGATTCGACAGTGCCTGAAAAAACGTGAACGCCTGGCAGCCGGGCTCGTTGCGCGTTTTTGTCTCCAGCGTCTGCAGCGCCTCGCGCAGAGCCTGCCCGCCGTGCGGCTTGCCGGTGATGAGGGCGAGCTTCTTGATGGTCGACTCAAGGGACATTTCGACTTGGTTGGTCATGGCAGGTTCAGGGGTGCGGAGTGGTAGCAGTCAGGTGCGCAACGATGCGGCGCACCCAGGGCGCGACGACGAGTGCGGTCGGAAAAGCCACCGGCCAGCTGGTCAAGAAGTGGGTGAGCCATTGCGCGGCGAATCCGGGGCGTAGGCCTTCGTTCAAAAAAAGCAGCAGGCCAGAGACGACCGTCACCATGATGGTGGACAGCAATGCGCCGAACAGGATGGGGGCGTAGCGAGGGTGGAGTTTCATGAAGCGGGCCTTAAAGAGGAGAACCAACGCACCAGGGCAGGCGCAGGCCCGCAGTATTTGTTCATTCCCTCTTGTTGGGTAGCCCGTAAGATCGACCAAGCTTCATTCAAGATTGGAATGACATGGACAGTCTTCGTGGCATGCAAATCATGGTCCGCGCCATCGAGTTGGGCAGTCTTTCGGCCGCGGCGCGGGAGCTCGGCGTGACCCAGCCCACTGTCAGCAAAACCATTGCCGCGCTGGAGCGGCAGCTTTCCGTGCGGCTGATCGAGCGGACGACCACCCGGTTCACCCCCACCGAGGGCGGCCTGCGCTTTTACGAGCGCGCCAAACACATCCTGGAAGAGTTTGCCGAGGCCTGCGCCGACGCCCAGGGCGCCAATGCCAGGATGGCAGGCCTGCTGCGCGTGAATGCGCCGCTGGGCCTGGGCGAGATGCACCTTCACCGGATCGCCCACGGCTTCACTCGCCTGCACCCCGAAGTCGAGGTGGAGTTGATCCTCAACGACCGCTTTGTCGACCTGGTGGAAGAAGGGGTCGATCTGGCGATTCGCCTGGGCGGGGCGCCGCCGGCGAGCGCCGTAGCCCGCGACTTGGCGACGGCGGAGCGCTTCCTCGTTGCGTCCGCTGACTACCTCACGCACCACGCTGCGATTCAGGACATCGACGACCTGCAGGTGCACGAGTTCGTGCGTTTTGCCTGGCTCGAGTCGGGCGCGATGGTGGAGCTGTTCGGTCCCGACGGGCCACGGCGAATCGCCTTGAAGGGCCGGTATTCCATCAACAGCGCGCTGTCGATCCGCCAGGCGGTGTGCGATGGCATGGGCCTGGCGATGACTCCGGCGTGGCTGGTGCAGGATCTGCTCGACCAGGGCCAACTGGTGCGCGTGCTGCCTGACTGGAGCGCTGCAGGCCAGACGCTGCGCCTGGTGTACCCGTCGCGGCGGTACCAGCCCCAGCGCGTGAGGGCATTCATGGGCTACCTGGAGGGCGAGATAGCAACGGTGCCAGGGCTCACCGCCGCGCGACCGCCGCCGAGGGGCGCGCAGCGTTGAGGTCCGTCGCCGTCAATCAACCCCATCGCTAATTCACACCCAACCCAGCGCCCCCAGCAGTGCGCCCGCCCCCAGCATCCACAACAGGTGCAGCTTGGTGCGCCACACCAGCACCATGGTGGCGGCGCTCAGCAGCCACAGGGGCCAAGCGGTGGCGGGGGTGCCATGGGCGCGGGCCAGCACCCACGATGTGGCGAGCAGCAGGCCGATCACCACCGGCGCCATGCCCTGTTTGAAAGCGCGCACGCCGCGCCGTTCTCGGTTGCGGTGGCCCCAGCGGGTGGCCAGCCAGGTGAGCAGGCTGCTGGGCAGCATCACGCCCAGCATGCACACTGCCATGCCCAGCGCCCCCAGCAGCCAGCCGGCCACCCCGGGGCCGCCGGCGTTGATGCCCACGTTCCAGCCCAGCAGCGCAATGAACAGCACGTTGGGGCCGGGCGCAGCCTGGGCGATGGCGATCGACGCGTTGAACTGCGGGTCGGTGAGCCAGGCCTGGCGCTCGACCAGAAAGCGGTGCATGTCGGGCGCAGTGGCAATGGCCCCGCCCACGGCCAGCAGCGACAGCGACATGTAGTACAGAAACAGGTTCAGCCAGTCGGCCGGGCTGAGCGCAAGGAGCGGGGCCGAGGCGGCGGCTACGGCAGTGGTGGCGGTGGCAGCGGCGGTCATGGCGCGAGCTTCCTCCACGTGAGCAGGCAGGCTGCACCGCCGACGACTGGCAAGGTCCACCACAGCGGCCAGCGCAGCACCGCCATGGCCACGATGGTCAGCAGCACGAAGGCCACACACAGCGGACGGCCCAGCGGGTGTTTGGTGATTGACGCAAACAGCTTGATGGCCACCCCGGCAATCAGCCCGGCGGCCACGGCCCCCATACCGCGCAGTGCGCCGGCCACGGCGGGGTGGCTTGAGAACTGTGCATAGACGACGGCCAGGGCCAGCACCAGGATCAGCGGGAAGGTCAGCATGCCCGCCAGCGCAGCGAACGCGCCGCGCAGGCCAAAGTAGCGGTCGCCAATCATGATGCTGAGGTTGACCACGTTCGGCCCCGGCATGATCTGCGCCACCGCCCAGTCCTCGACGAATTCCTCGTTGGTCATCCAGCGCTTTTTCTCGACCAGTTCGCGCTGCACCACGGCCAGCACGCCGCCAAAACCTTGCAGGGCCAGAAAAGTGAAAGACCAGAACAGGTCGGCAGGGTTGCGCGGCTGGGG
>SDXZ01000061.1 GCA_004210805.1 Acidovorax sp.
ATGATCAAGCAGTTCATCAAGATGGTGCACCCGCGCACGCTGTTCACCCCCAGCCCGCGCATCATCATCTGCGTGCCCTGCGGCTCCACCCAGGTCGAGCGCCGCGCCATCAAGGACGCGGCCGAGGCTGCGGGCGCCACGGCGGTTTACCTGATTGAAGAACCCATGGCCGCTGGCATTGGCGCCGGTTTGCCCGTGTCCGAAGCCTCGGGCTCCATGGTCGTCGATATCGGCGGCGGCACCACCGAAGTGGGCGTGATCTCGCTGGGCGGCATGGTCTACAAGGGCAGCGTCCGCGTGGGCGGCGACAAGTTCGACGAGGCCATCATCAGCTACATCCGCCGCAACTACGGCATGCTGATTGGCGAGCCCACGGCGGAAGCCATCAAGAAGAACATCGGCTCGGCCTTCCCCGGCTCCGAAGTGCGCGAGATGGAAGTCAAGGGCCGCAACCTCAGCGAGGGCGTGCCGCGCAGCTTCACCATTTCTTCCAACGAAGTGCTGGAAGCGCTGACCGACCCGCTCAACCAGATCGTTTCCGCCGTCAAGAACGCGCTGGAACAAACCCCGCCCGAACTGGGCGCCGACATTGCCGACCGCGGCATGATGCTGACCGGCGGCGGCGCGCTGCTGCGCGACCTGGATCGCCTTCTGGCCGAAGAAACCGGCCTGCCGGTGCTGGTGGCCGAAGACCCGCTGACCTGCGTGGTGCGCGGCTGTGGCATCGCGCTGGAGCGAATGGACCGCCTGGGCAGCATTTTCACGAGCGAGTAAGCCTGCGCGCCTGTATGCTGCAGGCACTTTTTCGCTCTGAACTGCATGATTGCAACCGCTCCAATGCTTCCGTCTGAGCATGTGCCCGAGCCGCCGTTGCGCGGCAAACTCTGACCGCTGCCACGATGCCACTGGGTACCCTCGAGCGCAGCGCTCCCCCTTTCTTCAAGCAGGGCCCTTCGGCCCTTTCGCGTCTGGCCGTCTACAGCGCCTTGGCGCTGTTCCTCATGGTGGCCGACGCGCGCTTTCAGCTCACCGGGCCTTTTCGGCAGGCGGTGGGTACGGTGCTGTACCCCGTGCAGTGGCTGATGCTCAAGCCGGTGGAGCTGGCCACGCACAGCTCGGACTACTTCCAGTCGCTCACCACCGCTCAGCAGGAGCTGGACGAGGCGCAGAAGAAGATGACCACCATGGGCCAGCGCGCCAACCAGGCTGAGCAGTTGGCGCTGGAAAACAACCGCCTGCGGCAACTGCTGGCCCTGCGCGAGCGCCTGGTCACCCCCGCCCAGGCAGCCGAGGTGATCTACGACACCGCCGACCCTTACACGCGCCGCGTGGTGCTGGACCGCGGCCAGATGGGCGGCGTGGAACTGGGCTCGCCGGTGATGGACGAAGCTGGCGTGCTCGGCCAGGTGACACGCGTGTTCCCGCTCGTGAGCGAAGTCACGCTGCTGGTCGACCGCGACCAGGCCATCCCCGTGCTCAACATCCGCACCGGCGCGCGCGGCGTGGCCTACGGCGACCCGGTGGCGGGCCACGGCGGTGGCATGGAACTGCGCTTCATGCCTGCCAACGCCGATGTGCGCGAGGACGATCTGCTCACCACCAGCGGTGTAGACGGGTTGTACCCCTCAGGCCTGCCCGTGGCCAAGGTCGTGCGTGTCGAGCGCCGGGCCGATTCGGCCTTTGCGCGCATCTACTGCATGCCGCTCGCGCAGGTACAGGGCGCGCGCCACGTGGTGGTGCTCAAGCCGCTGGCCGACAACGCGCTGCCCCGGCCCGACCCGGTGCCCACCGTACCTGCCAAGCGTGGAGGGCGCAAAGGATGATGACGTTGGCACCGGCATTCACATTGACATTGACGTCGGCATTGCAGTCGACCCCACGGCGCGCCGTGCAAGGGGCGGCGCGCAGGCCGGCCGGTGCGCGGCAGCTCACGAAAGGCACCACGCGATGATCATGCCGCGCGGCGAGCCGCTGCTGTTGCCCGTCAACCCCGTGTTCATCGGGGTGAGCTTGATCGCCGGCCTGGCGATCAATATGCTGCCGCTCGGCCGCATCGTCTGGACGCCTGATCTGCTGATGGTGCTATTGGTCTTCTGGGGCGTGCACCAGCCGCTGCGCATCGGCATGGGCGTGGCCTTTGTGCTGGGCCTGTGCATGGACGTGAGCCAGTCGGCGCTGCTCGGGCAGCATGCGTTGTCGTACACGGTGCTGTCGTTCGGCGCGATCGCCATCCACCGGCGGCTGCTGTGGTTCAGCGTACCCTCGCAGGCGCTGCAGGTGCTGCCGCTGTTCGCGCTGGCCCATGCCATCGAGCTTTTGTTGCGCATGGCGGCAGGGGGCATCTTTCCAGGGTTGTGGAGTTTTTTGGCTCCGTTACTCGAGGCGCTGCTGTGGCCCCTGGCAAGCTGGGTGCTGCTTGCGCCCCAGCGCCGCCCGCCCGACCGTGACCAGAACCGGCCGCTGTAGCCATGAGACAACCCCCTGAGCGGCTGCGCCGCTTCCCGCTTCTCGCTTCTCTTGCAATGCTTCGCACTGCGGGACGGGGGACGCCACCGATGGCCTGGCGAAGCCAGTTCCCCGGTGGCAATGGCCTGGGCCGTGCCGGTTTCATCGAGCGCGTTCTTGGCTTGGCGCATGGAGTGCCGCGATGACTGAACTGCGCAACAGCGAAGCCGACGCATCGCGTTTTCGCGTGCGTGCGCTGGTCGTCGGGTTGGTGGTGCTGTTTGCGTTCGGCATGGTGGTGGCGCGGCTGGTGTACCTGCAGGTGGTCCGGCACGAAGACCTGGCCGCCCAGGCCGAGAGCAACCGCACGGCGGTGGTGCCCATCGTGCCCAACCGCGGTCTCATCCTGGACCGCAACGGCGTGGTGCTGGCCACCAACTATTCGGCCTACACGCTCGAGATCACGCCCTCGCGCGCCGGGGTGCTCGACGAGACCATCGACGAGCTGTCCAAGGTGGTCGAGATCCAGACCCGCGACCGCCGGCGTTTCAAGCGCTTGATGGAAGAGTCGCGCAACTTCGAATCCCTGCCCATCCGCACGCGGTTGACTGACCAGGAAGTCGCCCGCTTCACCGCGCAGCGCTACCGCTTCCCAGGTGTGGACATCAAGGCCCGGCTGTTTCGCAACTACCCGATGGGCGATGTGGGTGCCCATGCCATCGGCTACATCGGCCGCATCAACCAGAGCGAGAAGGCGCGCATCCAGGATTCGGAAGACGAGGCCAACTACCGCGGCACGGAGTACATCGGCAAGCTGGGCATCGAGCAGAGTTTTGAATCCGCGCTGCACGGCACGACCGGCGTCGAGCAGATGGAAACCTCGGCTGGCGGGCGTGCGGTGCGCAAGCTCTCCAGCCATGCCGCCACGCCGGGCGACAGTGTGATGCTGTCCATCGACATCAAGCTGCAAAAGCTGGTCGAGGAGCTGTATGGCACGCGCCGCGGTGCGCTGGTGGCCATCGATCCGCGCAACGGCGAGATCCTGGCGCTGGTGAGCAAGCCCACGTTCGACCCCAACCTTTTTGTTGAGGGCATCGACGTCGAAAACTGGGCGGCGCTCAACGAGTCCATCGACAAGCCGCTGCTGAACCGCGCGCTGCGCGGCACCTACCCGCCGGGCTCCACCTACAAGCCCTTCATGGCGATGGCCGCGCTGCAGCTGGGCAAGCGCGCGCCCAGCGTGGTGATCAACGACCCCGGGTTCTACACCTTTGGCGGCCACACTTTTCGCAGCCACGAAGGCGGGCTGGGCGGCGTCGACATGCACCGCGCCATCCAGCAGTCGAGCAACACGTATTTCTATTCGCTGGCGGTGGAGATGGGCGTGGATGCGATCCACGACTTCATGAAGCCGCTGGGTTTTGGGCAGTCCACCGGCATCGATCTCAACGGCGAAGTGCGTGGCACCCTGCCCAGCACCGAGTGGAAACGCAACGCCTACAAGCGCCCGGACATGAAGCGCTGGTTCCCGGGCGAGACGGTGTCGCTGGGCATTGGCCAGGGCTACAACAACTTCACGATGCTGCAGCTGGCGCTGGCACAGGCCACGCTGGCCAATGGCGGCATGCGCTACCGCCCGCACATGGCCAAGGCGGTGAAGAACGCGGTGACGGGCGCGATCACCGAAATCACCCAGCCGCCCGGCATCGACCTGGGCTATTTGCCCAAGAACGTGGAGATCGTGCGCAACGCCATGGTGGCGGTCAACAAGGGCGGCACGGGCACACGCGTGTTTGCCGGCGCGCCCTACACCGCAGGCGGCAAGACCGGCACCGCGCAGGCGGTGAGCCTGGGCCAGAACGTCAAATACAACGCGCGGTCGATGGAAGAGCACCAGCGCGACCACTCGCTGTACACCGCGTTTGCCCCGGCCGAGCAGCCCACGATTGCGCTGGCCGCGATTGTCGAGAACGCAGGGTTCGGCGCGGCCCACGCGGCCCCGATTGCGCGGCGGGTGTTCGACTACTGGCTCACGGGTGAGTACCCGAGCGAAGAAGACATTGCAGCGGTGCAAAAGGGCCTGGCCAGCGCGCCCATCGGCAAATCGCGCAAGGCAGCCGACGTGGCCCTGCCACTGCCGTAATGCCTGCACGCGGGGGCGCGTAAAAACGGCTCTCACGGCGCGCGCGGCCCTCGCTGCACAATGTGCCGTCGGGCACGCCCCGGGCACCGCCCCTGCAGCCTGCAGCACCGATTGCCACGCATTGGAGACAACCACCATGCAACACCCACGCCGCCGGGCCCTCGGGGCCATTCCTGTACTGCTGCTCACGGCCTGCGGCGGTGGGGGTGGTGGTGATGATCCGACGACCAGCCCGCCCCCTCCCGCCACACCGTCCGTGCCGGCACCTCCTGCGCCTCCTGCGCCATCGGTTCCACCGTCCCCGCCGGGCGATAGTGCCTACGGCAACCTTTCTCGCGCCAGCGTGGGCGTGGGTGCCGCGCTCAACGGGGCCGTCCCTTTTCCGGCGGACAACCCGTGGAACATCGACATCAGCGGCGCAGAGGTGGACCCCAGCTCGGACCGATTGATCGCCAGCATCGGCGCCGACAAGGGTCTGTACCGGGACTTCGGCGCGGGCCTCTGGGAGGGCTCGCCCATCGGTATTCCCTACCAGGTGGTGAACGGCCAGCAGGCCAAGGTGGCGATCGACTACGTGGCCTATGGGGACGAGAGCGATCCGGGCCCTTTCCCGATTCCGCTGGATGCGCCCATCGAAGGTGCGCCGGGACAAAACGGTGACCGCCACGTGTTGGTCATCGACAAGGACAACCACCGGCTGTATGAACTGGGCCGTGCGTTCGTGCGGGGTGACCGCTGGCAGGCCGATGTCGGCGCGGCGTTTCACCTTGACAGCAACCAGGTGCGGCCCGCCGCCAGGAACGGCTGGACCAGCGCCGACGCTGCCGGGTTGCCGATATTTCCCGGCCTGGTGCGGTACGACGAGGCCGCCAAGGGTGCGGGCGGTATCCGCCATGCGCTGCGGTTCACGGCGGCGCGCACCCGGCGCGCCTTTGTGCCGCCGGCCACGCATTACGCGTCGTCCAGCACCGATGCCAACCTCCCGCCCATGGGCATGCGCGTGCGGCTGAAAGCGGGTTTTGCCATCCCCGCTGCATTCAGCCCCGAAGCCAAGGCGATCCTAACGGCCCTCAAGACGCACGGGATGTTCCTCGCGGACAACGGCTCGGACTGGTACCTCAGCGGCGCCCCCGACGACCGCTGGGACAACGACCGCCTGCGTGCCGAGCTGGCCTCCGTCAAGGGGCGAGATCTGGAAGTCGTGAAGATGACGGGCCTGGTCTCCCAGCTGTAGTTGCGGCGATCCAGCGATCCCGGCGGTCCCGTCGATTGCGCGCCCAACGCGCGCTGGCCGCCAGTAAAGTGTTTGCTATTATTTGTATAGCAGTGAGCGCTTATGGAATAAGCGCTAGCCCCTGTTTTGATCCAAAAATAATCCAGCGAGGGCGCTGCGCTTGCCGCATCAAGCCTGTGCTGGCGCCGCGGCACGCGCGGGCGGCTGCCACTGGCTGAACACCAGCGCCGCCACGATCAGCGCTGCGCCGCTCAGGCCCGCCCAGCCCAGCCGCTCTCCCAGCAGCGCCCAGGCCGTGAGGGCCGCGAACACGGGTTCCAGCCCGAACACGATGGCGCTGCGCATGGCGTCCACGCGCTGCTGGCCCCAGGCCTGCAGCGTCACCACCACCACGCTGGCCAGCAGGCCCAGGTACAGCAGCGCCACCAAGGCGTCAGTGGGCAGCTGCGGCACGGACGCCAGCCAGCCCATGCCCTCGCCCCGGCCCAGCAGCAAAAACGTGGACGCAAGCGCCATCACCGTGGCCTGCGCGGCCGCCATGCGGGTGGCCCGCAGCGGGCGCGATGCCGTGCGGCGCGCACATTCCTCCAGTGCCAGGATGTAGATCGCGTAGAAAACCGTGCTGCCCAGCGTCAGCGTATCGCCCAGGTTCCAGGGCTCGTTCTCGTGGAACATCAGCGCCATGCCGGCCAGTGCCAAGGCGCAGGCGGCCCACAGTTGCCAGCCATAGCGGCGGCCGAGCACGGCCATGGCAAGCAGCGGCACGACCAGCACATTGAGGCCGGTGACAAACGCATTGCGGTTGCTCGTGGTGCGTGCCAGGCCCTCGATCTGCAGCCAGAACGCGAGGAACAGCAACAGGCCCAGTGCGCAGCCCCACCGCCCCTCATGGCGCAGCATGCCGCGCCACAGCGGCGCCAGCACCAGCAGAGCAATCACAAAACGCAGCCAGATGATCTGCAGCGCGTCGAGGTGCGCAGACAACAGCTTCATGGCGGGGAACGTGGTGCCCCACACCACCGTCACGACCAGCAGGGCCGCGAGGCCCCAACGTTCAGTGCGCATTGGTAGATATCTCCATGCCAGAAAAGAAAAACCGCCCCCCCATGACGCGGCAAAGTCGCGGCCGGTGTGCCCAGGCTTCAACCGGCGCAGCACGAACGGGTGGTGGAGGGGGAGGGATGCCAGGGGGCGCCGCGTCAGCGAACCACTCCCGCATCCCGCACCGTTCAGCCTGGGCCTGTCGAAGGCCGGGCGCCACCTGTGCCAGGCGTCCGGAGCGGTTCCGTGAAACCGCAGGAGCAGGCTCAGTGGCTGACCTGCCCCAGAAACGCGCGGATGCGGTCGTTGGCCGGGTTGCCGAAGAACTCCGCAGGCGGCGCATCGTGGGCGATGCGACCCTGGTCGAAGAACATCACGCGGTCGGCCACCTCGCGGGCAAAACCCATTTCGTGGGTGACCACGATCATCGTCATGCCGCCGCGCGCGAGGCCCCGCATCACGTCCAGCACTTCCTTGACCATCTCGGGGTCGAGCGCCGAGGTGGGCTCGTCAAACAGCATCACCTTGGGTTGCATGGCCAGCGCGCGCGCAATGGCCACCCGCTGCTGCTGCCCGCCCGACAGCTGCCAGGGGTACTTGTGCGCGTGGTCCTGCATGCCCACGCGGCCCAGCAGCTGCATGGCTTCGGCGTTGGCCTGGGCGCGCGGCGTGCGGCGGATGCGGCGCGGTGCCAGGGTCACGTTGTCCAACACCGTCATGTGGCCGAACAGGTTGAATTGCTGGAACACCATGCCCACCTCGCAGCGCTGGCGCTGCAGCGTGCCGAGGTCGTCGCAGACCTCCACGCCGTCGATGGTGATGTGGCCGCTGTCGTGCGGCTCCAGGCGGTTGATGGCGCGCAGCAGCGTGCTCTTGCCCGAGCCCGACGCGCCGATGATCACCGTCACCTCACCGGTGTGGAACACGGTGGAGACATCCTTGAGCACCTGGTGCGCGCCAAACGACTTGCACACGCGCTCGGCCACGATGTAGGGCTTGGGCTGGTGGGTGGCGGTCATTGGTTGCGCCCTTCCACGTCAAAGCGGTATTCGACAGCGTTGGAGATCTGCGTGACCAGCGTAGTCAGCAGCAGGTAGGTGACGGCCACGGTGGTCAGCGTGGCAATCGGCTGGAAGGTGGCCGACTGGATGCGGTTGCCCACGTTGGTCAGTTCCACCACGCCAATCGCATAGGCCAGCGATGAATCCTTGAGCAGCGCCACAAAGTTGCTCACCAGCGGCGGCAGCGAAATCTTGAAAGCCTGCGGAAACACCACGTCAAGGAACACATGCATGCGCCCCAGACCCAGCGCCCGTGCGGCTTCGGTCTGCCCGCGAGGCACCGCCAGCAGGCCTGCGCGCAGCGCCTCAGCGTTGTAGGCGCCCACGTTCAGGCCCAGGGCCACCACGGCCGCGGCAAAGTCGGGCAGATTGAGCCCCGGCACCAGCACGGGCAGGGCAAAGTACACAAACAAGATCTGCACCAGCAGCGGCGTGCCGCGGATGGCCCAGATGTACACGCTGGACACCCAGCGCACCGCCGTCCAGCGGGAGGTGCGGGCCAGCGCCGCCGCCGTGCCCAGCGCCAGGCCCACGGTGCCGCTGACCAGCGTCAACCACAGCGTGGTGCGCGCGCCTTCAGAAAACGCCTGGGCATTGGCGCCGATGGGGTCCGGGAAGAACGACAACACATGGCCCAATAGCGAGAGGGCCAGCACCATCAGCACCAGTGCAGCGACCAGCGTGGCATTGCTGCGCTGCTGTCGGGACCAGCTTTGTGGCCAAAGAGCGAGAAGCATGGATCAGACGACCGGAAGGTCTTGGTTGGAAATCGGGCTTGGTGGCAGGGTCATCATCCGCCCGCCACCAGAAACAGCAAAGGGTGCGCAGCAGGCCTCGGCCCTCTGCGCACCCCGTATGCCGTCACATCAGTTGCAGCGCACGTCTTCTTTGAAGTACTTCTTGGAAACGGTGGCATAGCTGCCGTCGGCCAGCACTTCGGCAAATGCCTTGTTCCAGGCGTCGGCCAGGCCGGTGTTGCCCTTGGCCATGGCAGGGGCGATGCGTTCGATGAACAGCATGTCGCCCAGCTTGAAGCCGGCCTTGGCGTTCTTGGCGGCGGCTTCCTTGGCCACAAACTTGTCGCTCACCCAGGCGTCCACGCGCTTGGAGATCAGGGCGCGCTGCGCGTCGGTGTCTTGCGGGAAGTTCTTCACTTCCTTCACGCCGCTGACCTTCTTCACCTGCTCCAGGTAGCTGGTGCCGGTCTGCACGGCCACCACCTTGCCCGAGAGGTCCTGGGCATTGCGGATCTTGGCGTCCATCGCCACGATGATGCCGCCCGAGCAGTAGTGGGGGTTGGCAAAGGTGACAGCCTTGGAGCGCTCTTCAGTCACGCCGTGCGAGGCGATCACGGCGTCCCAGCGGCTTTGGCTCAGGCCGGTGAGCAGGGCGTCAAAACCGAGGGTCTTCCATTCGAGCTTCAGGCCCATCTTCTTGACCACCAGCTCGGCCACTTCCACTTCGAAGCCCGTGAGCTTGGTGCCTTCAAAGAAGTTGAAGGGCGCAAACTGGCCTTCGGTGGCCACGATGATCTTGCCGTCTTTCTTGATTTCATCCAGCGTGCGGGCCTGGACGGCGAGGGCGGCGCACAGCGCCACAGCGGTGACAACGGCAGACTTGAAAAACTTCATGGCAAGGTTCCTGTGGGGGTGGTTCAGGTACAAAAAATCCGGCATGCGGGTAGGCAGGCCGGAAGGGGTGGATGCTGGCATCGCCATCAGCGATGGGCCACGTCATCAAACGGAAACGTTCAGAAATTATAGGACGCCCGTTCGATTCTGAGCCATGCAGGGCAACCCCGATGACCGCTGCCCAGGCTGGTGGTAAGCCCGCGGGTCACTGAAGCAAACACGGTGCCACCAGTGGTCACCGCCCGCCGCAGGGCTGTACGCCCTGAAAGCGTGGCTGCCTTCAGCGCAGGAACGCGTCGTATCCCGTCTTGAGGATCAGCGAGCTCACCACCACGATGAAGATGCCGCGCACAAACCCGGTGCCGTGCTTGAGCGCCAGGTGCGTGCCCAGCAGGCTGCCGACCACGTTGGCCACCGCCAGGGTCACCGCAAAGTGCCACCACACATGGCCCTTGGCGGCAAACAGCGCGATGGCGGCCACATTGGTCGCGCAGTTGAGCAGCTTGGCCGACGCCGAGGCGTTGAGAAAGTCATAGCCCAGCAGCCGCACGAACAAAAACACGAAGAAGCTGCCGGTGCCCGGGCCGAAAAAACCGTCATAGAAGCCGATGAGCACGCCGATCATGCTGGCCACCAGCACTTCGGTGCTGCCCGCAAAACGTGGGGTGTGGTGCCGGCCCAGCTCCTTCTTGGCCAGCGTGTAGACCAGCACCCCCAGCAGCACCAGCGGCAGCAGCTTGCGCAAAAAATCGGCCGAGATCACCGTGACGGCCCAGGCGCCCGCAAACGAGCCGGCAAAACCCGCCGCTGCGGCCGGCAGCATGGCCGACCAGCGGATCTGCACACGGCGGCTGTACTGCCAGGTGGCCATGGCCGTGCCCCACACCGAGGCAGCCTTGTTGGTGCCCAGCAGCGTGGCCGGCGGCGCCCCGGGAAAAGCCGCAAACAGCGCCGGCACCATCACCAGCCCACCGCCTCCCACAATCGCATCCACAAACCCCGCGAGCAGCGAGGCGAAGGTGATAAAAATCCATTCCATCGCTGGATTGTCGCACCCGGTGCGCTATCAATTCAGGACTGTTTACGGTTGCTTTTGGAGCATGTCACGCTGCGCGCAGGCAAGAAAAAAGCGCTGGGATCGCCAGCGCCTGGAAAGAGTCTGCACCTCGTTGGGTGCTTGAAAATTCGTTGTTGGTAGAAAGATGTCTCCTCGGGCCCCTCGCTTGGCACACCGAAGCGCGCTTTCGAGTGCCGTGACTGTAACGGCCGCACCCGGCTGGTGCATTGGGGGTTTCCCGCCCCCCAAATTGGGGTGGTGTCAGTGGGCGGCAGGGCCTTGTTGCGCAAACAACCCGGCCGTGGGCAGCAGCCCGGCGAGCTTGTCGTCGCCATAGGTCCGCAGCACCTGCGAGATCACCACCTGGTAGCCGTTGAGCCACTGCGCCTGCGCCGCCTTGGCCTCCCGGTGGGCGGGGTGCTGCATCAGCGCCTGCAGGGCTTCGAGCGACTGCCAGTAGTACACGTTGGAGACCAGGCCCTTGGCCGTGTCTTCCCACGACTCTTCGCCCAGGTAGCCGTCGATGGAACGCGCTGCGGTGGCGATGGCCTCGTCCAGCCGGTGGAACGCGTCGTCAAACTGCAGGGTGGCAAAGATGAAGGTAGAGGAGTACATGGGGCGCGATGGTAATCACCTCGCCCCTGCATTCCGCTCAATGCCCACGGATCCCCCGGAGGATCGCCCAGGCCTCAGGCCGCCACGGCCACCTTGCGCGCCTGAAGAATCCACTCTGCCGCCTTTTCGGCCAGCATCAGCGTGGGCGAATTGGTGTTGCCGCTCACGATGGTGGGCATGGCGCCCGCGTCCACCACGCGCAGGCCGGCCACCACGGCGCCGGGACCGTTGCGCGGGTCGCGCACGCGCATTTGCGAATCCAGCACCGCCATCGGGTCGCCATCGCGGCCCATCTTGGTGGTGCCCACGGGGTGGAAGATGGTGGTGGCAATGTCGCCGGCCAGGCGCGCCAGGTCTTCGTCGCTTTCAAACTGCACGCCGGGTTTCCATTCCTCGGGCTGGTACTTGGCGAGGGCCGGCTGCGCCACGATGCGGCGCGTGACGCGCAGGCTGTCGGCGGCCACCTGGCGGTCTTCGGGCGTGCTCAGGTAATTGGGCGAGATGGCGGGGGCTGCCGTGAAATCTGCATTCTTGATCTGCACCGTGCCGCGGCTCGTCGGGTTGAGGTTGCACACGCTGGCCGTGAACGCCGGAAAGCTGTGCAGCGGATCGCCGAATGCGTCGAGCGACAGGGGCTGCACGTGGTATTCGATGTTGGGGTAGGGCTGGTCGGGGCTGCTGCGGGTGAAGGCGCCCAGCTGCGACGGCGCCATGCTCATCGGGCCGCTGCGCTTGGCCATGTACTCGAGCCCGATCTTGGCCTTGCCCCAGAGCGAGCTGGCCATGGTGTTGAGCGTGGGCACGCCGTTGACCTTGAACACCGCGCGGATCTGCAGGTGGTCCTGCAGGTTGGCGCCCACGCCAGGCAGGTCCACCGCCACGTCGATGCCGTGCTGGCGCAGCAGCGCGGCCGGGCCGATGCCCGAGAGCTGCAGCAGCTGCGGCGAATTGACCGCGCCCGCGCAGAGGATCACCTCGCTGGTGGCGTGGGCGGTCACCATCTCCTGGCCGTCCCACACCTGCACACCGGTGCAGCGCCGGCTGCCGTCAGGCGCTGTCTCGATGATGAGCTTGGTGGCCTGGGCGCTGGTCCACATCTCGAAGTTGGGGCGGCCGTAGCAGGTGGGCCGCAGGAAGGCCTTGGCGGTGTTCCAGCGCCAGCCGCTTTTCTGGTTGACCTCGAAGTAGCCCACGCCCTCGTTGCTGCCGCTGTTGAAGTCATCGGTGGCGGGGATGCCCGCCTGCTGCGCCGCCTGGGAAAACGCGTCGAGCACGTCCCAGCGCAGGCGCTGCTTCTCCACGCGCCACTCGCCGGTGCTGCCGGTGGACTTGTTGCCGTGCAGGCGCTTGAAATTTTCATTCGCGCTGCCGGGCTGGTCCAGGCGCCAGTGGTCTTCGTGGCGGCGAAAGTAGGGCAGGGTGTTGTCCCAGCGCCAGCTGCTGTCGCCGGTCAGCTCGGCCCACTGGTCGTAGTCGCGCGCCTGGCCGCGCATGTAGATCATGCCGTTGATGCTGCTGCAGCCGCCCAGCGTCTTGCCGCGCGGGTAGCGCAGCGTGCGGCCGTTCAGGCCCGCGTCGGGTTCGGTGTTGTACAGCCAGTCGGTGCGCGGGTTGCCGATGCAATACAGGTAGCCCACGGGGATATGGATCCAGTGGTAGTCGTCCTTGCGGCCAGCCTCGATCAGCAGCACGCGGTGGCGGCCGTCCCCGCTCAGGCGGTTGCACAGCAGGGCGCCGGCGGTGCCGCCGCCGATGATGATGGTGTCAAACGTGGTGTGGTCGCTCATGGGCTCGGGGCGGGAGGTTGCTAAGGTGGGAAACGCAGGCCATTGTGCGGATGGCACTGTGCGTGTCGAGAGGGTCAGTGCCTATTGCTATGCATGTGATAGCAATAAGTGCTTGCCAATCAAGCGCTGGAGCCTTGTTTGATATTAATTTCACGCATTTGGCGCCCGTCTGTGCTTGGCGCCACGCTCTGGCGGGCAGAAATCCTACGTGCCCCCTGGGCGGGGCTCCGCTACCATGCACGCTCTCTTTCATCTTGGCGGCTGTGCTGCCCAGTCCATGACCGACCACACCCCCCGCATTGTTCGCGCCGACACGCCCCAGGGCGTGAGTGCGCAACTGCATGGGCGCTGGGGAGCCGCCGAGCTGGGCACCCGGTCGCAGTGGAAGGTGGTCTCAGACGAGTTGCGCGCCAGCCCCGCCGGGCCCGACCTGGGCTGGGACCTGACGCCATTGCAGTGGCTGGACCACGTGGGCGCGCAGCTGTTGTGGAACCACTGGCAGCGCGCCTGGCCCCAGCGCCTTGCCTGCACCGACAGCCAGCGCGACATGTTCGAGCGCGTGGCCGAGTTCACCACCGCGCCGCCGGAACCGCGCGAGGCCTGGAGCCTGGCCGAGCAGGTGGACCACCTCGGGGTGCTGGTGCTGCACGGCGTGAGCCATGCGCGCCACATGGTGGAGATGGTCGGCCAGCTGGTGCTGGACCTCGGCCGCCTGGCGCGCGCACCGCGACGCGGCCCGTGGCGCGACATGTCGGGCCACCTGTACCGCATGGGCGCCACCGCGCTGCCCATCACGGCGCTGGTGGGATTCCTCATCGGCGTGGTGTTGGCCTACCTCATGAGCCTGCAGCTGCGCCAGTTCGGCGCCGAATCATTCATCGTCAACATCCTCGGGATCTCGCTGATCCGCGAACTCGGTCCCATGCTCGCGGCTATCCTGGTGGCGGGGCGTTCGGGTTCGGCCATTACCGCGCAGATCGGCGTGATGCGCGTGACCGAAGAGCTCGACGCCATGCGCGTGATGGGTATCCCGCACGGCTTTCGCCTCGTGATGCCGCGCACCCTGGCGCTGGCAGTGGCCATGCCGCTCATCAGTGTGTGGACCACGCTGGCGGCGCTGGCCGGCGGCATGCTGGCGGCCGACATTGCCATGGACATCTCGCCCGCGTACTTCGCGCAGGCGCTGCCCGCAGCGGTCAAGGTGGGCAACCTCGGGATCGCCATGGCCAAGTCGGTCGTGTTCGGCGCGTTCATCGCCCTCATCGGCTGCCACTGGGGCCTGCGCGTCAAGCCCAACACCCAGAGCCTGGGCGAAGGCACGACGGCGTCGGTGGTCACGTCGATCACCATGGTCATCATTGTGGACGCGCTGTTTGCGGTGGCGTTCAAGAACATCGGAATATAGCGATGCATCCCCCTGTGTCGCTTCGCTCCTTCCCCCTTCTCTCGAACTGCTGGGCAGTTCGGGAAGGGGGACGCCGCCAGCGCGGCGGGGCGGCCCTTGCGCGGCGGCCGCTGGTATGGGCTGCGGCAGTTTCCAAGGGCGGTGACCATGGCTGAGCGCATCGCCAAACCTGAAACCATCGCCGTGGCGCCCGACGCGCCGCCCATCGTGGACGTGCGCGGGCTGTGGTCGGTGTTTGGCAAGGGCACCGAGGCTTTTGCCGTGCACCAGGACCTCGACTTCAGCGTGCAGCGCGGCGAGATGCTGTCGCTGGTGGGCGGATCGGGCACGGGCAAGACGGTGCTGCTGCGCCAGATCCTGGGCCTGACCAAGCCGGCGCGAGGCACGGTGACGGTGCTGGGGCGGCCCGCGTCGGAAATGGGGCGCGAGGGCGCGGCCAGCCGCGTGGGCATGTTGTTCCAGCACGGCGCGCTGTTCTCGGCCTTCAACGTGCTCGACAACGTGGCCTTTGCGCTGCGCGAGCAGGGCACGCTGCCCGACGACCTGGTGCGCGATGCCGCCCTCGTCAAGCTGCAGATGGTGGGCCTTAAGGCCGAGCACGCGAGCCGCATGCCGGCCGACCTGTCCGGGGGCATGGTCAAGCGCGTGGCGCTGGCACGTGCCCTCATCATGGACCCGCCGCTCTTGCTGCTCGACGAGCCGACCGCCGGGCTCGACCCCAACAGCGCCGACGAGTTCTGCACGCTGCTGCGCGAGCTGCGCGCCGCGCTCGGCCTCACGGTGATCATGGTGACGCACGACCTCGACACCCTGTTTGCGCTCAGCACGCGCGTGGCGGTGCTGGCCGATAAAAAAGTCATCGTCACCGGACCGCCGCACGAGGTGGCGCATTTCAAGCACCCGTTCATCGAACACTTCTTTTTGGGCGAACGCGGCCAGCGCGCCATGGCGCCCGTGCAGGCCTCCGAGACACCACCGCCCGCGCTGACCACCGCGCTGGACATCGCGCACGCGCCTGCGCCCCAGCCAGACAAGGAACACACCTGATGGAAAACAAATCCCACGCGCTCGCCGCAGGCATCTTCGTGCTGGTGGTGGCCGCCCTGCTGGCCGGCCTGGCCTTCTGGCTCACGCGCGACAGCGCCAGTTACGAGCAGTACGAACTCTCCACCAAAGATGCCGTGGGCGGGCTGCAGCCCCAGGCGGCCGTGCGCTACAAAGGCGTGGCCGTGGGCAAGGTCACGCGCATAGGGTTCGACCCGCAGGTCAGCGGCAACGTGCTCATCCGCATCGCCGTGAACGAACAAGCGCCCATCAGCCCCACCACCTTTGCCGTGCTGGGCTACCAGGGCGTCACAGGCCTTGCACACATCCTGCTGGACGATGCCGACAAGCCTTACCCCGAGCTCCCGCCCGGCCCGAGTGGCCTGCCGCGCCTGCCCATCAAGGCCTCGCCCTTTGGCAAGATTGCCGAGCAGGCACCGGCCATCCTCAACCAGGTGGAAGAAGCCTCCCGCCGCGTCAACCAGCTGCTGGGCGACGCCAACCAGCAAAAGCTGAGCGAGGCGCTTGCCAACATTGCCCAGGCCGCCGGCAGCGTCAACACCCTCACGCAGCGCCTGGACGCCACCGTGGCCCAGCGGCTCGACCCGGCTTTGGCCGCGATACCCCCGCTGGCGGCCGACGCGCGCAAGACCCTGCAGTCGCTGCAACAGGCTGGCACTAGCGTGTCGGCCCTGGCGGCTGACGTGAGCAAGACCACCCAGCGCCTGGGCGCAGACGGCGGGCCCATCGACCAGATCACCATCGGCACGCAGTCACTGGCGCGCGCGGCCGACCAGTTCAGCACCACCACGCTGCCGCGCCTGAACCGCGCCGCCGACGACACCTCGCGCGCGGCGCGCACGCTCAGCCGCACGGCGGGCGGTGTGTCGGACAACCCGCAGCTGTTCCTCTACGGTTCGGGCCGCATCCCGCCCGGGCCCGGCGAGGCGGGATTTGGGGGCACGCCCTGATGTGCGAGTCCGCGCGGGCTGTGGTCGCCCGTGCCCGCAACGCCCCGGTGCATGCCAGTTTCGCGGTGCGCAGCCCTGTACCGACCGATTGTGAGGAATGAGTATGAATGCTACTAAAAACATAGCTAATAGCGCTTATCCATCCAGCGCTAGAGGCATTTTTTGTTTGATATTGACGGTGGGTGCGATCGGTTTGGCTGGCTGCTCGGCCCTGCCCACGCCGCCCACGCGCCCCGTGCTCTACGACTTTGGTCCTGGCGCGCTCGCACCCGTGCCCACCGACCGCCGCGCGCCGCTGCCCCCGCTGGCGCTGGCCGACGTGGACGCGCCCGGCGTGCCCGATGGCAGCAATGCCGTGAGCTACCGCCTGCTGTACGCCGACACCCAGCAGCTGCGCCCCTACAGCCAGGCCCGCTGGAGCCAGCCGCCCGCGCAGCTGGTGCAGCAGCGCCTGCGTGAACACCTGGGCCAGCGCCGCGCCATCCTCAAAACCGACGACGCCGCCGCCCAGGCGCGCGACGCCACCCAGGGCAACCGCCTGCCGTCGGTGCTGCGTGTGGAGATCGAGGAGTTCAGCCACATCTTCTCCAGCCCCGCCGACAGCGCCGGCGTGGTGCGCCTGCGCGCCACCCTGGTGGACCTGACATTGAACGGCGAGGCGCTGCGCGGCCAGCGTGTCTTCATCGCCCGCACGCCCGCCCGCAGTGCCGATGCCTCCGGCGGGGTGGCAGCGCTGGCGGAAGCGTCCACCCAGGTGGCGCAGGAGCTGGCGGAGTGGGTGGAGCAGGTGGCCAACGCCCGCCCGTAGTCTCTGGAAGTGAAGTGCAGCCCGGGCGGTGGGCTGCACCGGCTGGCCACAGGCCCCCGGCCGCCCGGGCACAGGCGCGCGGGGCACGCTGCGGCCATTGATGCTGGCGGCGTTCAGCAGGCGCTGTCGCTCACAGCGCCGAGCTCGCGGCCCTGCCGATGCGAACACCGTTCCCGCGCCCTCCCGGCACGAGGTGCGCCGGCCCACCGCAGCGCAATGACGGCATAGGCCCCATCATCGGCGCCCCGCAGTGCGTACCATCGGGCTTCCCGTTTCCAAAAAATCACACAACACATCGAGAGGGACAGCCATGTTCATCGTCTGGGGGAAGAAGCTTGTCTACCGCAAACTGGGCCATGTGGCCGATTTCTGTCCCATCTGCCGCAAGCCGCGCGCCTTTGTGCTGCGGCGCCTGGGGTCTGCGGGGCACCTGTACTACATCACGGTGAGCCAGGGCGAGCTGGTGGGCTACGACCGGACCTGTGTGCAGTGCGGCACCTCGTTCAACGCCGAGCCCACGCAGTACGCCGCCGTGGCGCCGAAGCCAGCGCCCTTGCCCGAGCTGGCGCGGCAGACCTTTCCGGACCTGGAGCAGGCCTGGAAGGAGCGGCTGGACCTGGAGCGGCAGTTGCGCCAGGACCCCCGCGCCCTGCACGCCGACGACCGCAAGGCGCTGATCCGCAGCCCGTTCCTGCTGCTCTCGCCCAAGGTGGAAAAGCGATTTGCCTCCACCCATTTCGACAAGGAGGTCGGCATCTCCGCCCTCGTCGCCCTGGGTTTGATGATTGCGGGCCCGGCCCTGGTGCGCAAGGTCGCCCCGGACTCGGCCGAGCTGGCGGTGCTGGTGTTCATGGCGCTCGGGGTGCTGCTGGTGATCGTGCAGATGGCGCTGGCAGGCGGGCGATTCATGCGGCGCGAGGTGGTGCCCGTGCTGGCCAAGTGCCTGCGGCCCCTGCAGCCGACGCCCGGCGAGCTGCAGACCGTGATGGCGGAGCTCAAGACCCTGCGGCACAAGATGGCCAGCAAGCTCCAGCTGGCTGAGCTGATCGCGCAGATCACCGGGCAGGACGCCGCCGCCCGGGCGCGCCGCTGACAGCGGGCCCAAAGGCTGCAGGGATGTGGGCCAGGCAGCGCTGCGGCACGGCTGGCTGCCTGTCCTGCGTCGAGCGCGCCGCGCAGGCCCCTAGGGTCGGGGGGCGCTCTTCGCAGCCACCGAAGGCTGCCCTTCAATCCCCGTCACCACCCGCGCGTAACGCGCAAAGCTCCAGTACGCCCAGGCCCAGTCCAGCAGCACCACCAGCCGGTTGCGAAAGCCGATCAAAAAGTACACGTGCGCAAACAGCCAGAACAGCCACGCGAAGTAACCTGAAAACCGCACCGGCCCGGCGGGCGAAGTGAGGTCCACCACGGCGGAGTTGCGGCCGATGGTGGCAAGGTTGCCGTAGTCGCGGTAGCGAAACGGCTCGGTGGGCTCGCCGCGCAGCCGGTGCAGGATGTTGGCTGCCACGGCGCGGCCCATCTGCTTGGCGCCGGGCGAAACGCCGGGCACGGGCTGGGGCGGCTGGCCGGGCACGTGGCTCTGCGCGGCGGCCAGGTCGCCGATGACGCTGATCTCTGGGTGGCCGGGCAGGGAGAGGTCGGGCGCGACGACCACGCGGCCCGCGCGGTCGGTGGTGGCACCGGTGGCCTCGGCCAGGTCACGCCCCAGCGGGGACGCTGCGACGCCTGCGGCCCAAATAATGCATTTGCTCTTGATTTGATAGCTATTGGCGCTTATGGATCCGGCGCTGGCGGGCGTTTCGACCATTAAACCTTCGCCGTCAATGGCAGTGACGCGGGCCTGCAGGCGCACTTCGACCCCCAACTTTTCCAACTGCTCCTGGGCGCGTTGGCTCAGTCCGTCGGGCATGGCCTGCAGCACGCGCGCGCCGCCTTCCAGCAGGATGATCTTGGCGCTGGCCGGGTCGATGTGGCGGAACTCGCCGGGCAGCGTGTGCCGCGCAATCTCGGCCAGGGTGCCCGCCATCTCCACGCCCGTGGGGCCGGCGCCCACCACCACGAAGTTGAGCCAGTCGGCGCGGCGCTGCACGTCGGGCTCCTTCTCGGCGGCCTCGAAGGCCAGCAGGATGCGGCGGCGGATCTCGAACGCGTCGTCCAGCGTCTTGAGCCCGGGTGCGTGGGTGGCCCAGGCGTCCTTGCCGAAGTAGCTGTGCGTGGCACCCGCCGCGACGATGAGGTGGTCGTAGGGCAAGGGCGCCGATGGGTTCGGCCCTTCCTTCAGGTGCACCGTGCGCGCCGCCACGTCGATGTGCGTGACCTCGCCCAGCAGGGTGGTGGCGTTGGGCTGCTGGCGAAACAGGTGGCGAATCGGCGCCGCAATCGCCGGGGCCGACAGCCCGGCCGTGGCCACCTGGTAGAGCAGGGGCTGAAAGAGATGGTGGTTGGTCTTGTCGACCAGCGTGATGTCTACGGCTGCGCCGTGCAGCGCCCGGGCGGCTTCAAGGCCGCCAAAGCCGCAGCCGATGATGACGATGCGGGGGCGGGGCGAGGAGACAGGTGGGTGGGTCATGCCGCCCCTGCGGTTCAAAGAATCTTAGGGGTTCTAATCCTTCGTCTTGCTCTTCGGTTTCTAGGAGATCTGCGCGATGCCACTGTAAGATGATCGCGATGACGATTCGTCACGGAATTGCCGGGCTCTTTCTCTCGATCGCTTTGCTCCTCAGCGGGTGCGGCGGGGCGGGCG
>SDXZ01000062.1 GCA_004210805.1 Acidovorax sp.
CGGCGGGGGGGTAGGCGGGAAGTCGGCTTTCGAAAAACTTGAACACGTAGCAAGGCTCCTCTTTACCCGATGGTAGGGGGCGAGAACGTTGAGGGTCTGTCAGCGGTGGGCTTGACCGCGGCTTCTGTAGGTGAACCCCTGGGCGCCCAGGCAGTGGGGCTTGTTTTGTGCCGAGTGCGAACCACCGGGTACCACCCACGGCCACTTCCCTACGGAAACCGCTCGAGCAAAAAATCCACAAAACTGCGCAGCTTGGGCGAGCGGTAGCGGTCCGGCGGGTACACCACGCTCATGGGCCGGCTCGGGAGTTCGTAGTCGGCAAACAGCTGTACCAGGCGGCCTGCGCGCACATCGTCTTCAAGCAGGATGGCCGGTTGCAGGACGATGCCCAGGCCGTGCAGCGCGGCCACCCGCAGCGCCTGGCCGTTGTTCACCTGCAGACGCCCCGACACCGGCACGCGGCACACACCGCTGTTGTCCGCCAGGCTCCATGGCGTCAGTGCGGATGGTGTGAACGCCAGGCAATCGTGGCCCGTCAGATCGGCAGGCCGCTGTGGTGTGCCACGGCGGACGAGGTACGCGGGAGCCGCGCAGACCATCAACCGGTACGGCATCAGGGGCCGGGCGATCAGCGCGGAATCGGGCAGGGGGCCGATGCGGATGGCGGCTTCAAACCCTTCCTCCAGCAAGTCCACCACGCGGTCGTTGAGCACCACATCGACGCTGACCTCGGGGTAGCGGTCGAGGTAGGTGGACAGCGCGGGCATCAACGCCTCGGCGCCGAAGGTGACCGGCGCGCTGATGCGCAGCTTTCCGGCCGGGGCCAATTGCTGGTTTTGCGCCAGCGCGTCAGTCTCGGCCACCAGCCGCAGGATCTCCTTGCAGCGCGCGTAGTAGTCCTCGCCAAAGGCCGTCAGGTGCTGGCGCCGGGTGGTGCGGTGCAGCAGTTGCATGCCAAGCCGCTTCTCCAGCGTGCGCAAGTGGTTGCCCGCCATGGTGGCCGAGATCCCTGTGGCCACGGCGGCCGCGCTGAGGCTGCCTTTCTCCACCGCCAACACGTAGACCCGCATGCTGTCGAGCATGTCCATTTGCAACTCCTGATTTCAAATGATCGCAGTGTTTGGCAGTTTATCTGGATTGGATGCTGAATCACACTAGCGCGGCAGGTGCAGCCCCCGCTGGTTGCCCGCTCCACTTTTCTCCGTTCCAACCTTTTTCAGGACCTGTCACCCATGAAAGCCATCCACCTCACCGCACCCTCACTCACCGCCTTCAAGGCCACCGAGTTGCCCGATCCCGAACCTGCGCGCGGCGAGGTGGTGGTGCGCCTCAGGGCGGCCTCGCTCAACTTTCTGGACGTGGCCATTGCCACCGGCGGGTTCCCCGTGGCGGGCTTCCCCATGGTGCCGGTGGCCGATGGCGCGGGAGAAGTGGCCGCGCTGGGCGAGGACGTGACCAGCGTCGCCGTGGGCGACCGGGTGGTCCCGCACTTCATGCCCGGTTGGCTGGGTGGCGCCATCACGCCGGGCCATGTTGCGGCCTTGCGCGGCGTGACGCTGCCGGGATCGCTGGCCGAATACGTGGCCGTGCCGGCAGCCAGCCTGGTGCCGCTGCCGCCGCACCTCGACTTTGTGCAGGGTGCCGCGCTGCCGATTGCGGCCACCACGGCGTGGAACGCGGTGCGTTCGGCGTCGGCACGCCCGGGCTCCGTGGTGGTGCTGCTGGGTACGGGTGGCGTCAGCATCTTTGCGCTGCAGTTTGCCAAGGCCAGCGGTGCCACGGTGATCCTGGCCTCGTCGTCCGACGACAAGCTGGAGCGGGCGCGCCAGCTGGGCGCTGACCACCTCATCAACTACCGCGCCACGCCCGCATGGGATGAGGAAGTGCTGCGGATCACCAACGGGCGCGGCGCTGACCTGGTGGTGGAGACCGTGGGTGCCGCCACGCTGCCGCGCTCACTGAACGCCGCGGCCTTTGGTGGCACGGTGTTCACGGTCGGGTTCATCACGGGGTCGGTCGCGTCCATCGACATGCTGCCGGTCATCGTGAAGGCACTGCGCATCGTGGGCAACAACACGGGCTCGGTGGCCGACCTGGCGCAGGCCGCACAGGCCATTGCAGCCCACCGCATCGTGCCGGCCATCGACCGCGTATTTGGCATCGACGAAACGCAGGCCGCGTATGCCGAGCTGAGCGCTGGCGGGCGGCACTTTGGCAAACTGGCCATCGTGCATTGAGCGGGAGGCAGGCTGTGCTGATCGGCGCTGATCGGCGCTGTGCGGCGTAGCGCGCAGCGCGCAGCGCCTCCGATTACTCTTCAATAGCGTATTGGTTGCGCCCAGCCTCCTTGGCGCGATACAAGGCCTTGTCGGCGCGCGCCAGCAGGTCCTCTGCGGTGACGGGGCCCTGCGTGTGCACTGACACGCCAATGCTGGTGGTGACCTGCAGGGACAGCCCCTCCACCAAGAACGGCTTGGCAAACTGCGCCAGCACTTTCTGCACGACCGGCTGCGCCTCGGCAGCGCTGCGCAACGATTCCAGCACCACCACAAACTCGTCGCCGGCCAGCCGCGCCACGGTGTCGGTGGCCCGCACGGCGGTCACCAGCCGCGCGGCCACCTCCTTGAGCACCGCGTCCCCGGTCGCATGCCCGAATTGGTCGTTGATGGCCTTGAAGCGGTCCACATCGAGAAACAGCAGCGCCAGCACGTCGTGGGTGCGCTGCGCCCGCGCCAGCGCTTCGGCCAGCTTCTCGTTGAAGGCGTAGCGGTTGGCCAAGCCCGTCAGCGGGTCATTGCGTGCCAGGACACCCAGCTGGCGCTCAACGCTCTTGAGGCGCGAGACATCGGTGCTGATCGTGTAGATGCCCAGCACCTTGCCGTCGGGCGCCAGATCGGGGATGTATTCGGTCTGCAGGGAGCGGCGGATGCCCAGCGCCTGCGACTCCACCTCGAACGCCACCCGTTGGCCCGCCAGCGCCTGCTCCAAAAACGGACGCCGCTCCGCGTACAGCGTCGGGCCGATCACATCGAGCAGGGTTCGCCCTAGCACGCTGTCGGGATCCACACCCTGCCAGGCGTGGAACGTCGCATTGAGGAAGGTGAGGTGCTGTTCGGAGTCGATGTACGAGATCAGGGCCGGCAAGTTGTCGGTGATGTCGCGCAAGCGTTTTTCGCTGCGCCGGGCACGCTCTTCCGACTGGCGGCGTTCGGTCACGTCAAAAGACACCGAATAAAAGCCCTGCACCGTGCCGTCGGCATGCAATTGCGGCACGTAGTTCTGCTGAAAGCAGTGCGTCTTGCCGTTCAGCACCGAGGTGCTTTCAAACGTGACCTGTTCGCCCGCCAGAACGCGGTCGATGTAGGGCTGCAGCTGCCGGCGGTCCTGGGCGCCGCGGATATCGAGCACCGTCTTGCCCAGCATCTCTTCGCGGGTCATGCGGTACACGGCGGCGCACTGCGGGTTGACGAATGTCAGGCGCTCATTCCGGTCGAACACAGAGATCATCGCCGGCACGTTGTCGGTGATGTCGCGCAGGCGCTGCTCGCTCAGGGCCAGCCGGGCCTCGGCAGCGCGCCGCTCGCTGATGTCGCGTGCAAACGCGTTGGCGCTATAGCCGTTGTGATCCTGCAGCACCGCCACGGCCAACTCCACCGGGATCTCGCGGCCGTCGGCATGCAGTGCCATCACCTCCAGGCGCTGGTTGACCACCGGGCCTTCACCGGTCCGCAGAAAATGCGCGAATCCGGCGTGGTGCGCCGCCCGCTGGCTCGCGGGGATGACGAGGTGTGCCATGTCCTTGCCAATGGCCTGGTCCCGAGGCCAGCCAAACGTGCGCTCGGCCGCCGCGTTCCAGTCGGTGATCTTGCCGTGCACGTCCATGGCAATGAAGGCGTCGTTGGAGTTTTCAAGGATGACGCGGGTTCTGCGCTGCTCGTGCATGACTTGCTGAAGCAAGGGCCGCACGCGCACCAGCAGCGCGCCCGTGCCGGCAGTTACCAGCGCCACCAGCAACAGGCCCAACATCCGTATCTGTGCGCGCACGGGCTCGAACAGCGTCTGCACATCGGACTTCACCACAAAGCCCAGTCCATACCGCGCCACCGGCGCAAAGGCCGCCACCACCTCGACATCGCGAAGGTCCTGCACCATGCTCACGCCTGTCTCCCCAGCCACGGCACGGTTGGCCGGCAGGTTGAGCTCGCCGGCAGCATTGAACATGGGCACCTTGAAGGGCTGGGCGTAAAACCGGGAAGGAGCGCACAAGGCGTGGGCGCCTTCCAGGCTGCAGATCAGCGCGTCCGCGCTGTCGTTGCTGGCGCGGATGGCGCTGAGCAGGGCGTCGAAAATCTGCAGCCGCTGCTCGGTCAGCACCCGGCCCACCAGTTGGCCCGCCACACGCACCTCCGACGCAGCGGCCAGCACGTAGCCGTCCTGCCAGAGCAGTCGGGCGCTGGGCTGCGCGACCGTGAGCGGATGCACCGACGCGGCATTGCCCCCGAGCAGCTTACCGGCGGATGCGATCAAGCTTCCGTCAACGGCCTCGAACCGCACTCCATCGGCACCCGTGGCGACGAAGTGGTTTGCCAACCCAAGCAGGGCCTGCCGCACCGCCGCGTCGAGGGGGTCGCGCGCCATCCTCGAAAGGCCTTCCTGCACTGCGGGTCGGTCGGCAATGGTGCGGGGCACCCACAAAGCCATGTCCAGCGTATTGGCCAGCGAGGTGGCGTTGGTGGTGGCCGACAACAGCGTGCTGTCGGTCACCGATTTTTCGAGCGTGTCGCGGAGCACGGCAAAGCCGGCCAAGCCCGAACTCAGCGCCACCAGGGTCAGGATGGCGATCGAACGGGTGGCGATCAGCACGCCATGTTTGTCGGTGGAGCGTTGCGTTTTTTCGAAAATCCGGTCCCGCAGCAGCCACAGCACCACGCTCAGAAGGCTCAGCGCGGCGGCCGTGGACGGCAGCATCCGGTTGAGGTCGGCGACCTTGTACAGCGCTTCCAGGTGCAGCATGTGTCCCACCAACGCCGCGACGCTGATCGCCATGGCTGCCCCTGTCCACGCGGCGATGGCCCACAGCCTGGCCGTGCGCTTGCCGCCGATGGCGCGCCGCAGCAGCGCCAGCGCAATACCCCAGCACATCAGCGCTATGCAGGCATTGGGTGAAATACGCCCTGGGTGCGAAGCACTGTGGCCCGCCGCGGCATCGGTGCGGACAAGGTCCAGCCCCAGGTCCAGTCCGAGCACATGCTGCAGCAGCACGAGGGCCGGGACGGCCACCACGATAGCCTCGCCCAGCAAGGCCACGTGGTCCACCCAGCGGGGGCGGCGTCCTTCAAAGGCCAGCAGCAGGCAGCAGATGCTGGCAACCACCACCAGCAACGGTGCCATCACCCCGTTGCGGGCCTGCCAAGGCACAAAAGGGCGGGACCACGCCGGGTCGAACGCGCCCTGCAGGAACGCGGCGAAGGCCACCACTAGCATCAACGAGGCGACGAGTTTCGCGACGAGGTGTTTGGGCGGTGTCATGGTGGTCTGCACTGGTGGCGCGCGGCGGCGGAACCCTTCAGACCAACAGCGTCGCCGCGATGGTGGCCACGCCCAACGCAAGGTTGACGGCAACCCAGGTGCGGATGGCAGCCAATGCCTGGCCGCCCGCGGGCCAGTCGGATGCGGCCACGGCGCGCTGCAGCCGCTTGAACAGCGCAAAGCGGATGTGGCCAAAGATGGCCATCATCACCAGGCCCAGCGTGGCCATCAGCGTCCAGTCCAGCGGCATGGCGAAGGATCCGCCCGCTTGCACGGCTTGCTTCGCCACGCGGCCGATCATCCACAGGCCGCTGGCCAGCACCACCACCACTGCGACCGCCACCGCGGCCAGAAAACGCTGAAGTACGTCGTGCATCAATCGGATGCGCTGCGGCGGCTCCAGCGACTGGGCGGCGGGGCGCAAGAAGAAATGGGCAAAGACCATGCCGCCGATCCACACGATGAGGGACAGGAGGTGGGCGAGCTTGAGGGCGTTGTAGAGCATGGGGTGCGTGGTGTGGGGCGAAAGAAGTCAGAGACTGCGGGCGCTGAAGCCTGCGTGTGGATTGTGCCGCGCCAATTTGATTTCGCACTGCTCCAGCACCCGTGGTTGCAGGCCGTCACAAGGCCCGGCGTCCCCGCAGGTCTCAGCGGGGCCGCGAGCCTGGATGACCCGCTTCGCGCTGCGGCCGGTCTGCCCGCCTCCAGCGGCTTGCTCCCAAGAGCAGCACCGCCAGCACCATCACGCCCCACACCGCGACATAACACCACCCATCGGGTCCGTGGCGGCCCATGCTCTCCAGGCCGGTGGAGGCCTCCAGCCACGACCAGAAGGGGTGCAGCAGCACCGTGATGGCGAACGCAACCGGCATTGCCAATGCCATGGCAAAGCAAGCGACAGCCAGTCCGCGCACCACGGCCCAGCCAGAGCGAGAGGGCGGCCGGGGTGGGGCGGGCCCTTCGGACCGCGTTATGCCCCCACCGCGCCCCGCGGCGCAGCCGTGCGCACCTGGTTGCCGCCGTGTTTTTTGGACAGGTACATCGCCTCGTCCGCATGCGTGAGCAAATGGTGCTCGTCCGCGCCGTGGTCGGGGTAGACCGCCACACCGATGCTGGGCTGGACGGCCAGCGCTTGCCCGTTCAGGTCAAAGGCTTCATCAAACGCCGACAGGATCTTGCCGGCCACAGCGGTGGCGTGGTCGCTCGCATGGCCGCCCTCTAGCAGCACCACAAACTCATCGCCGCCGATCCGCGCCACCGTGTCGGAGCCCCGCACGCAGGCCTGCAGGCGCTGCGCCACACGCTGCAGCAGCAAATCGCCCATCGCGTGGCCGAGGGTGTCGTTCACTTGCTTGAACCGGTCCAGGTCAATGAACAGCAGCGACAGCAGGCTCTGCTCCCGCCGCGCACGCGCCAGCGCGGTGCGCAAGCGGTCGAGGAACAGCTGGCGGTTGGGCAGCTGTGTGAGCTGGTCGTACTGGGCCATGCGCTCGAGCCGCTCGTGCAGCTGCTTGCGTTCGATGGCGGCCGCGACCTGGATGGACACGAACTGCAGCAGTTCCTTGTCCTTGTCGGTGTAGCGCCCCTGTTCGCCATCGCTTTGCAGCACCAGCGCGCCCAGCACGCCGCGCTGGGTGGACAGAGGCACCGCCAGCCAGTACAGCGGGGCGCCGCACGCGGGTTCATGCCCATGCAGCTCGCCACGCGTCTCGGGCGTGATGAGCTGCGTGGTGCGGTTCTCAATGACTTCGCGGCACAGCCGGATCTGCTCGGCCGAGATGGGCAGGGGCGCCGCCGAATGTGCGCGCTGGCCGGGATGCGCGTGGTACGGAAAGCTCAGCGTGCCGCTGTCGACGTCGTGCAGCGCCACCGAAAAGTGGGCCGCGTGCAGCAGCCGGTCGATGATGGCGTGGATGCGCTGGAACAGCGAGTCCAGCGTTTGCGCGGCGTGTGCAGCCTCCGAGATCTCGTAGATCGCCGCATGCATGAATTCATTGAGTTTGCGCTCGGTGATGTCGTGCGCCACGGCCAGGCGC
Source organism: Acidovorax sp. (assembly GCA_004210805.1). Classification (GTDB taxonomy): domain Bacteria; phylum Pseudomonadota; class Gammaproteobacteria; order Burkholderiales; family Burkholderiaceae_C; genus Acidovorax. The sequence goes on from SDXZ01000062.1 coordinate 7,566, forward strand.
ACCTGGCGGTCTGGCAGCCAGCGTGCCGTCCAGCGGATGTGCGCGAGCGAGCCGTCCTTGCGCACATAGCGGTTCTCAAAATGCAGCTGCAACTGGCCGTCCATCACACGCTGCGCTTGCTGTTGGGTGCTCGGCAGATCCTCGGGGTGCACCATGTCCAGCATGCGGCGCCCCACGGCTTCTTCGGGCGCATAGCCAAAGATGCGCTCAAACGCCGGGCTGACGAAAACAATGGTGCTGTCTGGCTGCACGATGCAGACCGCATCCAGCAGCAGATCGACGATGTTTGTGGAAGGGATGCTTTGCATTGGCAGGCCGTACGTACCCTGTGGGGGGAGAAAGCCCATTGTGCAATGGCATGCTGCGGGCGTTGTGCCAGGTGCACAAATGCGACGAGGGGCGTGTGCTGGCTTGACGTGCGCCGGCCTGGCCCCTGCGGGCGGCCGTTCGGCAAGCCGCCGTGTTGCGTGCAGTGATGTTTACTATCAATTGAGTAGCAATTGGTGCTTATGGAATAAGCGCTAGGGCCATTTTTTATTCAAATTTTTTCTCAGGAACAACCGCACGCGGCTCGTGCGACACCTTCCTGAAGCTCGGCGAAACGCGCCACAGGGTTGGGTCCTCCTGGGTCGCGTCCACTCGGCAGGTCACGGGTCCTTTGGCACATGCCCATTCCATTCTGGCGAAGGATGGCGTGTGAGAACCCGCTGTGAAGCGGTCTGGGCGCTGGAGTGATGAACTGCAGCCGGTCTGCTCAGCACCGGTGGTGGTTACCGCCGAGCGCCGCCCGTGCGGCGGCAGGTGATGAAATTTGCTCATCAATTCATAGCGGCCCGCGCATGACAGTGTTGCGCTAACGGCACTTTTTGCAGAAAACATGACGGTAACCAGTTGTTATTCGATTGCCGACGCCAGCGCTACAAGGATTGGCGCTATCCTGCGTTGAGCGACAGCCTTGCCCTGCCAAGGCTCGCGACCCCCCACTCCCACTGCGCAAACGTTGTCCTGATCGTTTTGAATGCCCACCTGTTCGATGCCATGGAACCTCTGACGCGCAACGGTCCCGCTCGGCACTGGATGGCCGGCCTGGGCGTGGCTGTGCTGGGGGTCTCGCTCAGCCTGTGGCTGGCGTGGCAGCAGGCGGAGTCGGTCGCCCAGGTCGGGCAGGCGCGGTTCATGCAAGAGTCGCGCGGTTTTGCCGACGCACTGGGCCAGCGCATCGAAGGGCACACCGAAATCGTCAACGGCCTGCGCGGACTGTTCACCGCCAATCCGCGCCTTACGCGCGCTGAGTTCGAACGCGCAGCGGGCGACCTGGAGGTGGGCCAGCGTTACCCGGGGGTGCGCAACCTTTCCTTCACACGCTGGGTGCCTGGCACCGATCGGGCAGCCTACGAGGCGCGGGTGCGGGCCGACACTTCGCTGTCGCCGCAAGGTTTTCCCACCTTTGCCATCCGGCCGCCGGGCGAGCGGGCCGAATACTTTGTGGCCGAGTACCTGTGGCCCATGGCAGGCAACGAAAGTGTGCTGGGCCTGGACATCAGCACACAACCCGCCAACCTCGCCGCCATGCAATACAGCCGCGACAGCGGCAACACGGTGGCGTCGGCCCCGTTCGACCTGCTGCAGGAGGCCACACACCGCCAGGGTTTCGTGATCCGCGTGCCCGTGTTCGACTACACGGCGGGCACGCCCGAACCTCGCTTTGTGGGCGCCGTTGCCTCCACCATCCGCGTGCACGACCTGGTGCAGGCGCTCGGAAGCCAGGGCCTGCTCAACGGCATCGCGCTGTCGATTGCCGACCACGGCTCGGTGCGCTCCGGCGCCGCAGACGCCACGGTGCGGCCGCTGCTGGCGCAGACATCTGCGGCGCTGCCCGATGCCCAGCCTTTTGTGCGGGATCTGGTGGTGCATGACCGCCGCTGGCGGCTCACGTTCCATCCCACGCGGTCGTTCCTGTCACCGTCTGAATCGCGCTTGCCGCTGCTGGCGGGGCTCGCCGGTGCCTTGATGTCGCTGCTGCTGGCGTCCACCGTCGGTCTGTTGGTGCGCCAACGCACGATGGCGCTGGCGCGTGCGCAGGCTTCCGAAGCCGCGCGGCGCGAGAGCGAGGAGCGGTTCCGCGCGCTGTTCAACCAGGCCAGCGTGGGCGTGGCACTGCTGGACACTTCCACCGGCCGCTTCTTGCGCACGAACCAGCGCTATGGCGACATCGTGGGCTACACCACCGGGGAGATGCAGGCGCTGAACATCCGCGCGCTCACGCACCCCGCCGACCTGCAGGCCGACGCGCAAAACCTGGAACGCCTCAAGAATGGCGAGGTGCCCGAGTACCGGCTCGAAAAGCGCTACATCCACAAGCAGGGCCATGCCGTGTGGGTGGACTTGACGGTCTCGCCCATGTGGGTCCCCGGCGCCACGCCCGACCACCACATTGCCGTGGTGCACGACATCACATCGCGCAAGCGGATGGAAGAAACCCTGCGCACCAACGAGCACCGGCTGCGCGCCATCCTGGAGCGCCTGCCCATGGGGGTGTGCCTGGTGCAGCCGGATGGGCGCATCAGCTTTCGCAACCAGCGCTATGTGCAGATCTGCGGCTACAGCGAAGTGGAGGTGCCCGACGTGGACACCTGGTGGCAGCGTGCGTACCCCGATGCGGTGGAGCGTGAATCGGTGCGCCAGGGTTGGCGTGATTCGGGCGCGCGGGCTGCGGCGGGCGATGGCGTGATCCCGGGGCGCGAGTACACCATCCGCTGCAGCGATGGCCAGATGCGGCCCGTCGAGGTGTCGGGCGTGCTGGTCGAGGGTGGGCACCTGGTCACCATGCAGGACCTGAGCGAACGCAAGGCGGCCGAGGAAGAAATCAACCACCTGGCCTATTACGACCCGCTCACGCGCCTGCCCAACCGCCGCCTGCTGATGGACCGGCTGCAGCAGGCGCTGGCCACCAGCGCGCGCCACGGGCGCACCGGCGCCTTGCTGCTGCTGGACCTGGACAACTTCAAGACGCTGAACGAAACGCGGGGCCACGACAGCGGAGACAACCTGCTGCTGCAGGTAGCGCACCGGCTGCGCAGCTGCGTGCACGAGGACGATACGGTGGCGCGCCAGGGCGGCGATGAGTTTGTGGTGGTGCTGGAAGACCTGGGCGAGAACCCCGAAGACGCCGCGGCGCGCAGCGAAGAGGTCGGCCAGCGCATTCTGGCCACGCTGCGCGAGCCCTACACCTTGAACGGCGCGTCACACCACAGCTCGCTCAGCATGGGCGTCACGATCTTCAGCGGCATGCGCGAGACGGTGGACGAGCTGCTCAAGCGTGCCGACCTTGCGCTTTACCAGGCCAAGAACGCGGGCCGCGACACGCTGCGCTTTTACGACCCGCAGATGCAGGCCTCGGTCACGGCGCGCGCCACGCTGGAGCGCGACATGCGCATCGGCCTCGCCGAAGGCCAGTTCGAGCTGTACTACCAGCCCCAGATCGACCGGGGCCGCATCACCGGCGCCGAGGCGCTGCTGCGCTGGCGCCATCCGCGCGACGGTTTTGTCTCGCCCGCGCACTTCATCCCGCTGGCCGAAGAAACCGGCCTTATCCTGCCGCTGGGCGAATGGGTGCTGCGAGCGGCCTGTGCGCGGCTGGCGCTGTGGTCGCTGCACCCCGAGCTGGCGGAGTTGAGCCTCGCCGTCAACGTGAGCCCGCGCCAGTTCCACCAGGACGACTTTGTCGCCCAGGTGCTGGCGGCGCTGGCCAGCTCCGGGGTCGAGGGGCACCAGCTCAAGCTCGAGATGACCGAAGGCCTGCTGCTACAGGATGTCGAAGACACCATCGAGAAAATGGGCCAGCTCAAGGGTTATGGGCTGGGCTTCTCGCTGGATGACTTTGGCACCGGGTACTCTTCGCTTGCCTACCTCAAGCGCCTGCCGCTGGACCAGCTCAAGATCGACCAAAGCTTTGTGCGCGACGTGCTCACCGACCCCAACGATGCCGCCATTGCGCGCACCGTAGTGGCCCTGGGCACCAGCCTGGGTCTCAAGGTGATTGCCGAGGGGGTAGAGACTGAAGCCCAGCGCGAGTTTCTGGAACGCCATCAGTGCCACGCCTGGCAGGGCTACCTGTTCAGCCCGGCGGTGCCGGTGGCCGAGTTCGAGGCGCTGGTGCGCAGCACTAACGTCCCGGATGTGCAGCACGCGTGACGGGCCTTGGCGCCCTGTCTGCAACCGCAAGGAATCACACCGCATCCATGTTTCTGACGAAGAAAAAGACCGCCGCAGCGCCAGCCACGGCGCCGGGAGAGTTTGACCCCCAGCGAGAAAGATCCGCCATTGCCGAGATGCTGCTCAAGCGCTCGGCGCAGCTCATCCTGGGCCGCAGCGAGCTTGAGATCATCCGTGGCATCTGCCAGGCCATCGTGGAGATCACCCCCCACGTCCGCCTGGCCTGGACATGGTTCGGCCCCTCGGACACCGGGACGATCCGCCCGCAGGTGTTTGCCGGCCCGGCCAGTGCCTATGCCGAAAACCTCACCATTGAGCGCAACCTGCTCACCCGCAACGGGCCGGCGTTTTCTGCATTGCAATCCGGCACGACCGCCGAGCCTTTCACTGTGTCGCAGTTCTCGCTGTTCGGCCCCTGGCGCGAGGCGGCGCGCCAGCATGGCATCCACCATGTGGTGGCCTTGCCGATCAACTCCACGTTCAACGGCTACAGCGGCATCTTTGTGCTGTATGCCGACCGTGACGGCTATTTCGACGAGGTCGGGCTCAGCCTGTTCGCCACGCTGGCCGAGCTCTTTGGCTCACTCATGACCGTGGCCGCCGAGCGCAACGAACTGCAGCGCGCGGCCTACCACGATGCGCTCACCGGCCTGCTCAATCGCCATGCGCTCGACCTGATCGACCGGCGCGTGTACCGCTCGTCGCTGTTCGAGCCGGCGTCGTCGCTGCTCATGCTCGACCTGGACCGCTTCAAGAGCATCAACGACCAGCACGGCCATGCGGTGGGCGACCTGGCCCTGCAGGCGGTGTCGCGCACGCTGCAGGACGCCCTGCGCCGGGGGGACGAGGTGGTGCGCTGGGGCGGCGAGGAGTTCATGGTGTGCCTGCCGCAGACGCCGCTGGCCGACGCCCTGGTGGTGGCGGAGAAGCTGCGCAAGAGCGTAGGGGCCATCACCGACCCGGTGCCGCTGTCGGTCTCCATCGGCGTCTGCGAAATCCCCTGCCTGCAGCACCTGACCGAAGCCGTGGCCCGTGCCGACCAGGCGCTGCTGCAGGCCAAGGCCGACGGGCGCAACCAGGTGTGTGTGCTGCCCTGAAACCCCCGGGGCAGGGTTTTGCAAAATTGATAGCAACAAGTGCTTATGGAATAAGCGCTGGGTCCTATTTTTGCCAAATATTCCCGAGTTGCGGCCCTTGGGCGCTGCCAAGGGGCCGGCCCGCAGGGGAGGGGCCCGGGCAGCGCGGTATCATTCCGCCCTTGCCGCGGCCTGTGTGTTCCCTGCCCGGAATGCCCGTGCCGCGCCGCCTTGCCCCTTGAAACCTGCCCCTTTTTGCCCGCCTTCTGAGCCGTGCGTCTAACCTCCATCAAGCTTTCCGGTTTCAAGTCGTTCGCTGAACCCACCAACTTCATGCTGCCCGGCCAATTGGTGGGCGTGGTGGGCCCGAACGGCTGCGGCAAGTCCAACATCATGGATGCGGTGCGCTGGGTGCTGGGCGAGAGCAAGGCGAGCGAGCTGCGTGGCGAGTCGATGCAGGACGTGATCTTCAGTGGCACCACCACCCGCAAGCAGGCCAGCCGCGCCAGCGTCGAGCTGGTGTTCGACAACTCCGACCACCGTGCCGGCGGCCAGTGGGGCCAGTATGGCGAAGTGGCCGTGCGCCGGGTGCTCACACGCGACGGCACCAGCAGTTACTACCTCAACAACCAGCCGGTGCGCCGCCGCGACGTGCAGGACGTGTTCCTGGGCACGGGCCTCGGGCCCCGCGCCTACGCAATCATCGGCCAGGGCACCATCAGCCGGATCATTGAGAGCCGCCCCGAGGAACTCCGCCTCTTCCTCGAAGAAGCCGCCGGCGTCTCCAAGTACAAAGAGCGCCGCCGCGAGACGGAAAACCGCCTGTCGGACACGCGCGAGAACCTGACCCGGGTCGAAGACATCCTGCGCGAGCTCAACGCCAATCTCGAAAAGCTCGAAAAGCAGGCCGAGGTGGCCGCCAAATACAACACGCTGCAGGCCGACGCCACGCTCAAGCAGCACCAGCTGTGGTTCTTGAAGCGCGCCGACGCCGAAGAGCAGCAGAACAAGGTGCGCCTGGATGGCCTGCAGGCCGTCAACGACCTTGAATCCCGCATGGCCGACCTGCGCGCGGTGGAGTCCGACCTCGAGACCATCCGCCAGGCGCACTACGCCGCGGGCGACCAGGTCAACCAGGCCCAGGGCCGCCTGTACGAGGCCACGGCCGAAGTCGGCAAGCTCGAAGCCGAGATCCGCTACGTGGTCGAAGGCCGCCAGCGCGTGGAGCAACGTCTGGTCACCCTGGCCGAGCAGATTGCGCAGTGGCAGTCGCGCAAGGAAGAGGCCGACATCGAGCTCGAAAACCTGGCTGGCGCCGGCGTAGACGCCGAAGAGCGCGCCGAGCTGCTGGCCGCCCAGGTCGAAGAGCAGGCCCTGCAGCTGCCCGACCTGGAAGACGCCCTGCGCCAGGCGCAAAGCCGCACGGCAGAGCAGCGCAGCAGCGTGGTGCAGGTGCAGCAACAGATTGGCGTGCTGGCGGCTGAGCAGCGCAGCATAGACGAACAAAGCCGCCAGCTCGATGGCCGCTTCGAGCGCCTGCGCACCGACCGCAATGCGCTGGCCGCGCCCGATGAAGCCCGGCTGACGAACCTGCGCGAGCAACTGGAAGAAGCGCAGGAGATCGCCGAGACCACCGAAGCCCGCCTGCACGAGCTGCAAGAGTCCGTGCCCCAGCTCGACGACGACCGCCGCACCCGCCAGCAGGCCGTCAACACCGAAAGTGCGCGCCAGGCCGACCTGTCGGCGCGCATGGAAGCACTGAAGGCGTTGCAGGAAAAGGTAAAGACCGACGGCAAGCTGCGCCCCTGGCTGGCCAAACACGGCCTCGACGGCCTGCAAGGCCTGTGGAGCCGCATCCACATCGAGCCCGGCTGGGAAAACGCGCTGGAAGCTGCATTGCGCGAGCGACTGGCCGCACTGGAAGTAGGGCGCCTGGACATGGTGCGCGGCTTCCTCGGCTCCGGCGGCAACGACGCGCCACCAGCCCGGCTGGCCTTCTACAGCGCCCCCGCGGCAGGCCACCCCGAGCCATCGTCGCCCCACGCCCGCCTGTCGGACCTGCTGCGCCTGAACGATGCCGGCCTGCGCGCCGTGATGGTCGACTGGCTGCAAGGCTGCTACACCGCCCCCACGCTGGACGACGCCCTGGCCCGCCGCAGCACGCTGCAACCCGGGGAGGTGGTGTTTGTTCCTACCGGCCACGCGGTCAGCGCCCACAGCGTGAGCTTTTACGCGCAGGACTCCGAGCAGTCCGGCATGCTGGCCCGCGCGCAGGAGATCGAGCACCTTGAAAAAGAACTGCGCGCGCAGGCACTGATCGCCGAAGAATCACGCACGGCCCTGGTCCGCGCGGAGTCCGCGTATGCCGACGCCTCCCAGCGCCTCGTGGCCGCGCGCCGCGAAGCGACCGAAACCCAAAGCCGCGCGCACGAGCTGCAGGTCGAGACCCTGCGCCTGAGCCAACTGGCCGAGCAGACCCGCGCCCGCAGCCAACAGATCGACGGCGACCTGGCCGAGGTGGAGGCGCAACTGGCCGACCTGCAGGAACGCCGCGTGGCCGCCGAGGCGCGTTTTGAAGAACTCGACATGCAGCTGGCCGACAGCCAGGAGCGCGAGGCCCAATTGGGCGACAAGGTGATCGAAGCCGAGCGCAAGCTGGCGGCCTGCCGCGAGCAGCAACGCGCGCTGGAGCGCCAGGCGCAAGAGGCCACCTTCTCGCAGCGCAGCCTGGAGGCGCGCCGCGGCGAGCTCAACCGATCCATCGAAACCGCCACGCAGCAGGCCACGGCCCTGGCCGACGAAGAGCAGCGCGCGCGTGACGAGCTGGCCCGCCTGTCCGACGCCGCCGCGCAAGGCGGCCTGCAGGCCGCGCTCGAAGTGAAGATGGAGCGTGAAAAAGCGCTGGGTGCCCAGCGCAGCGAATACGACGACCTCACGACCAGGCTGCGCGCGAGCGATGAACGCCGCATGCAGCTCGAGCGCGCCCTCGACCCGCTGCGCGCGCGCATCACCGAATTCCAGCTCAAGGAACAGGCCGCACGCCTGGGCCTGGAGCAATACACCACGCTGCTGGCCGACGCACAGGCCGACCTGGAAGCCGTGGCCCAGTCCATCACCGACGGCAACGTGCGCGTGGCGGGCCTGCAACCCGAAATCGACCGCCTGCACCGCGAAATCGCGGCCCTGGGCGCGGTCAATCTGGCGGCGCTGGACGAACTCAAGCTGGCCAGCGAACGCAAGATCTTCCTCGACGCGCAAACGGCCGACCTGACCGAAGCGATGAACACGCTCGAAGACGCGATCCGCAAGATCGACGGCGAAACGCGCCAGCTGCTCTCGGGCACGTTCGACACCGTCAACGGCCACTTCGGTCGCATGTTCCCCGAACTGTTCGGGGGTGGGCAGGCCAAGCTCATCATCACCGGGGACGAAATTCTGGACTCTGGCGTGCAGGTGATGGCGCAGCCACCGGGCAAGAAGAACCAGACCATTCACCTGCTGTCGGGCGGCGAAAAGGCCCTCACAGCGATTGCGCTGGTGTTCGCGATCTTCCAACTCAACCCCGCGCCGTTCTGCTTGCTGGACGAGGTGGACGCGCCGCTGGACGACGCCAACACCGAACGCTATGCCAAGCTCGTATCGAGCATGAGCAAGGGCACGCAGTTCTTGTTCATCAGCCACAACAAGATCGCGATGGAGATGGCCGAACAGCTCATCGGTGTGACCATGCAGGAACAAGGCGTCTCGCGCATCGTGGCGGTGGACATGGAAAGCGCACTGTCGATGGCTGAGGTATGACTCGCGCTCCGCGCCTTTCGTCTACGCGCCGTTGCACCACGCATGGTGCGGGCCAGCCCGGCGGCACACTGCGCAGTGGAATAGCTAGCAATATCGTTTTATGAGCACACTTCAACTCAGTCTGGCGATCATTGGCGGTTTGGTGCTGGCCCTCATCGTGGCCTACAACACCTGGACCTCGCGCCGCAACGCCCCCAAGCGCGCGCTGCCGCAAGAGCCTGAGCGCCATGGCGACCGTGCGGGCGAGCCGGCGCTGCTGCGCCAGGAGCCCGGTTTCGATGGTGTCAGCCCAGTGGAGCTGACCCCCAGCGAATTGGAGGCCCTGGACCGGGGGACCGATCCCTCGTCCGAACACGCCGTGGACCCGACCGAGGCGCTGCAGATGCCCGTGCCCGCGTTCTCCGCAGAGCGCCGGCCGGGGCTTGACCCGCTCATCGACGTGATGGCCTCGCTGCAGCCCGAGCACATCGTCTCGGGCGACGCCGCGCTGGCGGCGATGCCGCCCACGCGCCGCGCCGGCAGCAAACCGTTTGCCATCGAGGGCCTGAACGAAGCCACCCAGCAGTGGGAGACGCCCGCGCCCGGCCAGCGTTACCAGAGTTTTCAGGCGGGGGTGCAGCTGGCCAACCGCACCGGGGCGCTCAACGAGATCGAGTTTTCGGAGTTCGTGGTCAAGGCGCAGGCGTTTGCCGATGCGATCAACGCCGCGCCGGACTTCCCCGACATGCTGCAGGAGGTGGCCCGCGCCCGCGAGCTGGACCAGTTCGCCGGCGACCACGACGCGCAGCTGGCCTTCATGCTGCGCGCCCGCCAGGCCGCCTGGAGCCCGGGCTACGTGCAGCAAAACGCAGGCCGCCTCGGGTTTGTGCCAGGCGTGATGCCCGGCCGGCTGGTGCTGCCGGCCAGTGCCCAGGGCCTGCCGCCGCTGCTCACGCTGGGCTATGACACCGCCGCCGCCCTGGCCGAAGACCCCGAGCAAAGTGCGATCCGCGACATCACCCTGAGCCTGGACGTGGCGCAAGTCCACCGCTCCGAGCAGCCCTTCGCCCGCCTGCGCGACGTGGCCAAGGCCCTGTGCGACGCCATGGACGGCGTGCTCTGCGACCAGAACGGCCAGCCTCTGCCAGCCATGGCCATGGACCCGATCACCGCGGACCTTGAGTTGCTGTACGACCAGCTGGACGGCCGCGATCTGTCGGCGGGGTCGGTGCTGGCGCGCAGGCTGTTCAGCTAGCCCTTTGGAACCTGCATGACGGAGAATTCCGATCTTTTTTCGGCCGCAGCGCAGACCAGTCAAGCGCAAGCTGCTATCAAAACCAAAGCGCTGCGCGATCAGCTGCAGCGCTGGGCGCACCAGTACTACGTGCTGGACGAGCCCACGGTGCCCGACGCCGAATACGACCGGGCCTTCCGCGAGCTGCAGGCGCTGGAGAACGAACATCCGGACCTCATCACCTCCGATTCACCCACCCAGCGCGTGATCGGGGCGGTGATGGAGGGCCTGACGCCCGTGCGCCACGCCGTGGCGATGCTCAGCATCCACACCGAAACCGACACCGAAGCCACGGGCGCGCAGGCGTTCGACACCCGCGTGCGGCGGGAGCTGGGGCTGGCCGAATCAGACCCTGCCGTCGAATACGTGGCCGAGCCCAAGTTCGACGGCCTGGCCATGAGCCTGCGCTACGAGAACGGCCGTCTGGTGCAGGCCGCCACGCGCGGTGATGGCGAAGTGGGCGAGGACGTGACGCACAACATCCGCACGATTCGGCAGATCCCGTTGACCTTGCCCGCCGAGGTACCTGCGCTGCTGGAAGTGCGCGGTGAGGTCTACATGCGCCGCGCCGATTTCGATGCGCTCAACGAGCGCCAGCGCGAACAGGGCGGCAAGACCTTTGTGAACCCGCGCAACGCGGCGGCCGGTGCCGTGCGCCAGCTGGACTCGAACATCACCCTCCAGCGCCCCCTGAGCTTCTTTGCCTACGGCCTGGGGGCGGTCACGCCAGCCAGCGAAGGCGGCCCGGTGTTTCGCACGCACTACGAGCTGCTGCAGACGCTGAAATTGTGGGGTTTTCCGGTCGCAGCGCAGGTCCAGATTGCGGTGGGTGCTACTGAATTGGTAGCGTATCACCAGCAGGTGGGCGCGGCCCGCGACGCGCTGCCCTACGACATCGACGGGGTGGTCTACAAGGTCAACTCACTGCAGCTGCAGCGCGACCTGGGTTTCAAGACACGCGAGCCGCGCTGGGCCGTGGCGCACAAGTACCCCGCGCAAGAGATGGCCACCAAGGTGGAAGGCATCGACGTGCAGGTGGGCCGTACCGGCAAGATCACGCCCGTGGCACGCCTGGCGCCGGTGTTTGTGGGCGGTGTCACCGTCACCAACGCCACGCTGCACAACCTGTTCGAGATCCGCAAGAAGGGCGTGCGCGTGGGCGATCAGGTCATCGTGCGGCGCGCGGGCGACGTGATACCCGAAGTCGTGGGCGTGATGCCGGGCAACCGCGTTGGCTACGTGCCCAACTTCAAGATGCCCCAGACCTGCCCGGTGTGCGGCAGCGACGTGGTGCGCGAAAAGGGCGAGGCCAACCACCGCTGCACCGGCGGCCTGTTTTGCGCCGCACAGCGCAAGGAGGCCATCCTGCACTTTGCCGCCCGCCGCGCCATGGACATTGAAGGCCTGGGCGACAAGCTGGTGGACCAGCTGGTCGAATCCAACGTCATCCGCACCTTGCCCGACCTGTACCGGCTGGGCCTGACCTCGCTCATCGCCCTGGAGCGCATGGCCGAAAAGTCGGCGCAGAACGTGCTGGCCGCGCTCGAGAAATCCAAGCAGACCACGCTGCCGCGTTTTCTGTTCGGCCTGGGTTTACGCCATGTGGGCGAGGCCACGGCCAAAGACCTGGCGCGCCACTTCGGCACGCTCGACGCCATCATGGAAGCGAGCGTGGAGCAGTTGCTGGAAGTGAACGACGTCGGCCCCGTGGTCGCGCAGGCGATCCACACCTTTTTTGAACAGCCGCACAACCGCGAAGTGGTGGAGCAACTGCGTGCCTGCGGCGTGACCTGGCCCGAAGGCGCACCTGCGCAGAAGGCGCCGCAGGTGCTGGCTGGCAAGAAGGTGGTGTTGACCGGCACGCTGCCCACGCTGAGCCGCGATGCGGCCAAGGACATGCTGGAAGCCGCCGGCGCCAAGGTGGCTGGCTCGGTGAGCAAGAAGACCCATTACGTGATCGCGGGCGAAGAGGCGGGCAGCAAGCTCGCCAAGGCCGAAGAGCTGGGCGTGCCGGTGCTGGACGAAGCCGGCATGCTCGCGCCATCCTGCTGCTGTACATCGTGGCCCTGGTGCCGTTCACCCCCAGCGTGGGCGACATCCGCAAGGCCAAGAGCGAGCTGCCCGCCCAGCTGGTGTCGGCCGACGGCAAGCTGTTGGCCGAATACCGCTGGGCCAACCGCGAATGGGTGGCGCTCGACAAGATATCGCCCAATGTGGTGGACGCGCTGATCGCCACCGAAGACCACCGCTTCTACGACCACTTCGGCATGGACTGGAAGCGCACAACGTCGTCGGTGGTGCATACGCTGCGCGGTGCTCCGCAGGGCGGCTCCACCATCACGCAGCAGCTGGCACGCAACCTGTTCCCTGAAGAGATCGGGCGCTCACGCGTGTTCCCGCAGGCCTTGACGCGCAAGCTCAAGGAGGCGATCACGGCGGTCAAGATCGAGGCCTCGTACACCAAGGACGAGATCCTGGAGACGTACCTCAACACCGTGCCGTTTCTGTACAACGCGTACGGCATCGAGATGGCCGCGCGCACCTACTTCGACAAGTCGGCGGACAAGCTCAACGTGCTGGAGAGCGCCACGCTGATCGGCATGCTCAAGGGCACGGCCTACTACAACCCCGTGCTCAACCCCGAGCGCGCCCAGGCGCGGCGCAACATCGTGCTGTCGCAGATGGTCAAGCGCGGCAAGCTCGAGCAGGCGCAGTTCGACGACCTGCAAAAACGCCCGCTGCGCGTCGACTTTGAACGCCAGACCGAGGTGATGGGCCCGGCCCCGCACTTTGCAATGCAGCTGCGCAAGCAGCTCATCGACTGGGCCGACAGCCACGGCTACAACCTGTATGCCGATGGCCTGGTGATCCGCACCACCATCGATTCGCGCCTGCAAAACTTTGCCAACCTGGCCGTGGCACGCCAGGGCAAGCAGCTGCAAACCGTGGCCGATGCGGCCTGGAGCAAACGTGACGGCTGGGTGCCGGGCAATGAGCTGGTGCAGACGCTGGTGCGCGAGAGCGCCGAGTACCGCGCCGCCGTGGACAAGGGCCAGGCGCCCGACGAAGCGCTCAAGGCGCTGCTGGCGGACGACGCGTTTTTGCTAAAGCTGCGCAACGAGAAGACGCGCGTGCAGGCGGGCTTTTTGGCGCAAGACCCCGTCACCGGCCACGTGCTGGCCTGGGTGGGCAGCCGCGACTTTGCGCAAGACCCGTTCGACCATGTGCAGGCAGCGCGGCGCCAGCCGGGCTCTACCTTCAAGCCGTTTGTGTATGGCGCCGCATTTGCCAACGGTGCCTCGCCCAATGACTTGCTGATGGATGCCGCGGTCGAGATCCCGCTGGGCGGCGGACGCGTGTGGCGCCCCACCGATGGCGGGCCGCCGAGCGACCAGCCGATGACCCTGGCGGATGGCCTGGCGCTGTCCAAGAACACCATCACCGCCCAGGTGATGCACCAGGTGGGCCCCGCACGCGTGGCCCAGGTGGCGCGGGCGCTGGGCGTGCGGCAGTCGCCGCTGGAAGAAGTGCCGTCACTCGCGCTGGGCACGAGCCCGGTCACGCTCAAGGAGATGATCTCGGCCTACAGCAGCATCGTGAACCTGGGCCGCTATATCGAGCCGGTGCTCATCACCAGCATCGAAGACCGCCACGGCAAGGTCGACGTGGCGGGCAAGACCGGCACCACACAAGACAACACCGACGGCTGGTTCATCCTGATGAACCCGCGCGTGGTGGCGGGTGCCTGGGCGGGTTTCAACGACGGCCGCGTCACGCTGCGCAGCGACCAGTGGGGCCAGGGCGCCCGCAGCGCGCTGCCCATGGTGGGCGATTTCATGCAGCAGGCGATCCGCAACAAGGTGATCGACGGACAGGAACGCTTCTTCGACGAGTTCGACACCAGCCCGCCGCCCGCCGCCATGCCACCGCCGCCGGGCGACGGATCGCTGGGCACCATGCGCGACTGGATTCGCGGCTTGTTTGGCGGCGGCGAGGGTCAGCCAGCGCCGCAGGCGCCCGGGCAGGCTCCGGCACCCTGGCCGGGCGGTTTGCCGCCGGTGACGCAGGATCCGCCGGGTTCGTCGATGCCGCCGCCACCGGCGGAAGAACGGTCGGGCGGCTGACGGTCATTGAGTTGGGTGGGTAGAGTGCGGAGGCCGGGGCGTGAGTCTGGACTGGTCTTTCGTCGGGTCGCGGTGCGATGCTGCGAACAAAGCAGATAGAAACTTTCTTCTCACGCCCAGGTGATGATTGCTATCGATTCAATAGCTTGTAGCGCTTATTTATCAAGCGCTGGAAGCCATTTTTATCAAGAATCTGCCGCTACACCGGCCCGTGGATGCACCACGTGATGGCGGGCGCTTGCGTCTGTGAGGTGAGGCGGGTTCACCGAGCTGGGGAGGGCGCGCCGAGGAGGCCAGCTTTGGCTGGCTCGAGCCTTCAACACCTGTCGGCGAATCATCCGTCCTGTTCGCGATCAGGACGCTGCGTGGCGCACGCCTGGCCAGATAACGGCCTGGGCCACGACCACCGTTTCGCCATTGAAGGTGGCCGCGGGGAGCCTGAGAACCTGTTCAAGATCTTTTCGGGGATCGCGTTGGGGTGCAACCGGAGCCTCCAGTCGCCCGATTTCACTCCAACCCTCCGGGCAGTGACTTGCCGGGCGGTCTGCGGCGCACCGCGCCTTGCATCCCATCCCGGCAAGGCACTTGCGCGACCCCGAAAAGATCTTGAACAGGTTCTTACAGCACATATCCCAGCGACAGCGCCTCGCTCACCCGCCGGCAGAAGCCCGAGTCGTCGGGACCGGTGAGCAGGCGGCAGCGGGGCAGGTTGTCCGGTGGGGCCAAAGCCGGCTCGGTGGGTATCGATGGGGCAGGGGACGGCATGGGATGGGCG
>SDXZ01000258.1 GCA_004210805.1 Acidovorax sp.
GACTTTTATTGAATGGAGAGTTTGAAATGATGAACCACAAGAAAATTGCCGTCGTGTTCCACAGCGGCAACGGCCACACCGAGCACATTGCCCAGCACGTGGCGCACGGGGCACGCAGCGTGCACGGCACCCATGCGCAATTGATCGAAGCGGCCAGCCTCACGCCCGCGCCCGATCTGTTGCAGGAATTCGACGGCCTGGTGTGGGGATCGCCCACCTACCTGGGCGGCGTGTCGGGGGTGTTCAAAACCTTCATGGACGCCACCGGCGGGATGTGGCGCCGCCAGCAACTGCAGGGCCGGCTGGCGGCGGGCTTTACGGTGTCGTCGCTGCCTTCGGGCGACAAGCAGTCCACCCTGATGTCGATGTTCGTGTTCTCCATGCAGCACGGGATGATCTGGGTGGGCAACCCCATCCTGCCCGAGCAGCACAGCGGCACGCCCTATGACGAGGCGGCCAACCGGCTGGGCTCCTGGTCGGGCCTGATGGCCCAGGCCGGGCACGCGTCCCCGGCCGATGCCTTTGCGCCCGGCGACGTGAAAACGGCCCACATGTTCGGGCAGAACTTTGCGCGCAAGGTGCACAGCTTGGTGCCACACACCCCGCACACCCCAGAGCAGCTGGTCGCCGCAGAGGCAGCAGCATGATCCCGCAGCGCTTTGCGCCACTGTTGTTCGGCTTGATCCTGTCGGGCCTGATGTCGCTGCTCGTGTCGGGCATTTCCACGCTACACGCGCGCGGCTGGTCTGCCGGATTTGTCAGCGTGTGGGCCTGCGCGTGGCTCACGGCCTGGGCTTTTGCCTTCCCTGCCGTGCTGGCGGCCGCCCCGCTAGCGCGGCGCTGGGTAGCGCGGCTCACGTCGGCGTAGCGGTCGCAGGTTCTGGGGACACCAGATCGGGCGCGCGGTACAACAGCACCTTCAGCGCCCGCTCGGCATCCGTGTCCGCAAACACCGCCGGGTTGGCCACGCGCTCGATGAACTCCAGCTCCGGCGCCAGCTCGCGCATCTGCTCTTGCAGGAAGGCGGCGCCCAGCTCCGGGGCGTTCAGGCACAGCAGGGCGTGGCCGCTCGGCGCCAGCAGGTCGGGCAGGCGCCGCATGAGGCGTGCGTAGTCCTTGGTGGCCACGAAGCTGCCCTTCTGGTAGCTGGGCGGGTCGACGATGACGAGGCCATACGGCCCGCCGCGGGTGATCTTGCCCCAGCTGCTGAAGATGTCGTGCGGCAGGAACGCGGCGCCGGTGGTGATGCCGTTGAGCTGGTGGTTCTGCTGCCCGATGCCGATGGCGCCGTGGCTCATGTCGACGTTGACCACATGCTTGGCCCCCGCCTGCAGCGCCACCACCGAGAAGGCACAGGTGTAGGCAAACAGGTTGAGCACTTTGAGCCCATAGCGGTCGGTGCTGCGGGCCGCCGCGTAGTCGCGCACCCACCGGCGGCCCTCGGCCATGTCCAGGAACAGGCCGTGGTTCTGCCCGCGCAGCACATGCACGCGGTAACGCGCGCCGGCCTCCGTCACGGTGTGCGGGTCGGGTACGGCGCCGGCCATCAGGCGGGTTTCGCTGCGGCCTTCGATGCGCAGGGCCTCGCCGCGGTGCTGAAAGACCCAGTTGAGCGGCTCGCCAGCCGGTGCGATCTGCGCCCAGCGCGCCTCCAATGCCGCACCGATGGCGGCCAGGTCTTCGTCCGTGGCGGGCGCAAAACTCGTCAACACAAACACCGGCGGGTACACGTCGAGCGACCACTGCTCAGAACCCGCGTGCAGCCCGCCCCGGCCATGAAAGACGCGCTGGGCGTCCGTGGGCAGGGGCATGGTGGCGATGGCGTCGAGCAGGGCTTGCATGGAAGAAAAGAACGGGTTGAGCAAACGAAAATATGAAGAAAAATGGGGCCCAGCGCTGGATAGACAAGCGCTGATAGCTACTGAAAACATAGCACCACACATTATCGCGCCTGCAATCCGTCGGGCCGATGGTCGGATCGCCGCGTTGGCAAAGAGACTCTGCGCCATGCTGGCGCCGGATATGACGGGTGTGGGCGTCTGGCGGCAGGCGCCGAGCGTTGCGCGCGAGGGGCCCTGGTCCGCTCGGCATGTCAGGTCAAGCCGTGCACGACACCTACCCGGCATGCACCCCTCGGCCTCCGGGCGAATCCAGCGCTCCGCCGGCGTGCGGCTTCGGCCTACAACGACCCGAGATTTAGCGTCAAAAACGGCAGCCTCAAATGCAACTACAGTCGCTGCCGGGGCCACCTGACGGCCTGAACCTCTTCAAAAGGAATTCCATGTTCTCCATTCTCGGAACCATCGTTGTCGGCTTTATCGTCGGATTGCTCGCGCGCGCATTGAAGCCGGGCAATGACAAATTGGGCTTGATCATGACCACCGTCCTCGGCGTCGCCGGGTCGCTGCTGGCACGCTATGTGGGCGTGGCAATGGGCTGGTACGGGCCCGATGCGCCGGTCGGCTGGATCGCATCGATCATCGGCGCCATCGTGCTGCTGGTGATCTACGGGCTGATCAAGAAGAAGGCGTGATCGCCAGGCGAGTCGCTCTGTAGCGCCCTGAAATTCGCTACTCAGCCTGACTCGCCGGACCACCCTCAGATCCAGCCCGATCCATTCGGGCTAGGCCGGTTGAAGCCAAGCGTTTCTCGCAAACGGCACTTCGACCGCGTCACCCCCAAAAGCACACGGGCGGTTCTACCCCGCCCCGCTCTGCAGCATCAGCGCCACATGCTGCAGCAGCATCACCGTCTTGCCGTCCTCGATCAGGCCGCTGCCAATGCCCGCCAGGGCTTCGGCCAGCGGCATCTCGATCACTTCGATGTCTTCGCCCTCATGGGCCAGGCCGCCTCCGGTGCGGATGCGGTCCTGCGGTTCGTATTCGGCGATGAAGAAGTGGAGCTTTTCGGTGACCGAGCCGGGGCTCATGTAGGCCTCAAACACCTTGCGCGGCTGACGTACGCGGTAGCCGGTTTCTTCCTCGGCTTCGCGGCGGATGCAGGTTTCGGGGTCGTCCCCGTCGAGCAGGCCGGCGCAGGTCTCGATCAACATGCCGTCGGCACTGCCGTTAAGGAACGCCGGCAGCCTGAACTGGCGCGTGAGCACCACAGTACGGCGGCGCGGGTCATACAGCAGCAAGGCAGCGCCGTTGCCGCGGTCGTACGCTTCGCGGCTCAGCGTCTGCCACTGGCCGTCGCGGCGGCGCAGGTCGAAGGTCACCTTGCGCAGCGTGTACCAGTGGTCGGACAGCACTTCCACCGACTGCAGCTTCACCTGCTCGGTACTGGCGGGCACCGGCGCGGGCACGGGGCGGCTCACAGGCTTGGCTCCGTTGCGGGGACAGCTTTGGCGGCGGCGGCTTTCTGACGCAGCGGCAATTCATCCACGTTGTAGACCACCTGCAGGCCCCGAGCGCGCGCCCGCTCCACGTCCATGTCGGCACCGCGCGATGCGCCGGGCAAGCGCAGCACGGCATCGCAGCGCGCCAGCAACCGCTCGGCCACAGGGTATTGGTAGGCATGAAAGACCGCGTCACCCGGCTCGCGCCCGCCCGCCGCGTGGATGATGGGCAGGGCCAGCCATTCGCCCAGCAAAGGCAGGTGGCCGCGTTCATAGATGGGCAGCGCCGCAGCCTCCAGGCGGGCGCGGTTTGCGGCGATCTTGCCGGGGTCGCCGTCGGTGCCCGAGAGGTAGGGGCCGGCGATCAGCACCAGCAGCGGAGGGTTGGGGTCGGTGGAAGGTGTCATGGTTTTGCAGATTTCAATTCGTGCAATATCATGCACAAACACGCAAATTCACGCAACCCCGGTGATCGCCGCCCACTACCGCAACTTCAACATCCATGCTCACCACCCAACGCAAACAACTCATCCTGGACCGTCTGCGGCAAGACGGCCAGATCGTGGCCAAGGCCCTCAGCGAGGAACTAGGGATTTCGGAAGACACCGTGCGGCGCGACCTGCGCGAGCTGGCGGCCGAAGGCCAGCTGCAGCGCGTGCACGGCGGCGCCCTGCCCGCCTCGGCCGCCGTGGGCAGCCTGCAGGTGCGCGAGCACTTGGCCACCGACGACAAGCGCGCGCTGGGCCGTGCCGGCGCCGCGCTGGTGCAGCCCGGGCAGGTCGTGATCCTCGATGGTGGCACCACGTCGCTGCAGGTGGTGTTGCACTTGCCGCTGCACCTGCGCGCCACGGTGGTCACGCACAGCCCGGCCGTGGCCGTGGCATTGGCCGGGCACACAGAGATCGAGGTGCTGGTGCTGGGCGGGCGGCTGTTCCGCCATTCGATGGTGAACGTGGGCGCCAGCGTGGTCGAGGCCGCCTCGCAATTGCGGGCTGACCTGTACCTGATGGGCGTGACCGGCGTGCACGCCGAGGCAGGCCTGACCACGGGCGACTTCGAGGAGGCCGCCGTCAAGCGTGCCCTGCACCAGCGCGCGGCCGAGACGGTGGTGCTGGCGTCTGCCGACAAGCTGGGCGCCGCGTCGGCGTTTACCGTGGCGCCGCTCAAGGCGCTGGCAGGGCTGGTGGTGCCGGCCGCAACGCCCGCCCGGGTGCGCAATGCGTTGAAGGCTGCGGGCGCACCGGTGCGCGTCGCGCAGGCCTGACCCGTCTGCAGGAACGTGCAGGGGTGGGGGTGGTCAGTCCGCCGCCCGGCTGGGCCGCTTGCGTGGCGGGCGCACCGGCGGGGCATGTTTTGCCATCAGCGCCGCCACCCAGTCGATGAACACCCGCGCCTTGGCGCTGACGTGGCGATTGGGTGGGTAGGCCACGTACAGCGGCATGGGGTCGAGC
>SDXZ01000063.1 GCA_004210805.1 Acidovorax sp.
AAGCGGGCTGGGGCGCCGCGGCAGCGGCAGCGGTCGGATCGGGCAAGGCGGCAGCGGAAGCGGGATGTGGCATGTGCAGGAGGTCGATGAGAAGTGGTGCGGTGCACCTGCCTGCACGATAGGTCGAAAGACCCCAACGGCGTGTCAGCCAACGCCTACCCGACAGTTCGGAGGCTTGCGCGACCTGCACGAATTGCGCGATGGCGCGCCCACAAAGCGGAGGATTCATGGACCTTCTTATCGAATGCCGCAGGCCTGCACCAAGGGCGGTCCATGCACACGGTCCGCAGGCGCGACGCCGTGGCTCGCTCAGGCCTTCAGCAGGTCGTATGCCGCCCGCACGCGTTGCAGGTCGCGGCCCAGGCGGCGGCTGGTGGGCAGGTGGCGCATCCAGCGCATGCGGCGCAGGCTGCTTGCCAGTTCGGCCTGCAGCCCGGGGGTGCTCTGCGCGACCCAGGCACCCCAGCGCTGCCGCGCCTCCGCAAGGGTCTGGCTCTGGTGCAGGTAGATGGCGGTGGAGTGCGCGTAGCACAGCGCGTCGCGCGCGTGGCATACGGCCAGCGGCAGCACTGCGGCCGGGTCGTCCTCAAAGTCGATGCAGGCCACCACGCCGTCGGGGCAGCGCACGAGGTTGCGCGCAAAAGCCTGGCTCAGGCAGGTGCCCTGGCGGTGCACGTGGGCCAGGGTGTCCAGGCCCTGCTGCCACAGTGCCAACACTTCTGCGGTGTCGCCCGCCTGCACCGCATGATCGATCTCGTTGCCCAGCGAATGGGTCTCCTCGCCCACGCGGCCCAGGTGGCGCATTGCAAAGCCATCGGGTTGCGCCGCCACCACCGCGGGCACGCGGATGCCGCGTGCGGCCAGGTCCCGCAGGCGCCGCACCTCGGTGGCGATGGCTGCGGGGCCGCCGGGGTTGGGCACCGGGCGCAGCACGTCAAGCCGCAGCAGGCCGGCCAGCACGGCCATGGCGCGGTAGCGGCCCGTGCCATGGGGTGTGCCCGCGCGTTTGATCCAGATCTGTTCGTGGCCCAGCACGTGGGCCATCACGTTGTGTGGCTGGGTGGCCAGATGCTCTGCCAGACAGGTCTCGTAAACATTGCGGGAGGCGGTCCCCGCGGCCTCCGCCGTCATACGGCAGCGTCCCCAGCCACTACGGCCGCGGTGCCGGCTGCGGCCGCATGGACCATTTCCACATGGTGCGGCACGGAAGGTTCCAGTGCAGGCTCACCGGCCTGAAAGCTGTGGGCATTGGCCAGCGGCCAGTACAGGCGGAACACGTTGTGCTGGGCCTCCAGCGTGCCCAGCAGCGCGCCGGGTTGTACCCGCGTGATGAGGTTGGACAGCAGCCGCACCTCGGTGTCGCTGATGCGCCGCACGATGTGGTGCGCAGTGATGTCCTTGGGGTGGGTCAGGCCCGCGGCCTGCACCAGCTCTTGCAGCGCATGCAGCGTGCTGTGATGGAACTGCGCCACGCGCGTGGCCTTGTCGGGCACCACCAAAGCTTGCTGGCGCACGGGGTCTTGTGTGGTCACGCCGGTGGGGCAGTGGCCGGTGTGGCAGGTCTGGGCCTGGATGCAGCCCAGCGCCATCATGAAGCCGCGGCCCGCGTTGCACCAGTCGGCCCCCAGGGCCATCATGCGCGCGATGTCGAACGCGCTGATGACCTTGCCGGCGCAGCCAATGCGCACGCGGTCGCGCAGGTTGACGCCCACCAACGTGTTGTGCACCAGGAGCAAACCTTCTTGCAGCGGCGCGCCCACGTGGTCGGTGAACTCCACGGGCGCCGCGCCCGTGCCACCCTCGGCGCCGTCGACCACGATGAAGTCGGGCGTGATGCCGGTCACCAGCATCGCCTTGACGATGGCAAACCATTCCCACGGATGGCCCAGACAGAACTTGAAGCCCGTGGGCTTGCCGCCCGAGAGCGTGCGCAGCCGCGCGATGAACTGCATCATCTCCACCGGGTTGCGAAACGCGCTGTGGCTGGCGGGCGAGATGCAAGACTCACCCTCCACCACCCCGCGCGCCGCGGCAATCTCGGCCGTGACCTTGGCACCCGGCAGCACGCCGCCGTGGCCAGGCTTGGCGCCCTGGCTGAGCTTGAGCTCGATCATCTTGACCTGCGGGTCGGTGGCGCTGGCGGCAAAACGCTCTTCGCTGAACGTGCCATCGGTATTGCGGCAGCCAAAGTAGCCCGAGCCGATCTCCCAGATCAAATCGCCGCCATGCACACGGTGGTGCTGGCTGATGCTGCCTTCGCCCGTATCGTGTGCAAACCCGCCTTTGCGCGCGCCCTGGTTCAACGCGAGGATGGCGTTGGCCGACAGCGCACCAAAGCTCATGGCCGAGATGTTGAACACGCTGGCGTGGTAGGGCTGGGTGCAGGGCGCCACCGATGGCGAAGGCGCATCGGGGCTGCCGCCGATCCACACGCGAAAGTCGTGCGACGGCAACTGTGTGGGCGCAAGCGAATGGTTCACCCATTCGTAGCCGTGCGCGCCCACATCCAGGTGTGTGCCAAAAGGGCGGTTGTCCGGGTCGCCCTTGGCGCGCTGGTACACCAGCGAACGCTGTGCGCGCGAGAACGGCGCGGCTTCGCTGTCGCTCTCGATGAAATACTGGCGCACCTCGGGCCGCACATATTCGAGCATGAAGCGGATGTGCCCGATGACCGGGTAGTTGCGCAGGATGGCGTGGCGCGTTTGCTGCAGGTCGTAAACACCCACCGCCACCAGGGCCGCAAAGACCAGCACCAGCGGCAGCCCCACACCAAACGCCACCAGCGCAAACAAGGACAGCAGCAGGCCAAAAACGCACAGCGCAAAGGCCGTATAGCGCACCGGGTACAGGGAGTTGAGCTGGTGGATCATGGGGTCCTGATTGTGCGCAGTGCAAGAAGCGGGAAACGGGGGAGGGCTACACTGGCCGCCTTTTCGCAGGCCTCCCATCGCGCCGGAAGCCTGCGCGCCATCATAGAAGTAAAACTTTGTTGTTCGCCCTGCGCGACAGACCGGAGCCCGCCATGACCGACAGCACCCCCTCCCATATCGCCACCGACACCGCTCCCACCACCGCCCTCGGGCTCGGCCCCGACGAGCTGGAAGAGATCGACAACATCCTCGACGACCTGCGCTCGCGCGGCGAGGAAATCCCGCAGTGGGAGTTCTGCGACGGCTTCCTGACCGCCGTGATCTGCAGCCGCCGGCCCATCCCGCCCGCTGAATACCTGCCCATGCTGCTGGGCGACGGCGCCGAACTGGACGTGGCCGCGGGCGACCCGCTGCCGCTGCTGCCCGCGTTTGCCGACGCCGGCCAGCAGGCGCGATTCATGGAGCTGTGGGAGCGGCGCAGGAACGAGGTCGAGATCCAGCTGGACGCCAAAGTCGAGTCGCTGGACGACGACCGCACCTTCCAGCCCGAAGCCATGGACATGCGCGGCGCGGTCGCCAGCCTCACCGACGAGCAACGCGCCGAGATGGGCGACGACCAGGAGGTCCCGTCCTTCGGCCAGGTGTGGGCCCTGGGATTCATGTTTGCGGTGGAGAACTGGCCCGAAGACTGGGCCGCCCCGCGCGACAAGGAAGCGGCCCAGTGGCTCGACGAGGCTTTGACCAGCATCGTCGCGCTGACGGAAGACGACACCGGCAAGCCCGAGGTCTGCATCTACAGCGAGGACGGCCCGCCCAGCACGAGCCAGGCGCGTGTGGATGCCTTCGGCGAGGCCATCTGGGCCGTGTACGACCTGCGCCAGCTGTGGAAGAGCATGGGCCCGCGCGTGGAGACCATCCGCAAGGCCCCCGAGCCCGGCCGCAACGACCCTTGCCACTGCGGCAGCGGCAAGAAGTACAAGAAGTGCCACGGGGCGTGACCGACATTTGCTATTAAATTCATAGCTATCAGCGCTTTATGAATAAGCGCTAGGGCCCCATTGGATCCAAAAATACCTCGCTGCGCGCCTTCGGGCGCGCTTTGCATTGCACCGTATGAACCATTCCACGCTGACCCGCCTGCGCGCCGAATGGGCGCCCAGTATTCCGCGCGAGCTGCTGGCGGGCGCCGTCGCCACGTTTGCACTCATCCCCGAGGTCATCGCGTTCTCCTTCGTGGCCGGTGTCGATCCGTCGGTGGGGCTGTTTGCCTCGTTCGTCATCAGCCTGGTGATCGCCTTCGTGGGCGGCCGGCCGGCCATGGTGTCGGCCGCCGCGGACTCGGTGGCGCTGGTGGCGGCGCCGCTGGTGCAGTCGCACGGACTGGGCTACCTGCTGGCGGCGGGCTTGCTGGCGGGGCTGGTGCAATTGGTGTTCGGCCTGCTCAAGCTCGGCGTGCTGATGCGGTTTGTCTCCAGCTCGGTGCGCACCGGCTTCGTCAATGCGCTGGCAGTGCTGATCTTTGCCGCGCAGCTGCCGCATCTGCAGGGCCAGGGCGCGGCCACCTGGGCCATGCTGGCACTGGGGCTGGCCATCATCTACGGCCTGCCGTGGCTGGGTGGCGTGCTGCGGCTGCCCGCGCTAAGCGCCGTGCCGTCGCCGCTCATCTGCGTGGTGGCGCTGACCCTGCTGGCGCACAGCCTGGGCGTGCACTTGCCCACGGTGGCGGACCTGGGCAAGCTGCCGGACTCGCTGCCCGTGTTCGGCTGGCCCGGCGTGCCGCTGTCGCTCGATACGCTGCGCATCATCCTGCTGCCCGCCCTGGCGTTTGCCATGGTGGGCCTGCTCGAATCGGTGCTGACGGCCGCCGTGGTCGACGAGATGACCGACACCCCGAGCGACAAGAACCGCGAGTGCGCGGGCCTGGGTGTGGCCAATATCGCGGCCAGCCTGTTCGGCGGCATCGCGGGCTGCGGAATGATTGGCCAGGCCGTAGGCAACGTGAAGTACGGCGGGCTCGGGCGCCTGTCCACGCTGTTCGCCGGCGTGTTTTTGCTCATCCTCATGGTGGCGCTGAAAGACTGGGTCTCCAGGGTGCCGGTGATTGCGCTTGTGGCCATCATGGTGATGGTGTCGGCCTCCACCTTCGACTGGAAGTCGCTGTCCGCACTGGTGCGCCACCCGCGCCTGTCCAGCGCGGTGATGCTGGCCACGGTGGTGGTCACCATCGCCACGCACAACCTGGCGGCGGGCGTGGCCGTGGGCGTGCTGCTCAGTGGCGTGTTCTTTGCGTTCAAGGTGTCGCGCATGCTGGCGGTGCAGGTGCACGACGATGACGCCACCGGCGTGCGCACCTGGCGCGTGACGGGCCAGGTGTTTTTTGCGTCTGCCGACGCGTTCATCGAGGCGTTCGACGTGCTGGGCGCGGAGGGCCGCGCCGTGGTCATCGACGTCACGCACGCCCACTTCTGGGACATCACCGCCGTGGCCGCGCTCGACAAGGTTGCAGAGCGCCTGCGGCACCATGGCTGCACGGTGCAGGTGCTGGGGCTCAATGAAGCCAGCGGCGTGCTGATCGACCGGATGGGCGCCGAGAAGGCCTGAGCACGTTCACTGCGGCAGTGGGTACGCAGGCGCTGCGCCCGGTGCCCCCTCGTCACACCGCCTGCAGCCCGCCAATGCGCCGCCGCCGCACTTCGTCCAGCCGGTCCAGCACCTGCGTGCCGTGGGTGTAGCCCTGCTGCACGATCTGCTCAAAGCGGTTCCACTGCAGCATGCCCACACGGTCCAGCGGCGGGTTGAAGTACAGGTCGGTCAGCTGCTGCGACTGGCGCTGGCGCGACATGCTGTACAGGATGGTGACCTGCATCAGGTAGCTGGCCAGCGACGGCAGCTTGTAGCGCCGCTGGGCCTTGGGCCGAAGCTTGTCGCGCAACAGCGCCCAGCTGGTGGGCACATCGTCCAGCTCGATGCGGCGGGGTTTTCTGAAGTTGAGGTCCACGCCAATGACCGTGCCCACGCCGCGCATGCCGCGCATCACATCCACCGGAAAGTTGTTGAACGTGCCGCCGTCGCACAGCAGGTCGCCCTCGTGCACCACGGGCGGCAGCGCGCCAGGGATGGAGATGCTGGCCAGCAGTGACTTCGCCAGACTGCCGCGCCGCACGACGTGTTCGCTGGCTTTGGAGTAGTTGGTGGCCACGCAGTAGTAGTTCTTCCACAGGTCCTCGACCTGTGCCGGGAAGCCCACCAGCTGGCCCACGGCCTCGTGCAGGATGTGGCGCAGGCGCCGGCCCTTGATGAGCGACATCAGTGGCAGCAGGTTGAAGTCGCCCGTGGGGTTGGTGCGAAAGGCCTGGCGCGCGTTGGCCATCACGGCGTCAAGCGGCTGGTCGGACGCGACGTATGCCGCCATCACCGACCCGATGCTGGTGCCACCCACGCAGTCGATCTCCACGCCCTCTTCCCGCAGCGCACGGTACACGCCCAGGTGCGCAAAGCCGCGGGCGCCGCCGCCGGCCAGCACCAGGCCCACAGCGGTGCGGCTCTGGATGCGCGCCAGGCGCGCCATGTCGCGGTCGAGCGTGGGGCGGATGTGCAGGTGGTCGGCCACGGGGCGGCGGTCGAGCCAGCGCTGGGTGTGGCGCGGGCATTGCGTGTCGGCCGGATGCAGCAGCACCAGGATCTCGGCGGCCTCGGCCAGCGGCGCGCGGCGCAGCAGGCATTCCGTCTCGATGGGGTGGACGGCGGGCTCGGCCTGCGCGTCGGCGATCAGCAGCAATTCGTCGCAGTGGCGGCTTACGCGGCGCGTCCAGGGTGTGGGCTCGGGGTCGGCCACCAGCAGCACGAAGTCGTGGCGCGCCTCGATTTCGTCGAGCAGCATGGCGATGCGCCGGTTGGCGGTGGCGTCGGCGCCTTCGCGCTGTGCGATGCCGGGCTCGTGCAGCTCGGCGTCCACGGTGGCCGAGTCCACCACGCGCACGCGGCCGATGAGGGCCAGCTGCCGCGCCATGCTCTGGCCGAAGTCCTGAAGTTGGACGCCGCCGCTCACGGGCAGAAGGCCCATGGCCACCGGGCGTTCGAGCGCCGCAACGTTCGTCGTGCCCGACTGCAGCCGCTGGATGATCTGGCGTGTGAGCGCAATCGACACCTGCGCGCTGCTGGCCAGCAGGGTCTTGAAGACGTCCTTGGTCAGGCGCACGAGCACCGAGTCGCGCACGGCGACAACGGTGGCCGCGCGCGGCGCATCGGTGAAGAGGCTGATCTCGCCGATCACCTGGCCGCGGCCCATGTCGGCCACGCGCCGCTGCGCACCGTCGTCGCTGCGCACATAGGCACGCAGGCGGCCACTCACGGTGAGGTACATCGATTCGCCCGGCTCACCCTGGCTCATCAGCGTGCTGCCGCCCGGCACCTCGACCCACTCCAGGTGCGCACGCAGCATCTCCAGCGCCTCCGGTTCGATGCCGTGCAGAAAATTGCGCAGGTGTTCGGTCAGCAGTTGGTTCTGGGATGCGGTGAAGGAGGGCATGGGCAGCGATGAATCACGGGACCGGGACAAGGCGCTGCAACGCGGGGCCGCTTTGGGAAAAAGTGGCGGGCACGCTGTTTTGGAGCGCCAAAGCGGCGGATTCTAGGAACGCTGGGCGTGTTTTAGTAAGCACGCTGCGCACGGTGCGCGGCGATGTGTGAACGATTGCACGGCGTGCCGGGTCAATGCGCCGGGCCGGCCTGCGCGGGGCGGCAAGGTGGGGGAAGAGAGAACAAGAAAGCGACGCAGCGGGCAACCCGCGCACGCATCAGACCAGCAGCCAGCCCAGCAGCCGCTGCAACGAGTAGCGCACCGTGGCCGCGCGGATGGTGGCGCGGTCGCCGCTGAAGTGCTGCATCTCAGCGTGGGTTTCGCCGTTAACACACCACGCGAACCACACGGTGCCCACGGGCTTCTCGTCGCTGCCGCCCGCGGGGCCGGCCACGCCTGTGACGGCCAGGCTGACATGCGCTTGGGATCGCAGCAGCGCGCCGTCGGCCATGGCGCGGGCCACGGCCTCGCTCACGGCGCCGTGCTGCTCGATGAGTACGGGGGGCACGCCCAGCATCTTGTCCTTGGCCGCGTTGGAATACGTGACGTAGCCGCACTCGAACCACTGGCTGGAGCCCGCCAGGTCGGTGCAGGCCGCAGAGATCATGCCGCCCGTGCAGCTCTCCGCGGCGGCCAGCCGGTGGCCGCGTTGCAGCAAACGCAGCGAAATTTGGGTCAAATTGGCCTCTAGCGCTGGTGTATCAAGCGCTAATAGCTCATCTTTTGATAGCGAAGTGACGGTCATACGAACCTCCACAGTGCAATGGCCAGCAAGGTGCAGAAGGCTGCCACAAAGTCGTCCCACAAGATACCCCAGCCACCGCGCCAGCCAAAGCCTTTGAACAGGCCATCTGCCCAGCCCACGGGGCCGGGCTTGGCCGCGTCGAAGAAGCGGAACAGTGCAAACGCGATGAACTGCCCCCACCAGCCCATGGGCATGGCCAGCCACAGCACCAGCCAGAGTGCCACCACCTCATCCCACACGATGCTGCCCGGGTCGGCCACGCCCATGTTGCGGGCGGTGAGGGTGCAGGCCCACCAGCCGACCAGCGTGCTGACCACGATCAATAAGCCAATGGCCGCGGCCGACAGCCAGTGCTGCAGCACCAGGTAGGCGAGCCACGCCCACAGCGTGCCCACGGTGCCCGGCGCTATGCGCGACAGCCCCGCACCAAACCCCAATGCAATGAAGTGGGCCGGATGCGAAAACATGAACGCCACGGTGGGGCGCTGAGGGGCTGATGGGGAGGGCGAAGGAGGGATGGGGGTCATGTCGGAGGCTGGCAGCACGTTGTGTCACACACAGCATTTGAAACGGGCGCGCACACGACCCGTGCACCCGTGGAACTGGCTTTGCCAGGCCACCGGGTGCGTCCCCCTCCCGCGCAGCGGGAGAGGGGTGAAGGCGCGAAGCGCCTCAGGCGGTGCTTCATTTCTGCTCTTGCAGCTGGATGTCTTTGGGGTAGCGGATGGTGTGCTCTGCGCTGAACTGCGCGGTGGCGCCGGCCGCCAGGCTCTGCTGCCAGGCCACGGTGCCGGGCGTGCGGTCCCATGCCAGGTCGGCGGGCTGGGGCTGGTAGCGCGACTCGACCTCGATCTTCTCGTTGCGCGAGACGGGCGCTGCGTGCAGCACCTGCAACGTGATGCCGGTCTTGTGGCGGTTGTCCACGCTATAGGCGCGGCGTGTCTTGCGCTCGGTGCGCGCGCCGGTAAAGCCCGTGCTGCCGGTCAGGTCCTGCACGGCCTCGGCCCGCACCGTGACCAATTCATCGCGCCCGAACGACAGGCTGGTGCTGCCGGCCGGTGCGCCCGCGCTGGCCGCGGCGAAGTCGATGCGCCCGGTGCCGACAAACGCACCGTCGCGGTACAGGCCCACGGAACCTGCGGGCCACACGCCGCTTGGCTGTGCGATGTGGGCCACTAGGTAGGCGACCTCTTCCACGGCCGGTGCGGTGCGCGTGACCAGCGTGGCCGGGGCGGTGTGGTTGCCCAATGCCAGCGTCACACGCTGACCGCTCGACGGCACGGTGATGCGCTGCGGCACAGCAAACTCGGTGGCAAAGCCTTTGTCGATGGAACTCACGTCAAAGGTCGGCATGGCTTCTTCGGCCGACTTGGCGCGCGCCATGGGCGACGGCGCGGGTGGCGCTGCTGCCGCCATCGCCATGGCTGGGGCCACGGTGCCCATGGGCTGCGGTGGCGGCGCCACATCCAGCGTCCAGGCGCGCGGCAGGCGGCCCTGCGTGGCGCGGCCGGGCTGGCCGGTGGACAGCGTGAGCTGCACGCCCGCCCAGTCCTCGCCGCTGTTTTGCGCCACCAGCGCCTGGCGCTCCAGCAGCACGGTGGACTTGGCGCCGTCGAGTGTGGCGCGGTAGGTGGGCTGCCAGCCCGGGCCGCGCACCTGGTAGGACAGGCGCAGTTCGGCGTCGCGCTCTGCCGCCAGGTTGATGCTCACGGTGACCACGCGCGCGCGCTGGTTGGCCACGCGGTCGCGCTCGGCTACCAGGGGCTTGAGCGTGAGCTCCAGCGCCTCATGCTTGCGCTTGAGCTGGTGCGCACGGGCAAAGGCGTCCTGCCCCGACTTGCGCAGCACATCGGCCGTCGCGGTGATCTGTGCCGGTGTGGAGCTCGCCACCCGGCCATGCGTGGCAGGGTCGTCGCCCGCCGCGCCGCTGCTACCGACCCCGGCCACGCCGCGCAGGTAGCCGTCCACCAGTTGCAGGGCGGAGGCCTCGGCCTTCACGCCGGCGATCTGGTCCTCCAGCTCGCGGATGCGGCCGTCCAGCGGGCTCGCGCAGGCCGTGGCCACATCGCGGTCTTCGGTGAGCACATTGAACTCGCCCACGCGCACGGCAGGGTCGGCGCTGATCTGCAGGCTTTGCGCATCCAGCGACGCAGGGAGGCAGCCGATGACCAGGCTGCGCGCTCCGGCCGGAACCCGAGCAATGCGCTCCACGGTGGCGCTGCCGGGGTAGACGGTGACACGGGCGATGCGTGAGGTGTCGCTGGCAGCGGAGCGTGGGGCGTCCAGCGCCTGGGCCCCTGTCGCGCTGACAAGGCAGGTCAGAAACAATGCGCGGTGAACAAAAGCGCGTGCGCGCAAGGCGGTGGGGCTGTGCATCGCAGGGTCCTCGGGACAGGGCAGATAGGGAGCCGGATGCTAGCAGGCCGGTTGGCCAGGTTGCCGCGAGGCGGCGGGCACTGATGGTGGTGCTGCTGCTGGCGCGCTCATGCCATCTCAGCCACTTCTTGTAACGATTTTGGGGGAGTGCCCTAGGGGCATGTTCCCCCACTCGGTTTAAAACCCTCGGGGGTTCGCTTGTATGCGCAGCTCCGTTGAGGCACGGGCACCGCAGCCACCGCGCCGCACATCTATCCATCCAAAACATGAGGGGGAGCCACCGAGTGCAGGACAACGACAAGACCGCCTTTGATTCCGCGATCCGGGCGCTGGAGTTCGAGATCGCCAACGCCGGTACGCACCTCACCATCGACGCGACTGCGCGCCAAGCGTATTCGATGCAGATTCAGGCGATGGCCAATGAGCTGCGGGGGCAGGTGAGCAGTGGGCGCATGACCTGGGCGCAAGCCGCCCAGCAAGCGCAAGAAGCCCGCAACGCCATCATGGAAGTCATCCGTGGCCGCAGCACGCCCGTGGGCCGCGCGATGGCCGAGCGGCTCAAACGCGAAGGCAAGACGCTCAACGAACTGATCGCGCGCAAGACGCAGCAGCTGCACGGCCCGAGCGCGGATTTCGGCCGACTCTCCACCACGCAGCAGAACACGGTGTATGCCGAGATCGTGAAATCGGCAGGGACGTCGAACCCCCGCGTGACTGCCACCATGCGCAATCTTTCGCGGGCAGGGCGCGGCTTGCTGGTGTTGTCGATTGCCATTTCGGTGTATTCGATCGCCAAGGCAGAAGACAAGGCCGGCGCCGCGCGCCGTGAGGTTGCCGTCACGGGTGCTGGCATTGGCGGCGGCATCGTCGGTGGTGCCGTAGCGGGGCTGGCCTGCGGCCCCGGGGCCCCCGTGTGCGTCACCGTCGGTGCTTTTGTCGGCGGCGCGCTGGCGGCCTTCGGCGTGGACTACTTTTGGTAAGGGCGTGGTGTCCATGCATCTGCTCACACCCCAAGAGCTGTCGGTCGAGCGCCTGGCTGGCCGCCCCGACGACGAACCTGCAAGCTGTCACATCCTGCGCAATGGGCAAGCTACGGGCCGCCATGTGGAAGGTGCGGTGTTGGAGGCGGCGGCCCGCTGGCAAAGCTTCACCCTGCTGCTGACCACCGACGACGTCCCGTCCGAGGAGTTCTTGCACATCCACCTGCTCGACCCCGACCTGCACTGCATCGACTCCGCGACGCTCGGTGCCATGTACTCCACCGGTTCCTTTTCGTTGCTGCCATCGTCCGAGCCGGACACGCTCCGCTTTCGTTTCATCGGCGATACCGATTGGAGCGTGCAGGTGCTGCCCCAGCCTGGTTTCCGTGTTCCGCTGTGGTCCGAGCCTACCGGGGTGAGCCGACCGGTGGGTTTTTCGCGGCACTTCGTTGTGCGTGGGGATCCTCAGCGGACGCCCCGCTGAACAACACTATCTAAAGCTGGTATTGATCACTATCCGCTTGATCGCAGTCCGAAACATGCCGCTATAAAGTTCAGTCCCTGTTGGATAGCAAGCTACAGTTTGCCTGGTTGTAGCTTGCCGAATTTCGCGGATTTTTATGTCGGGATGTTTGAACAGCCCTGCGCTTGCACACCCAGTCTGCGAGCCACTTCCAGGAGGAAAATTGCCCGGAATATCTCGCACGGTCCCGGCGATTCCGCGGGTTGTGCGGGATCCATTGCGGTAAGCGTCATATGGACAGTCACTACACCATTACCTTGGCGGTCGACCCGGAAGTACTCGTTTCGTGGACGGAACACAAAGACCGCGATAGATTCAGGGTGGAGGCGAAAGCTGTGCTGTCGACAACTTCGCTCAGAGACTGGCTGATGAGCGAACTCTCAGCGGCATCCACGTATCTCGGCTTGACAAGCCTCGAATGGTTGGCAACAGCCAACGAGGCGCCGGTGCGCACAACAGAACATCAGGACAGTCGAGGTGACTGGTGGTTTGTCTGGGTTCTGTATCGCGACGACATATTGGCTTCAGTGGAAGGCCTGGGCCAGGTCTTTCGTTTAGCCCAAGAGCAGCCAAGCCGTTTTGGAGCTACAGCGGAAGAAGTCAATTCGGCACTCGAATGGGACAGACAAAGTACCGAAGGGGACTTCAAGGTTCCAAATGGTGGCGACGGTGATGATCCAACTTTCGTTCTGTGCGCAATTCTCGCGCTCAAACGCCTCCTGGGGTTAGCTCATACTGAAAGGCTCTGTGTTGTTCACTTGCGGTATTCGTTTCGTGCTGGTGAGAGCGACGCCTAGTCTCTCCATCGAGCGGACAAACTCCGATAGGCTTCCCCTGCCTCCGTTTGCCGCCCATGGCAACGTTACACCTCAAAAGAAGCTCCGTACCCGTTCAGAACTATGAGTGTCAACAGTCTTTGGCTTGTCCCGGATGACCAAGAAGCCTGCACCACGCGGGTCTGGGAAATTGCTGAACGCCTTTGGGAGCATGGGTTTATTCCAATGCTCGATCTGGACTCCAAAGAACTTCAGGGAAGAAGGTACGACTACTTTCGCAGTCGAGAGGAAGAGTGGCAAGCTTCGGGACGCTCTTTGCCAGAGGGCTACCGAGGTGGCTACGACACAGTTTGGATTACGTACTTGGCCCACCCGTTTGTTGTGCCGGCCTCCGCGCAGCAGTTCTGCGACTTGCGCTGCCCTTGCTGTCATAAAGTTGTTGCACCAACTGTTGATTCGCCAGATGGCGGAGCATTTGGGCGGACAGTTGGATCCATCGTACGGTGTCGCCAGTGCGGGAATGATTTTCCGGGGACCGAGATCGAATATGACCCCTCTCAAGTGGCGTGGACCAGCTTTAGCATCAGCTTTCATGATGTAGCTACCTGCGAGATTCCCGTAAGCGAGCCGTGGGTGCGTGAGGCCATAGCTGTAATAGGAACCAGTCGTCAATTCCGCGGCTGGGAAACATAGGCTCCTGAGAACCAACTTCCAGTCTTCAGGTGAAGGCAAGCACTCGAACTGCGGCCTAAGCCCTTTGTCAAGGGGACTGGCCTCGGGCTTGGAGCCTGCGCGGCAGAAGGACCATCGGCTGCAACGCGCGAGAAACCGGTCTCCTGCAGTGCTACCTCCTGCGCCCAGGGGCCCTCCCTGGGCTTGTCGGCAGCACCGCACAATCCTCGGTTTTGGCGCGTTTCGCTTCGATGCCTTTTGCCGCGCAGGCTCCTGGTCCGTTGCGTCGGACGTTAAGCGCCCACGCTCCATGGCCGCCACCCGCAGCTCCTGGCCGAACTCTGCCACCCGCAACTTTCCATCATCTCTAGCGTTTCTGCGACCTCAACGGGTCGAGACCACCTACTTGCGGACAAGCCCCGCAGGCACTTCCCGCGCCAAAAAGTCGTACACCGCACGAATCTTGTGGCTGGTGCGAATCTCGCGGTGCACGGTGAGCCAGATCGGCAGCTCGGGCAGCGGCAGCATGGGCAGCACGGCGACCACGTCGGGGTCGGTGGCGGCCACGTAGTGGGCGACGAAGCCAACGCCCAGGCCCGCGCGCACGGCCTCCCAGTAGGCCATGAGGTCGTCGGTGCGAAACGCGAAGTGAGGGCGCTCCACCGGGAAGCCCATGGCCGCAAAGCCTTGCAGGATGTCTTCGTGCCGGTCGTTGCCCACCAGTTCGTGTTGCAGCAGGTCGGGCGGCTGGCGGGGCGTGCCCTTGCGGCGTAGGTAATCGCGGTGGGCGTAGGCGCCCAGCGTTACCGCGCCGATGCGCTTGGCCACCAGGCTGGCCTGGTCGGGGCGGACCATGCGCAGGGCGATGTCGGCTTCGCGGCGCAGCAGGTTGGTCACCTCGTTGCTCGACACCAGCTCCACCTGCACCTCGGGCAGCGCCTGGCGCATGCGCGCAAGCACCGGCGGCAACAGCACGCAGGCCACGGGCTGGCTGGCGGTGATGCGCACGGTGCCGCTCACGCCGCCTTCGGCCCCCGACACGCTGCGCGCCAGCTGGTGCGCGCCGGCCTCCATGGCGCGGGCCGATTCGGCAAGCTGCAGCGCGGTGGCGGTGGGCAGCAAGCCGCGGCCGGTGCGCTCGAACAGCACCACGCCCAGTTGCGCCTCCAGCTCGGCAATGTGGCGGCCGATGGTGGGCTGGCTCGCGCTCAGCACACGGGCCGCGCCCAGCAGGCTGCCTTGGTCCAGCGCGGCCAGGAAGGACTGCACCAGGCTCCAGTCAAAGGTCTGTTTCATGCGGGTAGCGTGCTCCAGTTCTAGCGGGTCTTGCTATTCAAAAATGAATTGCTGGTATGAGAAGTTAGGCAATTGTGTAGTTGCAGCTGCGTTTCCACAATCACACCATTCCTTGCTTTGTGGAGCCTCTCGATGAACAACACCCCTGCCAAGACCGCAGCCGCTAATCACGGCAACAACGCGCCCACCGTGCTGATCCTTGGCGCGCGGGGCCGCCTGGGCCTGGCTGCCGCCCGTGCTTTTGCCCAAGGCGGCTGGCAGGTGCTGGCACAGGTGCGGCCGGGAGCAGACCGCCAGGCGCTGCCCGCCATCGCAGGTGTGTGGTGGATGCCCGTCGCAGTGCACGACACGGCAACGCTGGCGGCACAGTCGCAGGGCGCGCAGGTGGTGGTGCATGCGCTCAACCCGGTGTACACCCACAAGGCCTGGCGCAGCGAGGCGCCGGCCCTGCTCGAAGCTGCCATCGCCGTCACCCGCACACTGGGCGCCACGCTCATGCTGCCCGGCAGCGTCTACAACTTTGGCGAGGGCATGCCGCCCGTGCTGCGCGAAGACACGCCGCAAACTGCCACCGGTTTCAAAGGCCGCTTGCGCACCGAGCTGGAGCAGCGCCTGGCGGCCGCCACGCACGACGGCAGCCTGCGGGCCATCGTGCTGCGCGCGGGCGACTTCTATGGCAGCGGCACCGGCAGCTGGCTCGACCAGGCCATTGCCAAGGACCTGCCCCGCGGCCGGGTGACCTGGCCTGGGCCGCTGGATGCCGCCACGCCCTGGGCCTACCTGCCCGACCTGGCCAAGAGCTTTGTGCGGGTTGCGCAGGAGCGCCATCGCCTGGCTGCGTTCGATTGCCTGCACTTTGCCGGGCACACCGTCACGGGCCAGCAGTGGCTGCACAGCTTTACCGCCATCGCGACGGAGTGCGGCTGGTTGCCCGATGCCGATGGGCATGCCGGCGCGCTGCGCGTCACGCGCATGAACTGGCCCCTGTTGCGCGTGGTCGGCCTGGCGATGCCCACCCTGGCCGCGCTGGCCGACATGCGCTACCTGTGGCGCACGCCCCACCGGCTGGACAACACGCGGCTGCGCGCGCTCATCGGCGAAGAGCCGCACACGCCGTTCGATCAAACCGTGCGCCAGGCGCTGGCCGACCTGGGCCTGGTCCGCCAGCCCGTGCCGCGCGCTGCACTGGCCTGACGCGGGGCAAACAGCGCGCATTGCCGCAACCGCGCCCACCACGGGTGGGCGCGGGGGCGCGCGCGCCTGCCAACACGACTTCCATCCGTTTCGATTCTTTGACCCACACCGGCCCACAGGGCCAGAAGGAACTGCCATGCTGAACCGTCGCAACTTCATCCGCCTGGCTGGCGGCGGCACTGTCGTCGCGGCCACGGCCGGCACGCTGACCGCGTGTGGCGTGGTCGGCCCCCACTACCCGGCAGAAGCGGTCGAGGCATGGAAGGGCCCCGTCGGCGAGACCGAAGTGCGCCGCCGCGCCGTGGCCTACGCCATCACCGCGCCCAATCCGCACAACCTGCAGCCCTGGATGGTGGACCTGCGTGAAGAGGGCGTGATCACCCTGCGCACCGACCGCGAGCGTGTGCTGCCCCACACCGACCCCCTGGGCCGGCAGATCCTGATCGGCCATGGCGCCTTTCTGGAGCTGCTGGTGCTGGCCCTCGCCCAGCAAGGCGTGGGCAGCGAGGTGTTGCTGTGGCCCCAGGGCCCGCTGCCTGCGGCACTGTCGGACTGGGACGACCGGCCCGTGGCGCGCATCACCCTGAAGCCTGGAGGCCAGCCCGATGCGCTGTTCGCGCACGTGCTGCAGCGCCATACGCCCAAAAGTGACTTCGACACCGCGCGCCCCGTGGCGCCCGATGTGCTGGCGGCGCTGCTGGCGAGCCAGCGGCCCGGTGCGGCGCTGCAGGCCGGCGGCACGGTCGATCAGGTGCGCCTGCCCCCGCTGCGCGCGCTGTGCTGGGAGTCCGCGCAGGTCGAGCTGCTCACGCCGCGCACGATGATGGAGAGCATCCACCTCACGCGGGTCGGCCCGTCCGAAATCCTGCATCACCGCGACGGCATCACGCTCAACTCGCCCTTCGTGCGCGCGGTGGCGGCGCTGGGCATGTTCGACCGTTCTGCCCCGCCAGCCGAAGGCAGCGCAGCCTACAAAAGCGCCATGGGCCGCTTTGAAGGCCACAGCCGCACGGCCATGGGTTTTGTGTGGATCACCGGGGGCAACACACGCGCCGACCAGATCGAAGCCGGCCGCGCCTACGTGCGATTGCAGCTGCAAGCCACCGCGCTGGGCCTGGGCGTGCACCCCATGAGCCAGGCGCTGCAGGAGTTTACCGAGATGGCGCCGCACTATGAGCGCGTGCACCAGCTGGTGCTGGGCCGGCCCGCGCCCCGCGCGCCGGGCGATGCGACGGTGCAGATGTTCTGCCGCATCGGCTACGCGCAGGGCGAGGTGCCGGCCACGCCGCGCCGGCCGCTGGCGCAGTTTGTGCGCGCTTAGAACGTGTTCACGATCTCCCGGGGGTCGCGTTGGAGCGCCATCGTGATGGACGTGGATGCTTCGGATGCGCCGCATGGGCTCATGCCCATGCAAGCAGCCGGGGCGCCAAACACTCAAGTTCATCGGCCCGATTTCGCTCCAACCCTTCGGGCATTGGCCTTGGCGGGCGGACTGCGGCGTTGCGGCGCTTGTGGATAGCCGGGCTATCCACAGCGCACCGCGCCTAGCATCCCATCCCGCCAAGACCGCTGCGCGACCCCTGGGAGATCGTGAACACGTTCTTAGATGCGGTGGCGGGGTGGGTCGGCGTGGCGTGTGGTGCATGCCCTGGCTTCGACAGGCTCAGCCGAACGGTTGTTAGGGCATGTGCAAGGGGAACCCGTGGGCACCTGCGGGCAAACCTTGGCCTTACTGCGGCAGAGTTTGCTCAGAGGCGGCGTGGGTGCGCCGTGGCTTCGAACGGATCAGCCTACCGGGCTGAGGGAGCGCGAGGGCGGCCACTGCGCGCCAGCGCAATGGTTCTCCAACGGGAAATTGAATGAAAATGGCCGCCAGCGCTTATTCTATAAGCGCTATGTGCTATTAAATATATAGCATGCGTCGACTGAAGCCAGTCAGCGCCGCCATCACGCCACCGGCGCCACAAACGCGATCAACCGCCCCATGCGACGAATCCACTCGGCCGTGACGATGAACTGCGGCTTGTCTTTCTTCACGTACGGCGCGATCTCCGGCGGGTTGTCGGCCGGGTAGGGGGAGGTGTCGTACACATCGCCCACGTGTTTGCTGCGGTACGCCGTGCCGGTGTAGGGCGCGGTGGGGCCGTCGCCCTGGTAGGGGTTGACGATCTCGGGCACGGGCGACGTCCAGTAGTTGCGCGTGCCCAGCTCGGTCAGCAGCGTGCTCACCTCGGATTCGGGCACGGCGGGCGTGGCCATCACCGCGCCGGTGAACAGGTCCGGAAAGTCCACCTCGCGGATCGAGAAGTACTTGGGCAGCGACCGTCCGCCCCCCGCCACCTTGAGCGGCGAGCGCGCGGCCAGCTCGGCCACTGCGGCGTCGGTCATGCCATTGAGCTTGTTGTACATCGCCTCCAGCCCCGCGATGTCGATCGGGCGGCCGGCCGAGTAGTGGCTCACGGTGTTGGTGTAGTCCTTGTCAAAGTAATACGCGCCGTTGTGGATGTTGGAGCCATACCGGTGCACATACAGCCCGTCGTTCGTGCCCAGTTCGACAAAGGTCGGGTGGGTGCGGCCGCCGCCCAGCAGCGGGTTGACGGTGGCGGCATCGGCCGGCAGCGGGCAGCTCTTGAGCCAGGCAATCGCCTCCGGGATGCGCGCCAGGTACTTGCGGTCGCCGGTGAGCTGGAAGTAGTTGAACATCTGGCGGATGTTGGTCTGCGTGGTGTGCGTGGCCAGCGACCGGGGCTCATAGCTGCGGGCACCGGCGGGAGAGCCTGCAGGGCGGCCGTCCTTCTCGCGCGAGAGGTGCTGCAGGCCCCAGCCGGCCTGTGGCCCGGGCTGCTGCATCAGGCGCATGCATTCCATCGCGCGGCTGATGTTGGGCAGCAGCCGTGTCTCGCCCAGCGCCATCACACACAGCGTGAGGAACTTGATGTTCTCGCCCATCACGTCGTCGTTGAAGGTCACGTGCAGCGTGTAGTCGCCGTCTTCCATGCCTGCGCGCGCGCCGGCAGGCAGCTGCTCCGGGTTGGGCCGCGGCATGCTGCTGACCGCGCCGGGGAAGTGTGGAAACCGCTGCGGCCAGCCGCCGCTGGCAATGCCGTATTCGGGCCCGAACTGCGCGTTGACCACAAAGTCGATGGCCTTTTGCACCGCAGGCAGGTAGCGGGCTTCGCGCCGCTCCAGGTACATGCGCAGCAAGAACTGCGAGGCCACGGCTGTGCCCGCGTCGTCGAACGTGGCGTTGCCGTAGTAGTGCTGAAACTCTTCCAACCGCCAGCCGTTCTTGCCGATGGTGTCGTACCACTTTTTCAGCGACGCCTCGCCCGCAAAGTCGTGGATGTAGTTCCACCCGCCCGAGGGGTGCTGCGCGGCCATGATGGCCGTGGCGGTGCGCTCGGCTGCGCGCCAGTGGCGCTCGTCGCCTGTCGCGTGGTAGGCGTCCACGTACACATGGCCCACCGACGGCGTGCCCGGCGGCTGGATCCAGCACATGGTGCGGTAGGCCTCCATCTCGCCAAAGGTCTGCTTGAGGTCGGGCGAATACGACCACACGTAGCCGCCTTGGTAGGACACGGTGTCGTCCATGTAGTGCGTGGCCCGCTTCAGGGCATCCGCCGCGTCGGCCTTGGGGCCGGGCGGGAAGGTGGGGGCAGGGTCGTCGCTGCCGCCGCCGCAGGCGCTCAGCAGCAGGGGGGCCAGGGCACTCAGGGTGAAGTCTCTGCGCTTCATGG
>SDXZ01000259.1 GCA_004210805.1 Acidovorax sp.
TACGGCGGCAAGATGAAGGAAACCTACGGCGTGCCGGTCGAGGAGATCCAGGAAGCCATCAAGTTCGGCGTGCGCAAGATCAACATCGACACCGACATCCGCCTGGCCATGACCGGCGCCGTGCGCAAGTTCCTGGCCGAGAACCCCGACAAGTTCGACGCGCGCGAATGGCTCAAGCCCGCACGCGAAGCCGCCAAGGCCGTGTGCAAGCAACGCTACCTCGAGTTCGGCTGCGAAGGCCAGGGCGCCAAGATCAAAGGCCACAGCCTGCAGGACGTGGCCCGGCAGTACGCGGCGGGCACGCTGGCCCAGGTGGTGCACTGAGCGGCCAGGCTACGCCTGTTGATGCAAGCCCGGCTGTGCAATGCGCGCCGGGCTTTTTTTGCGGGCCGAGATTCACTTCCGACCTGGGGAGTTCCCTCTACATCAGACAAAGGCGACAGTCATGAGAAATTCTTCATGTAAGCTCGCGGTCAGTAAGTAATTCCACTGACCCCCTCCCGAGGAGATGACATGCTGATTGGTGTGCCTGCGGAATCGATGGCAGGAGAGACCCGGGTCGCAGTAACGCCCGAGACGGTCAAGAAGCTGAAGGCGCAGGGCCACACCCTGCGCATCGAGTCGGGCGCAGGCGTTGCCGCCAGCGTGACCGATGCCGCCTACGAGGCGGCCGGCGCCGAGATTTCCGATGCCTCTGGCGCCTGGGGTGCCGATCTGGTGCTCAAGGTCCGTTGCCCTTCGGAGGCAGAAGCCCCCCGCTTGCGTGCAGGGTCCACGGTGGTTGGCATGCTCAATCCCTTTGACGCCGTGGGCCTGCAGCGGCTAGCCACGGCCGGCGTCACGGCCTATGCGCTGGAAGCCGCCCCCCGCACCACGCGCGCCCAAAGCATGGATGTGTTGTCTTCGCAAGCCAACATCGCGGGCTACAAGGCCGTGATGATTGCGGCAGACCGCTACCAGCGCTTCTTCCCCATGCTCATGACCGCAGCCGGAACCGTCAAGGCCGCGCGTGTGGTGATCCTGGGGGTGGGTGTCGCAGGTCTGCAAGCCATCGCCACGGCCAAGCGCCTGGGCGCGGTGATCGAGGCCTCGGACGTTCGCCCCAGCGTCAAGGAGCAGGTCGAATCGCTGGGTGGCAAGTTCATCGACGTGCCGTACGAGACCCAGGAAGAAAAAGACGCCGCCGAGGGCGTGGGCGGCTATGCCCGCCCCATGCCGCAAAGCTGGCTCGACCGCCAGAAGGCAGAAGTCGCCAAGCGCGTGGCCCAGGCCGACGTGGTCATCACCACCGCGCTGATCCCCGGCCGTGCTGCGCCAGTGCTCGTGACCGCGGACATGGTCAAGTCGATGAAGGCCGGGTCCGTCATCGTTGATATCGCCGCCCCGCAAGGGGGCAACTGCCCGCTCACCGAAGCGGGCCAAACAGTCGTCAAGCACGGCGTGACGCTGGTAGGAGAAACCAACCTGCCCGCGCTGGTCGCGGCCGATGCGTCGTCGCTGTATGCGCGCAACGTGCTCGACTTTCTCAAACTCATCATCAACAAGGAAGGTGCCCTGCACATGGACCTGCAGGACGACATCGTTGCCGCCTGCCTCATGGCGCACGAGGGCACGGTAAAGCGCGCATGAGTCTGCTGAAGAATTTGCAAAAGATGTTGTCTGCCAAAGAGCGCCATGCTGCATGGCTGCTGGCCGCCTGTGGCGTATTCGCCGTCAGCGGCTGCGCGCCTATTCCGGCAGGCCCCGCCGAGTACAGCGCCGGCCGCACGCGGGTGGTGCTGCCCTCTGTGGCGTGGGAGGACCTGGGCGCAACGAACGAAGCTTTCCCTCTGCACCCCTTGCCTGGGGCCTTTCCACTGCAGACGCGCGCTGTGGCACTGCGCGGCGACAAGCGCGAATTGCTGGCAGTGATGCTGGTCCAGACCAACCGCACGGACATTCCGCGCGACCCCACGCTCTGGACGGGCAGCTGCCCTTTTCAGCAAGGTATGACGGTGGAAGACACCACGGCGGGCAGCCCGGTACGCATCGACTGCCTGCGATTCAAACGCTGGGCCAACAACGCCGACTGGATGGAGAAAAACCATCCCGGCGTGGTGCGCTGGATGGCGGAGCACAAGGCAACGCTGCAGCAGCCTTATTCGCACCTGAACTACCGCTTTGCGACGCAAGGCGGCTCGTACGTCGAGGTCAACGCCATGGTTGACCAGCGCCTGCTGCGGCCCAAGACCAGCAACAACGAGGAGTTTCTGCGTGCAGGCTACCCCGCTCAGGAGTGGAGCCACAAGGTGGCTGAGGCGGCCCGGCTGAGCACCGGCATGGTCGACGGCTTCTTTGCCGTTCCGCCATTCCCTTTCGCCGTGCCGAACTGATCCGAGCCACACCGTCCCGACTGGAGTTTTCAATATGGGTGTCGTTCTGCAGATTCTGGGGCTGGTGATCACATTCACGATGGCGATGGAGGCACTGCGCCGCTTCGGCATCGACGTGGGATGGCTCAATCCCCTGACCTTTTTCCACCGCAGAGCCTGGCGCAAGAAGGTGCAGACGCCGCCGCTGTATGCGCTGGATCACCCGGTCGACGTCGTGGCGGTGCTGGCCCTGGCCACGGTGCAAACCACCGGTGCCATCACGGTCCAGCAAAAGTCCGGCGTGCAGGCGCTGTTGCAAGAGCATCTAAAGCTGAGCGAATCGGACGCGGGCAGCCTCTGGCTGGCCAGCGCGCACCTGCTGCGCAGCCGGGCCCTGGATGTGCGCGAGTTGCCTGCATTGCTAGAGCGCAGTGCCGACAAATTCACCGACTACCACGTGCAGACGCTGCAAGCCGTGATGCGGGGTGCCGCAATGGTGGAGCCACCCATCAACGCCGC
Organism: Acidovorax sp.; assembly: GCA_004210805.1. Taxonomy (GTDB): domain Bacteria; phylum Pseudomonadota; class Gammaproteobacteria; order Burkholderiales; family Burkholderiaceae_C; genus Acidovorax. The sequence continues at coordinate 2,871 of SDXZ01000259.1, forward strand.
CCAGCAGCAGCTCATCGACGCGGTGAACGCCTACTTTGCCAAGAAGAATGCGTCTTCTGGCCCCTGGTCTTCCTGAAACGCACTGAACGAAGGACTCTTCATGGACGCCGTCTCCCCCACCCTCATCAACCTGATCATCTTCGTGCTCGCGATCTACGTGGGCTACCACGTGGTGTGGACGGTGACGCCCGCGCTGCACACCCCGCTGATGGCCGTGACGAATGCGATTTCGGCCATCGTGATCGTGGGCGCCATGCTGGCCGCGGCGCTCACCGAAACCACGCTGGGCAAAACTATGGGGGTGCTGGCGGTGGCACTGGCGGCTGTCAACGTATTTGGCGGCTTTCTCGTGACGCGCCGGATGCTCGAGATGTTCAAGAAAAAAGAGAAGAAGGTCGCCCCCCAGGCTGAAGGAGGCCAAGCATGAGCATGAACCTTGTCACGCTGCTGTACCTGGTGGCCAGCGTCTGTTTCATCCAGGCGCTCAAGGGGCTCTCGCATCCCACCACGTCCATCCGCGGCAACCTCTTCGGGATGATCGGCATGGGGATCGCCATCGTCACCACCGCCGCGCTCATCGTGGAGCTGTCGGGTGGCAAGGCGCAAGGCATGGTTTACGTGCTGGCTGCGCTGGTGGTCGGCGGTGCCGCGGGCGCCTTCATGGCCAACCGCGTCGAGATGACCAAGATGCCTGAGCTCGTGGCCTTCATGCACAGCATGATTGGTCTCGCCGCGGTGTTCATCGCGATTGCCGCCGTGGCCGAGCCCTGGGCGTTTCAGATCGTGGCCAAGGGCCAGCCTATTCCGGCGGGCAACCGGCTGGAGTTGTTCCTCGGTGCCGCCATCGGTGCCATCACGTTCAGCGGTTCGGTCATTGCGTTTGGCAAGCTCTCGGGCAAGTACAAATTCCGCCTGTTCCAGGGCGCGCCGGTGCAGTTTGCCGGGCAACACATGCTCAACCTCGTGCTGGGCTTAGCGACAGTGGGGCTGGGCCTGGTGTTCATGTTCACCGAGAACTGGACGGCGTTCTTCGCGATGCTGGCACTGTCGTTTGTGCTCGGCGTGCTCATCATCATCCCCATCGGCGGGGCCGACATGCCGGTGGTGGTGTCGATGCTCAACAGCTACTCGGGCTGGGCGGCGGCGGGCATTGGCTTCTCGCTCAACAACTCAATGCTGATCATTGCCGGCTCACTGGTGGGAAGCTCGGGCGCGATCCTGAGTTACATCATGTGCAAGGCGATGAACCGGTCGTTCTTCAACGTGATCCTGGGCGGGTTCGGCGGCGACGCGACCAGTGCGGCGACGGGCTCTACCGAGCAGCGCCCCGTCAAGACCGGCAGCGCGGACGATGCGGCCTTCGTGCTGGGCAACGCCGAGACCGTGGTCATCGTGCCCGGCTATGGCTTGGCCGTGGCGCGCGCCCAGCATGCCGTGAAAGAACTCGCAGCCAAGCTCACTGAAAAGGGCATCAGCGTCAAGTACGCCATCCACCCCGTGGCGGGCCGCATGCCCGGCCACATGAACGTGCTGCTGGCCGAGGCCGAAGTGCCTTACGACCAGGTGTTCGAGATGGAAGACATCAACGGCGAGTTCGGCCAGGCCGACGTGGCCATCATTCTCGGTGCCAATGACGTGGTGAACCCCGCCGCGCACACCAAGGGCAGCCCTATCTACGGCATGCCTATCCTGGAGGCCTACAAGGCCAAGACGGTGATCGTGAACAAGCGCTCCATGGCGGCGGGCTATGCCGGCCTGGACAACGAGCTGTTCTATATGGACAAGACCATGATGGTCTTCGGCGACGCCAAGAAGGTTGTCGAGGACATCGGCAAGGCCATCGAGTAAACGA
>SDXZ01000260.1 GCA_004210805.1 Acidovorax sp.
CTTTTAGGCCTCTAGCGCTTATTCATCAAGCGCGAGCAGCTATCGAAATAATAGCAAAAACGTCAGACCCCTGCTTCACGCAGTGATACACCTGTACGGGCAGCTTTGACGCGGTAGCGCGGGACAATGTGTGCATGCCCCGTACCACCCCTGCTTCTACCGTGCGCCCGCGCCATTCGTCGTCGACGTCGACGTCTGCGAAACCTTCAATGCGTTCTTTCCCCGCCCAGCGAGTAGCCTCGCTGATCGCAGTCGCCGTGTTAGCCGCCTGCGCCGCCGCCCCTGCACAAAAACCATCGCCCCCCACGCCGTTGCCTACCGCACCGCGCGCATCGACGGCACCCTTGCCTGCCCCGCAGCCTACGGCCCTGTCCCCTACCCTCGCCGCTGCACCAGCCTTGGCCCCCAACCCGAGCACCCTGGCCGCGCCGACTACTCCGACCACCGACGCAGACCACATCGCAGGCTTTGCCAACTGGAGAACCGCCTTCCAGGCGCAAGCCCTGCAAGCCGGAATCCGGCCCGACACCGTGCGCAACGTGCTGGCCAACGCGCAGTGGCAGCCGCGCGTGGTGGAGCTCGACCGCGCCCAGCCAGAGTTCACGCGCACGCCGTGGGCTTACCTCGACAGCGCCGTGTCGCCGCAGCGAATTGCGCAGGGCCAAGGCAAGCTGGCTGAGCATGCGGTGGCGCTCCAGGCCGCATCAGCCCGCTACGGCGTGCCCGCCGCAGTGATCACCGCCATCTGGGGCATGGAAAGCAACTACGGCAGCAATTTCGGCACCTTCCGCACGGTGGATGCGCTGGCCACACTGGCGTATGAGGGCCGGCGCCGCGCGTGGGCGCAGAACGAATTGCTGGCCGCCTTGCGCATCATTGACCAGGGCGACATTGCCGCCGACCGCATGATCGGATCTTGGGCGGGGGCCATGGGGCATACGCAATTCCTGCCGTCGGTTTTCCTGCGGCACGCGGTGGACGCCGACGGCGACGGCCACCGCGACATCTGGGGCAGTGTTCCCGATGTCGCAGCGTCCACTGCCGCGTTTTTGGCCGGTGAAGGCTGGCGGCGCGGCGAAGCGTGGGGCGCGGAGGTCCAGTTGCCAGCGTCGTTTGACTACGCGCGCACAGAGCTCACGGTGCGCCAAAGCTCGGCGCAGTGGGCAGCCGAAGGCGTGTTGGCGGTGGGTGGTCAGACACTGCCGGCGCTCGACAACGCCTCGATCCTCACGCCCGCGGGCGCCCGGGGACCGGCGTTTTTGGTGGGGCACAACTTTCGCACCCTGCTGCGCTACAACAACGCTGTGACCTACGCGCTGGGCGTTGCGCAGCTCTCGCAACAAATCGAAGGCGGAGCCACTATTGCGGCCCCCTGGCCGCGCGACCTCCAGCCGCTGTCGCGGGACCAGGTTCAGGCCTTGCAAACCGCGCTGAACGCGCGTGGCTTTGATACGGGTACGCCTGACGGCGTGCAGGGCCCGGCGACCCGGGCCGGCCTGCGGCGCTATCAGCAGAGCGAGGGATTGGTGGCGGACGGCTACGCCACCCTGGATTTGCTCGACCGCTTGCGCGGCGGCGGTTCGTCAACGACCTCTGCGGCGCCCGCCCGGTGATGGCGGCCGGGTAGGCGGGGCAGTCCGGCTACACCTGTTCAAGCCCCGCGCCAAGCTCCACCGCGTCGGAATGAAGCGCCTGGTTGAGCTGGTCCACCACCATCGCCCAAAGAGCGTCGGCCTTCAGTTGCTCGACCAAAAACTGGCGTTGTGAATCGCTCCAGAACGGGGCCTGTCCCAATGTGACATCGGTCGGCAACTGATGGCTTTTGATGAACTGCGCGATGTCCTGCTCGCCGGCGTCGAGCCCCAGTTGCAGGAAAAGGTTGGTCATGGTGGGGTCGGTCGTAATCATGCGCAGAACTCCTTGTGATGCTGATGAAGAGCGGCCTCTACGCCGCATGGTGCGAGCGCGTTGCCGCCTGTGCATCGAACATAGCAGCCGGAATGGCACTAAAAACGCTGCGGCACCGCCCATGGCCGGGTTCACCGCAAATTCAGGGTTTGCCGTAGAGCAGCTTGCGACGATGGCTGTCCAGCATTGAAGCCGTTGGCTGACAGACGCGTTATTTCGCTGATTCCCTCGGCCAGCAAAAGAAAAGCCAGCCATCGGTGCGATGGGCTGGCTTGGTGTGCAGAGCAAGCACTGCAGATGCCGACGGCGGGGGCGTGCGAGCCCCGACACCGATAGGAAAGGGCTTAGTCGGCCGTGGCTTCTTCCGGCTCGGCGGGTTCCGACTTCGCCGAACGCTCCTTCTTAGGCAGCGGCTGGATGTCGAGCAGTACGTCGGGCGTTTCCACGCCCTTGTCGTCGGTCTTGATCTCGATGTCCACCGTGAGGCGGCCTCCTTCGGTGAGACGCCCGAACAGCAGCTCGTCGGCCAGCGCACGGCGAATGGTGTCCTGTATCAGGCGCTGCATCGGACGCGCACCCATCAGCGGATCGAAGCCCTTCTTGGCCAAGTGCTTGCGCAGCGTGTCGGTGAAGGTGACTTCCACCTTCTTCTCGGCCAGTTGCGTCTCCAGCTGCAGCAGGAACTTGTCCACCACGCGCAGGATGATCTGCTCGTCGAGCGCCTTGAAGTTGACGATGGCATCCAGCCGGTTGCGGAACTCGGGCGTGAACAGGCGCTTAATGTCGCCCATTTCGTCGCCCGCTTGCCGCGGGTTGGTGAAGCCAATGGTCGCCTTGTTCATGGTCTCGGCGCCGGCGTTCGTGGTCATGATGATGAGCACGTTGCGGAAGTCGGCCTTGCGGCCGTTGTTGTCCGTCAGAGTGCCATGGTCCATGACCTGCAGCAGCACGTTGAAGATGTCCGGGTGGGCCTTCTCGATTTCGTCGAGCAGCAACACCGCGTGTGGCTTCTTCGTGATGGCTTCGGTCAGCAGGCCACCCTGGTCGAACCCGACGTAGCCCGGAGGCGCGCCAATCAGGCGGCTCACGGCATGGCGTTCCATGTACTCCGACATGTCGAAGCGCAGGAGCTCGATGCCCATGATGTAGGCCAGCTGCTTGGCGGCCTCGGTCTTGCCCACGCCCGTGGGGCCGCTGAACAGGAACGAGCCGATCGGCTTGTCGCCCTTGCCCAGGCCCGAGCGCGCCATCTTGACAGCGCTGGCGAGCACTTCCAGGGCTTTGTCCTGGCCGAACACCACGCTCTTCAAGTCGCGTTCCAGGGTCTGCAGCTTGCCGCGGTCGTCGTTGGAGACGTTTGCAGGCGGAATGCGCGCGATCTTGGCCACGATCTCTTCGATCTCGGCCTTGCCGATGGTCTTCTTGCGCTTGCTCGGCACCATGATGCGCTGGGCAGCACCGGCCTCATCAATCACGTCAATCGCCTTATCGGGCAGATGGCGGTCGTTGATGTACTTGGCGCTCAGCTCGGCCGCGGCTTGCAGAGCCGCAGCAGCGTACTTCACGCTGTGGTGCTCTTCGAAGCGCGACTTCAGGCCCTTCAGGATGTCGATGGTTTCCTGCACGGTCGGCTCGACCACATCCACCTTCTGGAAGCGGCGTGACAGCGCGGCGTCCTTTTCGAAGATGCCTCGGTATTCCGTGAAGGTGGTCGCGCCGATGCACTTGAGCTGGCCACTGGAGAGCGCCGGCTTGAGCAGGTTGGAGGCATCCAGCGTGCCGCCCGAGGCCGCACCCGCACCGATCAGGGTGTGGATCTCGTCAATGAACAACACGGCGTTGGGCTTGTCCTTGAGCGACTTGAGCACGCCTTTGAGGCGCTGCTCGAAATCACCGCGGTACTTGGTGCCTGCCAGCAGCGCGCCCATGTCGAGCGAATACACCACAGCCTCGGCCAGGATCTCGGGCACGTCGTTCTGGGTGATGCGCCAGGCCAAGCCCTCGGCGATGGCGGTCTTGCCCACGCCAGCTTCACCCACCAGCAGCGGGTTGTTCTTGCGGCGGCGGCACAGGATCTGGATCGTGCGCTCGACCTCATAGTGGCGACCGATCAGCGGATCGATCTTGCCTTCCTTGGCGGCTTGGTTCAGGTTCTGGGTGAACTGCTCCAGCGGCGACGCCTTTTCGCTGCGCTCACCGCCACCGCCCTCTTCGCTTTCAGCCTGGTTCTCGGCCTTGGCGGGCTCTGGCGGCTCACCCTTCTTGATGCCGTGAGCAATGAAATTGACCACGTCCAGGCGCGTGACACCTTGCTGGTGCAGGTAGTACACGGCGTGCGAATCCTTCTCGCCAAAGATCGCCACGAGCACATTGGCGCCGGTGACTTCCTTTTTGCCGTTGCCGGTGGACTGCACATGCATGATGGCGCGCTGGATCACACGCTGGAAGCCCAGCGTGGGTTGCGTGTCCACCTCGTCGGTGCCGGCCACCTGGGGCGTATTGTCTTTGATGAAATTCGACAGCGATGACCGCAGATCATCGATGTTGGCCGAACAAGCGCGCAGCACCTCCGCTGCGCTGGGGTTATCGAGCAGTGCAAGCAACAGATGCTCCACGGTGATGAACTCGTGGCGCTGCTGGCGGGCCTCAACGAAGGCCATGTGCAAGCTGACTTCCAGTTCCTGGGCAATCATGTGAACTCCTTTGTGCTTGCGTGGAAGGGATAACTTTAGATCGGGACAAAAGACCTGTTATTCAACAGGCTCACTGAC
>SDXZ01000064.1 GCA_004210805.1 Acidovorax sp.
GGCCTGGGCGAAGACGGCCCCACCCACCAGTCCATCGAGCACGCCGCCAGCCTGCGCCTGATCCCCAACCTGGACGTGTGGCGCCCCGGTGACACGGCCGAAACCGCCGTGGCCTGGAGCGTCGCCTTGTCCAACCGCGACAAGCCTACCGCACTGCTGCTGTCGCGCCAGAACCTGCCTTACGCTCCCAAGCGCGACCTGGGCGACATTTCGCGCGGCGCGTATGTGCTGAGCGATCCCGCAGACATCGGCCTCAAGAAGAAGCCCGTGGCCGTCATCATTGCCACCGGCTCCGAAGTGCAGCTGGCCCTCAAGGCCCAGCGCCTGCTGGCCGACAAGAAGGTTGCCGTGCGCGTGGTCTCCATGCCCAGCACCACCACGTTCGACCGCGAAGACGCCAAGTACAAGAGCAGCGTGCTGCCCGCCGGCGTGCCCCGTGTGGCCGTGGAAATGGGCGTGACCGACGGCTGGTGGAAGTACGGCTGCGCGGCCGTGGTCGGCATCGACACCTACGGCGAATCGGCCCCGGCGCCCGTGCTGTTCAAGCACTTCGGCTTCACGGAAGAAAACGTGGCCGACGCAGTGCTGGTGGCCATTGGCGCGGCACGTTTGAAGCCCGCCAAGAAGGCCAGCAACGCCAAGGCCCACTGAGACTCTTCCCGCCCGCTGCGCACCACTGCTGCAGTGGGTGCGCAGCGGCAGATCCGTGATTTTGACTTTGCAACTTTGAAGGGGCTCCCTATGACGATCAAGATTGGTATCAACGGCTTCGGCCGCATCGGCCGCAACGTGCTGCGCTCGGCCATCCAGAACTTCAGTGACATCGAAGTCGTGGGCATCAACGACCTGCTGGAGCCTGAATACCTCGCGTACATGCTGCAGTACGACTCGGTGCACGGCCGCTTCAAGGGCGAAGTTTCGGTCGAAAGCAACACCTTGGTTGTCAACGGCAAGAAGATCCGCCTGACGCAAGAGCGCGACCCTGCCAACCTGAAGTGGAACGAAGTCGGCGCCGACGTGGTGATCGAATCCACCGGGCTATTCCTGGACAAGGTCACCGCACAAAAGCACATTGACGCAGGCGCCAAGAAGGTCATCCTGTCGGCTCCGTCCAAGGACGACACGCCCATGTTCGTGTTCGGCGTGAACCACGTCACCTACGCCGGCCAAGCCATCGTGTCCAATGCCTCGTGCACTACCAACTGCCTGGCCCCCGTGGCCAAGGTGCTCAACGACAAGTGGGGCATCAAGCGCGGCCTGATGACCACGGTGCACGCTGCCACCGCCACGCAAAAGACCGTGGACGGCCCGTCCAACAAGGACTGGCGCGGCGGCCGCGGCATCCTGGAAAACATCATTCCTTCGAGCACCGGCGCTGCTAAGGCCGTGGGCGTGGTGATCCCTGCGCTGAACAAGAAGCTGACCGGCATGTCGTTCCGTGTGCCGACCTCCGACGTGTCGGTGGTCGACCTGACCGTGGAGCTGGAAAACGCCGCCACGTACGAAGAAATCAAGGCCGAGATGAAGGCGCAGTCCGAAGGCGCGCTGAAGGGCGTGCTGGGCTATACCGAAGACAAGGTGGTGGCCACCGACTTCCGTGGCGACACCCGCACGTCGATCTTTGATGCCGACGCCGGCATCGCGCTCGACGGCACTTTCGTGAAGGTTGTGAGCTGGTACGACAATGAGTGGGGTTACTCGAACAAGTGCCTGGAAATGGTCCGCGTCGTCGCCAAGTGATGGATGATCAGCGGGCCGTCACTCGTGACGGTCACAGGATTTAGAAAGAAGCGATAAGTCTGCAACTACCCGTTCAGGCCGGCTGCCCGCAAGGGTCGCCGGCCTTTTTTTTGGAACCCTGCAACTCGTGCACCGCTATGGATGACCAAACACCGAGCACACCAACGTGGGTGAAGGGCCTCGTTCTCGCGTGCCTGATCCTGCCGCCGACCGCAATACTGTGCCTGTGGATGCTGTTCGAAGTCGACGATGTCAGGCCCGGATGGCCGCTGTACTACATCGGCGTGCCTGAAAGCGTCCGCGATGCCACGCCCACCTTTGCAGAATGCCGCCCCGCGCGCTTTCACTGGAAGGGGCGCGATGGCGAAGGCGTACCGTACGTCGCCATGGACTACGGCAGCTACATGGACCCCGATGTGGCATTGCTAAAACACACCGCCGCTATGGCGCCACTGGCTTGTAGTGGAGACCCGGCCAAGGTTTCGGGCGGCGGCCCTCGCTTTCGCAGCATGCGCTGCGAGCATCCTGATGTGTGGAGCGCCGACATCAGCGTGGAAGACCGCGGCCCCTGCCGCGAGGTCAGGGTCGGTTTTGTGTTGAACGACTGAGGACTTCGCCCGTAGTCCCCTGTTCCGCCTGTTCCGCCGGCTGCGCTCCCGCCGCCGCTCTGGCAGCAGCTGCAGGCCGGTCGCGTGCAATATGAATAGTGCTGGTCGGAAACGCAAACTCCACCCCCATGGCCTTGAACTCGCGCATCAGGCCGAGGTTCAGCGACTGCTGTAGATCCATGTACAGGTTGAACGCCGGGTCAGTCACGATGTAGACCACCTCATAGTCGAGTGAACTGGAACCAAACGCCTTGAAGTGCGCGCGGTCAAAACGCCGTTGCGGGTGGGCTTCGACGAGTTTGCGCACTACGCCGGGGATCGCCTCAGCCTGCTCGGGCGTGGTGTCGTACGACACGCCAAAGTTGAACACGATGCGGCGGGTTTCCAGCATGCGGTAGTTGCTGATGGTCTGCTTGAGAAGGTCGGTGTTGGACATCACGATCTGCTCGCCCTGCAGGCTGCGCACACGCGTGGTCTTGAGCCCGATGACCTGCACCGTGCCCGAGACGCTGCCCACGACAATGAAGTCGCCCACTTCAAAGGGCTTGTCCACCGCGATGGCGAGCGAGGCGAACAGGTCACCCAGAATGTTCTGCACCGCCAGCGCCACGGCAATGCCGCCCACCCCGAGGCTCGCGATGAAGGCGGTGATGTTCACACCCACGTTGGACAAGATGGCCAGCACCACGATGCTCCACAGCAGCGTGCGCAGTCCCCAGGACAGCAGCGTGGCCGACGCCGAGACCTGCGTCATGCCCGACGAGGAATGCCGCTCCACATAGCGCCGCACACCCATGCCAATGGCCCGCATGCCCCACAGCCCCATCTGTAGGGCCACGGCGACGAACCACAACTGGCTGAGCCGGCTCTCCCACCGGCCGGGCAGGTCCAGCAGGTTGGCACCGACCAGCAAAGCCAACAGCAACACCAGCAGGCGGCTGGTGCCCGCCAGCACCTCTGCTGCGGCATGGGCCATGGCACTGTCGGACTGCGCAGCCCACGCCTTGGTGCGGTGCCTGAGCACCCGCAACACCACCCGGATCCCGACATACGTGGCCACGGCAGCGGCCAGGGCTATCAGCAAGCTCCACAAGGGAATGCCGATGAAGGTGGTTTCCTGAATCCAAACCATGAATAGGGAATCCTGCATGCTGGAACTGCTCCTCGCTAGGTATGAAAAGGGTTTTGCATCGCCTCGACTAACGCGTCGCGTGCGGGCAGACGAGAGCGCAGCGCCGACGGTGGGGCGAGCAGACGCCCAAGCGGGTGTCCGTGGCCCCGGGCAGCTGCACTGGAAGTGCGGCCTCGGATTGGGGGCTCTTGCTGCACGCATGTCCTGCGAGTGGTTCACCACGGCTGAGCCCTGGGCCACTGCGCTGCCGCAAGGTTCGCAGATTGCCATAGAGCCCTTCGCACACCCGTAGGACTTGGCCGCAGCGCTCCACTGTTTCGCTGCTTGCGACCGCAGTGCTGCGCGCAATTGCAAGTGTTCGTAAGACCCGGCCCACACGGATACAGAGGTCGAGCCTACGCCCCGGTCATCGCACTTCACCCAACATCGACCCCACGCTGGGCAACGCCCCGGCCGTCTTCGTGGCAGCACTCCACTGCGCGTTCCGCGCCCCGTCGCTGCCACGACACCCCCTTCAATTCAGAGGAGTTCACACCACCATGCCCTCAACCGCACTTTTTCGAATCTCCGCCGCCGCGCTGGCTCTCGGCGCACTCGCTGCTTGTTCCTCCACGCCCGCGCCCACCGAGCAGATGGCCGTCACCCGCACCACGGTGAGCCGTGTGGCCGCAACCCCGACCGTCGCCGCCAACGCACCCGTGGACCTGCAACGCGCCCAGGAAAAACTGATCCAGGCCGAGCGCGCCATGGCACAAGGGGACTACAAGACAGCCCGCCGCCTGGCCGCCGAAGCCGAAGTTGACGCGCGCGTGGCCGAGACCCGCGCCGATGCGGCCCGCAACGCCAGCAATCTCGCGCAGGTGCAAGACAGCATCCGCGCGCTACAAGAAGAAATCAACCGCCGGTCACCCCGCTGAGGCCGCGCCTCGCTGCGCCCATCCGCTGACCGCTTTTGACTTTGAAAGGAATACACACCATGCGCCAACTCATACACCGCACCACAGCCCTGTGCTCCAGCCTCATCGCCGTGGGCCTGCTCGCCGCCTGCGCGAGCACCATGCCACTTCCTGCACTGGAGCAAGCCCGCTCCGCCGTGTCCGCCGCGGCCGGCGATCCGGTGGTGAACCAGTACGCCCAGGTGGAGCTCAAGCAAGCCACCGATGCGCTCGCCCGTGCCGACCGTGAATGGGCCGACGACCGCGACGAATCCGAGACCAACCACCTCGCCTACATCGCCCGCCAGCGCGCCGAGATCGCCACCAACGCCGCGCGCTCGCGCCAACTGGACGCCAACATCCAGCAAGCCGGCAGCGAGGCCGACCGCATTCGCCTGCAGGCCCGTACCCAGGAGGCCGACCAGGCCCGCCTGCGTGCTCAGCAAGCTCAGGCTCAGGCCATGAGCGCTGAACAGCGTGCCGCACAGCAGCAGGCCAACGCCACCGCTGCTCTCGCCCAGGCCAGCGCCGCGCAGGACCGCGTACGCGCCCTCGAAGCGCAACTGCGTGACCTGGAAGCTCAGCAGACCGAGCGTGGCCTGCTGGTGACCTTGGGCGACGTGCTGTTTGCCTTCAACAAGGCCGAGTTGTCGGCGCAGGCCGCACCGCGCCTGGACAAGCTGGCCAACTTCCTCAAGCAGTTCCCCGACCGCAAGCTGCTCATTGAGGGCTACACCGACAGCGTGGGCTCCGACGGCTACAACCGCGAACTGTCGGAACGCCGAGCCCAGGCCGTGCGCGATGCGCTGGTCCAGCGCGGCGTGGACGGCAGCCGCATCGCTGCGTTCGGCTACGGCAAGTCCCACCCGGTGGCCGACAACGCCTCGCCCGAAGGCCGTGCCATGAACCGCCGTGTGGAAATTGTGATTGCCGACGACAAGGGCAATCTGCGCGGAAGGTAGAGCGCCCCCGCACGCGCCAGGGAGGAGCCGCCCGAGTGGCTTGACGGCCCTTGCGCGGCTGCCGCTGGCGTGAGCCATCGGACTTTTACAGCGAGCGATAGCAATGAGCCGAACGAAGACCGCGCTGCCTAGGCTGCGCGGTCTTCAAACGTTTCGGTATCCACTTCGCCCGCGCTCTGAGCACTGTAGCGGGCTCCCGTCACGGTGCGTTCATTGATCAACGCGTTCAGCCTCTCCATCACAGCGGCGTCGAGCCGCACACCGGCCGCACCCACATCGTCCAGCAGGTGCTCCACGCTTGTCGTGCCGGGAATCGGGATGATGTGCTCGCCACGGTGCAGCAGCCACGCTAGCGCCAGCTGAGCGGGCGTGCAGCCCACCTCGCGCGCGATGGCCTGGTAGCCATCCAGCAGCTGCAGGTTGGCGGCATAGGCCTCGGGTGCAAAACGCGGCATGGCGCGGCGGATGTCTTTGGCGTCGAGGGTGCTGACGTCGGTGAGTTCGCCGCACAGAAAACCCCGCGCCACGGGGCTGAAGGCCACGAAGGCGGTGCCCAGTTCGCGGCAGGCGTCGAGCACGGCAATCTCGGGATTGCGCGTCCACAGCGAATACTCGGTCTGCACCGCCGTGATCGGAAACTCGACATGCGCGCGGCGCAGCGTGGCAGCAGATACCTCGCTCAGCCCCACGGTGCGGATGTGTCCGCGCCGCACCAGCTCACCCAATGCGCCGACACTTTCTTCAATCGGCACGCGTTTGTCCCAACGGTGCAGGTAGTACAGGTCGATCACATCGGTCTGCAGGCGGCGCAGGCTGTCCTCGCAGGTCTTGCGCAGCGTCTCGGGGCGTCCATCGATCACGCGCACCAGCTTGCCGTCACCGTTCACATCCACGCCCTGCATGCCGCATTTGCTGGCCAATGTGAAGCGGCTGCGGTGGTTCTTCATCACGCGGCCCACCAGCGTTTCATTGGCGCCAAACCCGTACAGCGTGGCGGTGTCGAACAGCGTCACGCCCGCATCCAGCGCGGCGAGCAGCACGCGTTCGCCCTGCTCGGCCGACACGGGCGCGCCGTAGGCGTGCGAGAGGTTCATGCAGCCCAGGCCAATGGCCGAGACGGAGAAAGGTCCAAGGGTTCTTTGTTGCATGCGGCAAGCTTACGCCAAGCTTTTCGTCCGGCGGCGCCGACGTGGCTACGGCGCTTCCCAGAAGCCGTCAGTCGTGCGTTCGCGCACGCGCTTGACGCTGTATTCGGCGATGTGCCGGATCAGCGCGACGGGCAGCGGCTTGCCGTACGGCAGCACGATGGTGCCCTTCGTGGTCTTGGTGCCCTGCAGCGCCTCTTTGAAATGCTCCAGGGCTGCAGCCGGTGGCGCAAAACTGGCATGCGCCTTGTGCGCTGAGAACGCGCAGACAAAACGCGGCTCGATGAAGAACGGGGTGCCCCACTTGATGGCCTCCTCGGCCTCTGGCGCCGCCTGTTTCAGGATGGCGTACAGCTCTTTCAACACCGGGTGTCCCGCTGCAGGGGCGGCCTCGATGTAGTCAGCGATGGTGGTGGGTTTCGACGCTGCGGTCCGGGCCATGGTGCCAGTCTCCTTTCACACTAGAGGGTTGTGGTTGCACGGCCCTCGGCTGGGCGCTTCGTCCACAGGTCGATCCGCTTGCCCGCTGCGCAAGCCGCCAGCAGCTGTGCGAACCGCGCCGCCCGGGTCTCGGGCCGCTTGGCCGACGTCAACCAATGCAGCATGGTCTTGCGGTAGCCGGGCGGCGTGGCCTCAAAGAACTGCCATGCTTTTTTGTCGCGCTTGAATTCGCGCAACTGCGGCGCAGGCAGCTCGGCCGCAGCCGCCTGCTCGTGCGAATAGATCGCCGACTTGTGGTCCTTGCGGTGGCCAAAGGCCACCAGCCCTGCGGGCGTCATGCGGCCGGTGGCCTGCAACTGCGCCATCTTGGCAATGTTCACGGCGCTCCAGATAGACGAAGGCTTGCGCGGTGTGAAGCGGATGGAATAGGCGTGCTCATCGATGCGCCGGCGCACACCGTCGATCCAGCCAAAACACAGGGCCTCGTCCACCGACTCGGACCACGTCATGCTCGGGCGGCCCGAACCGACCTTGTGAAAACCCACCAACAGCTCAGTCGACTGCGCGGCATGCTTTTGCAGCCATCGGCGGAAGGCAGCGGGCGTGGCAAAGAAGGTGGGTGTGGACATGGCGGGCCATTGTTGCCAACAACTGCGGCGCTGTATAGCCAGCAAGCTCTCCACGGGCCAGACAGGGGTTTGAGCGGGCCGCGCTTGCGACGTCCAAGGGCTCAAAAAAGCACGCGGCCGACCGCCCTGCCGGAATACATTACGCAAGGCCGCATGAAGCCACGCGAGCCCCACAACGGCGACCCCCAGCCCAGGAGAAGTGCCATGCCCTCCGCCATCTACCCAGCCTTGTTCTTCACCGTCGCCATGCTGGTCAACACAGGCTACTTTCTACTGGGCGGCCTGCCGCTGCTGATCCTCAAGCACGATGAGGCGCTCGATGCACGCTTTGTCCGCGGTTTTTTCAACGTGTACTACCAGGCGGCCTTCTGGGTGGCGCTGGGCGCCGCGGTCAGCTACGCGCTGTGGGGCCGGTTGGTGTTTGCACTGGGTGCTGCGGTGCTGGCCGCCATCGCCACCATCTTGCGCAGGCGCCTCTTGCCGGTGATGCTGCAGCTGGGCGCCCAGATCGAAGCGGGCAAGGCAGGGGCGGTGCAGCAGTTTCGCCGCATGCATGCCACGGCGCTGCTGCTCAACCTGGTGCAGCTGGTCGTGGTGGTGTGGGGCCTCATCGCGCTGTCGCGTTCGCTGTCAGCTTAGCGGCGAAGACGCGGTGGGCATGGTGGCCGCGCTTGCTGGAGCGTGGGTTCCACCCAGGTCCAGCGGCTTTCGGAACACACAATTGCGTTGCTCCACGACGAAGCCACAGTCTTCATACACGCGAAGGGCGCCGCTCGCGTTCTCGCTGTCCACCCCCAGCCCGGACTCCTGCATGCCCGCATTGGCCTGGGCCTGCAGGCTGCGCGAGATCAGTGCCCGGGCCAGGCCGCGGCGACGCCAGCGCTCGCCCACGCTGATGAACTCCGTCCACCCGCGCTGGCGGCCATTGCCCGCATTCCACGTGGCGTCGATGTAGGTGCGCACCTGGCCCGCGACTTCATTCGTCTGCACATCCCACGCCACCTGCCACAAGTGCGGTTGGAACACCGGGCTGACGAGCCAGCGCTCGTAGTCTGATTCGTCGGGCGGCGCATAGCCCCAGTGCGACTGGAACGCACGGGCGTGCGCATCCCAGATGGCACGGTGGTGGTCCGGCTGCACAGCGCGCACTTCCAGACCGGCGGGCAGCGCAAAGTCTGCGATGTCGTTCAGCGTGGGGCGGCCCATGGTGAAGAAGTAGCGCTCGGGCCGGTAGCCGGCTTTCTCCAGCAGCGCCGCGCGCGCGGTTTCGCCCTGGGTGACGAAGGCGTGGTGCGCATGCTGGGCACTGCTGCCGTGCGCCGCGGCCATCTCACGCTGCCGCGCCTCCAGCCACGCATGCAGCCGTGCGCCGATGCCTTGGCGGCGCCATTGCGGCGCAACCACGGCAAACTGTCCGTAAAGCCGCAGCCCATCGGCTTGCGTCCAATGCCAGGCACGCACATAGCCTGCGATCTGGTCGCCAACCTGCGCGATCCACACGTCCTGCTGCGGCACGCAGCTGGTGAACGCGGCGTAGTCGCGCGCGACGTCTTCCACCGTGCGGAAGAACCGGGTCTGGTCGGCCGCAAAGCTTGCGTTGGCACAGGCCACCATGGCCGGGTAATCGGCGGGCCCGGCGAAGGCCCTGAATGTCACGTGCTGCGGTGGTTCCATCCGTGTCTGGCCTTGCTGGCTGTTGATTTTTGTCATGGCCACCGATTCTGGCGAAACGATCCTGCGGCCCAGCTTAAGGAACGCCTGCCAGCACCGGCAGGCCCACCACAGCGCAACAGCCACCCCCAGCGGATCA
Source organism: Acidovorax sp. (assembly GCA_004210805.1). GTDB lineage: Bacteria > Pseudomonadota > Gammaproteobacteria > Burkholderiales > Burkholderiaceae_C > Acidovorax. The sequence continues at coordinate 9,403 of SDXZ01000064.1, forward strand.
GCGGACAGCGACATCCATCGTTAAACGTTTTATATATAATTCGTATACGTTTTATTTAGAGACTGACCATGGGTATCGTCAAAATTTCCGACCAGATGCACGAGAACCTGCGTGTCGCAGGCACAGCCCTGAGCCGCTCCATCAACGCACAGGCCGAGCACTGGATGCGCGTGGGCATGCTCACCGAGATGCACCCGGAGCTCGACCACCGCGAAATCTGCCAACTGCTGGTCCGGGCTGAACTGGCAGGCGGTCTCGACCTCGCCATGGCCGTCGACGGGCCGCCCGCCAAGCCCGGGGCCTCGGCGAAGGGGAAGCACTGATGGGGCGCGGCGTTCCCATCAAGTCTGCCGACGAACTCGCGATGTCGCGGCGCGCCGGGCAGCTGGCGGCCGAGGTGCTGGCCATGATCGAACCCCACGTGGTGCCCGGCATCAGCACCGAGGCGCTCGACCGCATCTGCCACGACCACATCGTGAACGTGCAGGGGGCGACACCGGCCAATGTGGGCTACCAGGGATACCCCAAAACCATCCTCACGTCTGTCAACCAAGTGGTCTGCCATGGCATTCCCTCAGCCGACAAGATCCTGAAGAAGGGCGACATCGTCAACATCGATGTGGCGGTGATCAAGGACGGCTGGTACGGCGACACGAGCCGCATGTATTTCGTCGGTACGCCCAGCACACTCGCCCGGCGCCTGGTCGAGGCCACGTACGAAGCGCTGCGCGCCGGCATCCGGCAAGTGAAGCCCGGCGCCACGCTCGGCGATATCGGCCATGCAATCGAGTCGGTGGCAAAGCGGGAGCGCTTCAGCGTGGTGCGCGACTACTGCGGCCACGGCATCGGGCAGGTCTATCACGACGAGCCGAACGTGCTGCACTACGGGCGGCGCGGCGAGGGCCTGGTGCTGGAGGCGGGCATGGTGTTCACCATCGAGCCCATGCTCAACGCCGGCAGGCACGAAACCAAGGAGCTGGCCGACGGCTGGACGGTGGTGACGAAGGACCGATCGCTGTCCGCCCAGTGGGAGCACATGGTGGCCGTGACGCCAGAGGGCTACGACGTGTTGACGGCGTGGCCCGGCGGCACAGGCACCTACGCGCCGATGTGACGCGCAGGGCGCAACGGGTTGCCGGTGTGAAGCCTTGGGGTCCAGCGCGCGCTGCCAACACTGCGCCAGGCACACTCCCGCGATGAGCGCGCGGCGGTCTGACGGCAGACACCCGGTCGGTTGCGCATCCACCAGCCGGCGGATGCGCCATCACCACACAATGCTATTAAATTAATAGCTACCAGCGCTTACCAATCAGGCGCTAGAGGCCAATTTTGCTTGAAATCAACCGGCGTTGAGCTGCTGCTCCAGGTCGTGCAGCACCTGGTAGCACGGCAGCACCTGCGCCACGCTGGCGTTGGGTTCGCGGCCTTCGCGGATCGCGGCGAAGAACTCGCGGTCCTGCAGCTCGATTCCGTTCATGGACACGTCGACCTGGCTCACGTCGATCTTTTCTTCCTTGCCGGTGAACAAGTCGTCATAGCGCGCAAGGTAGGTGGCCGTGTCGCCGATGTAGCGGAAGAACGTGCCCAGCGGTCCGTCGTTGTTGAACGAGAGCGACAGCGTGCAGATTGCGCCGTTGGCGGCCTGCAGCTGGATGCTCATGTCCATCGCGATGCCCAGGTCCTTGTGGATAGGCCCTTGGATGGCGTTGGCCTTTACCACCGGGCTGCCGGCCTGGTAGGCGAACAGGTCCACGGTGTGCGCGGCGTGGTGCCACAGCAGGTGGTCCGTCCAGCTGCGCGGCTGGCCCAGTGCGTTCATGTTGGTGCGGCGGAAAAAGTAGGTCTGCACATCCATCTGCTGGATGTGGAACTCGCCTGCTTTGATCTTGTGGTGCACGTACTGGTGGCTGGGGTTGAAGCGCCGCGTGTGGCCACACATGGCGACCAGGCCGGTCTCCTTTTGCAGCGCCACGACTTCCAGCGCGCCCTTCAAGCTGTCGGCCAGCGGGATCTCGACCTGCACGTGTTTGCCAGCCTTCATGCACGCAATGCTCTGCTCGGCGTGCATCTGCGTGGGCGTGCACAGGATCACGGCGTCCACCTCGGGCAGGGCCAGGCTGTCGGCCAGCTCGGTGGTGACGTGGCCAATGCCGTACTTGGCCGCCACTTCTTTTGTCTTGTCGAGGTCGCGGCTGATCAGCGAGACGACTTCGACGCCGTCGATGTTTTTGATGCCGTCCAGGTGCTTGATGCCGAAGGCGCCAGCGCCCGCCAGCGCTACTTTGATGGTCTTGTCAGTCATGTCAGGTGTTCTCCAGAATCAGGTGGCCCACCGCGGTGTTGGAGGCGGGCACATGGTAGAAGCGGTGCGCCACCCTGGGGGGCTTGCCGCCGTTCACGTCGGCCATCGCGCCGCGTGCGATGAGCCACATCACGAGCTCGATGCCTTCACTGCCCGCTTCGCGCACGTAGTCGATGTGCGGGATGCTCGCGGCGGCCTCGGGGTCGCTCACGAGCTTGTCGAGGAAGGCGTTGTCGAACTCCTTGTTGATCAGGCCGGCGCGCGGGCCCTGCAGCTGGTGGCTCATGCCGCCCGTGCCCCAGATGTGCACATTGAGGTCTTCGTCGTAGCTCTCCACCGCACGGCGGATGGCCTGGCCGAGGTTGTAGCAGCGCCGGCCGCTGGGCACGGGGTACTGCACCACGTTGACCGCAAACGGAATCACCGGGCAGGGCCACGCGCCCTGCGCAGGGTCTTGTTCGCCACACATCAGCGACAGCGGCACGGTGAGGCCGTGGTCCACCTCCATCTTGTTCACGATGGTGAGGTCAAAGTCCTGCTGGATGACCGACTGCGCGATGTGCGCGGCCAGGTCCGGGTGGCCAATCACCTTGGGCACCGGGCGCGGGCCCCAGCCTTCGTCGGCCGGCTGGTACTCGGCCGCGGTGCCGATGGCAAACGTCGGAATCATCTCCAGGCTGAAGGCCGTGGCGTGGTCGTTGTAGACGAGGAAGACGACGTCGGGCTTGTTGTCCTTCATCCATTGTTTGGAGAAGTCGTAGCCGGCAAAGAGCGGCTTCCAATAGTCCTCTTGCGTCTTGCCCAGGTCCAGCGCGGCGCCAATGGCGGGCACGTGCGAGGTGAAGACGGCGGCAGTGATGCGTGCCATGGTCAGGTTCCTTTCTTTGCCGCTGCGGCTTGCTGCAGCGCGTGGCTCTTGCCTTGCGGCTGGCGGTGTGCCTGTGCGTCGCCGTCCTCGCCGAGCACGCGGTTGCCCTGGGCCGAGCGCCCGCCGCCGATCATCATGTTGCGGTACTCGTCTTCGGTCATGCCGGTCATGCTGCCGGCCATCTGCTGAAAACTGCGCCCGTCGGTCGCGCCGATCTTGGCCAGGAAGTAGATGTTGCCGCCCAGGCGAATACACCAGTTCAGGTCGCGTGCAAGCACGGCCTGCTTTTGCTCTTCGGTCATGGCCCACTCGTCCAGGTAGGCGCGCTCGTCGGCCTTGAAGCGCGTGCGGTTGTCGGCCTTCATCAGGCTCATGCAGAACTGGTTGAGCCAATAGCCCTTGCGGCTTTGCTCTGCATCAAAGATGGTCGTGCCGGGCACGTCCAGATAGGGTTTGTCGAGTGGCATGGCGTCAGCCTTTCTTTGTCGCTTCTTCTTCAGGCCAGTACAGGCGCATGGGGTTAGTTACCAGCAGCTTCTTTTGCAGCTCGGCTGTCACCGCCACATGCGGGATGAAGTCCACCAGCAGGCCATCGTCGGGCATGTGGTCCTTGAGGTTGGGGTGGGGCCAGTCGGTGCCCCAGAGCACGCGGTCGGGGAACTCCTCGACCACCTTGCGCGCAAAAGGCACCACGTCCTGGTACGCGGCCTGCTCGCCGTTCAGGGCCTTGGGGCCGGCCACCGACAGGCGCTCAGGGCAGCTCACCTTGCTCCACACATTGGGGTGCTGGCGCATGAACTTCAAAAACAGCTCGAACTCGGGCCCATCCACCGGCTTGCTCACATCGGGGCGGCCCATGTGGTCCACCACCACGGTGGTGGGCAGCTGGGTGAAGAAGTCCCACAGCTCGGGCAGGTCCACCGCTTCGAAGTAGATCACCACATGCCAGCCGAGCTTGGCGATGCGGCCGGCAATCTCCATCAGCTCGTCCTTGGGCGTGAAGTCCACCAGGCGTTTGACGAAGTTGAAGCGCACGCCGCGGACGCCGGCGTTGTGCAGCGCCTGCAGCTCGTCGTCGGTGATGCTGCGGCGGACAGTGGCCACGCCACGTGCCTTGCCGCCCGAATGCACCAGCGCATCGACCATGGCGCGGTTGTCCGCACCGTGGCAGGTGGCCTGCACCACCACGTTGCGCGCAAAACCGAGGTGGTCGCGCAGGGCGTACAGCTGGTGCTTGGAGGCATCGCACGGCGTGTATTTGCGCTCGGGCGCGTAGGGGAACTCGTCGCCCGGGCCAAACACGTGGCAGTGCGCGTCGACAGCGCCCGCAGGCACCTCAAAGCGCGGCGTGCTCGGGCCGGCGTACCAGTCCAGCCAGCCAGGGGTCTTGGTGAAAGTGCTCATGCGGGGCTCCTGCTGTTCAGTCGGGTTTGATGCCGGTCTCGCGGACCAGCTTTTCGTAGCGTTGCCGCTCGGACCGCACCAGCGACGCGAACTGCGCCGCGGTGCCGGGGGTCACTTCGCCGCCCACGCTCTGCAGGCGCGTCTTCACCTCGGGCGTGGCCAGTGCCTTTTGCACTTCGGCATGCAGCTTGTCGACCACGGCCTTGGGCGTGCCCGCAGGCGCCACCAGGCCGTACCAGACCGAGGCCTCAAAGCCGGGGAAGCCGGACTCGGCGATGGTCGGCGCGTCGGGGAAGATGCTGGTGCGGTTGACGCTCAGCGCCGCCAGGATCTTGAGCTTGCCGCTCTTGACGTGCGGCAATGCCTCGAGCGCGTTGACCGCCACCAGCGGCACCTGCCCGCCAATGGTGTCCGTGATGGCCTGCGAGCCCCCGCGGTAGGGCACGTGCTGCAGCGAAATGCCGGCAGCCTTGGCAAATAGCTCCACCGCCATGTGCGGCGTGGCGCCGTTGCCGGGGCTGGCAAACGCCACGGCGCCGGGCTTGGCCTTGGCCGCCGCGATGAGCTGGGCCACGGTGTCGTACGGCGCTGCGGCATTGGCGGCAATCACCACCGGCACGCGGCCCACTTGTGCGATCAACGCCAGGTCGCGCTCGGCATCAAACGGTGCAGGCTGGTACAGCGCCATGTTGGCCGCCAGCGCATTGGCCGCCAGCATCAGGGTGTAGCCATCGGGCGCCGCGTCGATCACCGACTTGACGGCAATGTTGGTGCCCGCCCCGGGCTTGTTCTCGACCACCCACGGCTGGCCCATGCTGGCCGACAGGCTCTGCCCCACCGTGCGCGCAATGATGTCGACTGCGCCGCCAGCCGAGTAGCCGACGACCAGCTTGACGGGCTTGCTGGGATAGGCCGGCTGCTGCGACCAGGCGGGTTGCACCAGGCACAGCGCTGCCGTGGCGACGGCCAGCAGCGTGCGGCGGGTGCGGGCGGTGATCGGGTTCATGGTGATGATTCCTTGCAATGGGTGGGACGTCACACGCGCCCCACGGGCGTGCGGCAACACAGACCGGCGGTTACAGCGGCGGGCGGCAACGTGGTTCGCACCATGGCAAGCATGTGTTCCTCAATCCAGCGAAACATTCGCCTTCTTGATCACGTCGCCAAAACGCTGGCTTTCGTCTTTGACGAACTGCGCGAACTGAGGGCGCGTGGTCGGGAACTGCTCGTAGCCAAAGGTCTTGAACTTTTCGGCCACGTCGGGGCCGGTCAGGGCCTGCTCGATGTCGCGCTTGATCTTGTCGGTGATGGCGGCGGGCAGGCCCGGGGGTACGGCAATCGCGTTCCAGCCGGTCACGGCAAAGTCTTTGGGGCCACCGGCTTCGGCCACGGTGGGCACGTCGGGGAACTCGGCCGAACGCTGCGGGCCGGCAAAGGCCAGCAGGCGCAGCTTGCCGGCGCGGTACAGCGGGCCGGCCGTGGCGGCGCTGCCCAGCGCAAAGTCGATCTCGCCGGTGGCGACCGAGGTGTACAGCTGCGTGGTCTCCTTGAAGATCACATGCTCCATCTGCGTGCCGGTGGCGGACTCGAACAGCTCCGAGCCCAGGTGCACCGGGTTGCCCACGGACCACGAGCCGTAGTTGAGCTTGCCGGGGCGGGCCTTGGCGTCGGCCACGATGTCGCCCACGGTCTTGTACTTGCTGCCCGTGCCCACGGTGAAGAAAAAGTGGGTCTTGAACAGCGGCAGCAGCGTGTCGAAATCCTTGGCCACGTCGTAGGGCAGCTTCTTGAACAGGCTGGGGTAGGCGGCAAGGTGCACGTTGTCCAGCACGATCAGGTCATGCCCATCCTTGGCGCCGCGCTTGAAGGCATCGATGGCGATGAAGCCGTTGCCGCCGGGGCGGTTCTCGACCACCACAGGCTGGTTCCAGATGCGGCCGAGCTTCTCGGCCACGATGCGCGCCACGCCGTCGGGGCCACCCCCCACGGGGAAGGGCGTGATGATGCGCACGGGCTTGGTGGGGAAGGACTGGGCATGCGCGCCGTGGGGCGCGAGGCCCAGGGTGGCGGCCAGGCCCAAGGCCAGGCCGAGGGAGCGTCGCAGGGGAGAGAAGGCGCGAGAGGTCATGGAATCATCAAAAGAGAGGTTTGCTACAACTTAAATAGCTACCAGCGCTTATCCAACAAGCGCTGGAGGCAAAAATCATTCAAAAATGGCGCGTCAGTCGATGTACTTGAGGCCCGCCTTCTCCAGGGCGGGGCGCATGTTGTACATGTCGAGGCCCAGCACGCCGCTGGCCAGCTTGGCGCGCTTTTCGCCTTCAAAGCTTTCGCGCTTTTGCGCGGCAGCCAGCGTCTCGGCCGCGCGGGCGGAGGGCACACACACCACACCGTCGTCATCGGCCACGATCACGTCGCCCGGCGTGACAAGCGCACCGGCGCAGACCACGGGGATGTTCACCGAGCCCAGCGTGGCCTTGATCGTGCCCTTGCTGCTGATGGCGCGGCTCCACACGGGGAAGTTCATCTCCTGCAGCGTCTTCACGTCGCGCACACCGGCGTCGATGATCAGCGCGCGCGCACCGCGCGACTGGAAGGATGTGGCCAGCAGGTCGCCGAAGTAGCCGTCGGTGCATTCCGAGGTGACGCCGGCGACCACCACGTCGCCGGGCTGGATCTGCTCGGCCGCCACATGCAGCATCCAGTTGTCTCCGGGCTGCAGCAGCACGGTCACTGCCGTGCCGCTGACCTGCTGGCCGCCGTAGATGGGGCGCATGTACGGCTTGAGCAAGCCCACGCGGCCTATGGCCTCGTGCACGGTGGCCGAGCCCAGGGCAGCCAGGCCATCGGCGGCCGCGCGGTCGGCGCGGGTGATGTTGCGGTAGACAACGCCGAGTTCGTACATGTCAGAGCCCCTTCGCCTTCAGGCGTGAATCAAGTCGGGAGAACACGCGGCGCACATTGCCTTCGTAGACCTGGTGCTTGTCTTCTGCGCTCAGGATCTTGGACGCTTCGATGTAGCGTTTGGTGTCGTCGTAGTAGTTGCCGGTCTGCGGGTCGATGCCGCGCACCGCGCCGATCATCTCGCTGGCAAACAGCACGTTCTTCACCGGGATCACCGTGTTGAGCAGGTCGATGCCGGGCTGGTGGTACACGCAGGTGTCGAAGAACACGTTGTTCATCACATGGTCGTCCAGCAGCGGCTTCTTCATCTCCTGCGCCAGGCCCCGGAACCGGCCCCAGTGGTAGGGCACCGCGCCGCCGCCGTGCGGGATCAGGAACTTGAGCGTGGGGAAGTCCTTGAACAGATCGCCCTGGATCAGTTGCATGAAGGCCGTGGTGTCGGCGTTCAGGTAGTGCGCGCCGGTGGTGTGAAAACACGCGTTGCAGCTGGTGCTCACGTGGATCATTGCGGGCAGGTCGTACTCCACCATCTTTTCGTAGATGGGGTACCAGTGCTTGTCGGTCAGCGGGGGGCTGGTCCAGTGGCCGCCTGAGGGGTCGGGGTTCAGGTTGATGCCCACGGCGCCGTATTCATGCACGCACTTTTCCAGCTCGGGGATGCAGGTCGCAGGATCGACACCGGGCGACTGCGGCAGCATGGCCACGGGCACGAAGTGGTCGGGGAACAGCGTGGAAACCCGAAAGCACAGCTCGTTGCAGATGGCGGCCCAGGTGCTCGACACGTTGAAGTCGCCGATGTGGTGGGCCATGAAGCTCGCGCGCGGGCTGAAGAGCGTGATGTCGCTGCCGCGCTCCTTCATCAGCTTGAGCTGGTTGGTCTCGATGGACTCGCGCAGCTCGTCGTCGCTGATCTTCAGGTCCGCCACATTGGGCATCTGTGCGGGGTCCTTGATGCCGGCGATCTGCGCGTTGCGCCAGTTCTCCAGCGCCTTGGGGGCCGTGGTGTAGTGGCCGTGGCAGTCGATGATGAGGCTCATGCTCGTTCTCCTTATGTCTATGTCAGTTCTTCACACCGGCCTGCAAGGCCCGCAAGCCTTGCCGCTGGCACGGCGCCATCGCGAGGGACGCCAAGCAAGGGCCGCCCCGCAGCGAGGGCGTCGTCCCCCTTCCCGCAGCGCGTAGCGATGCGAGAGAAGGGGGAAGGCGCGAAGCGCCTCAGGGGGATGTACCTCATACAGGGGTCATGCCCTGCTTGCGCTTGGCGTCCGCCGCTTGCGGCGACGCCATGTAGGCCAGCAGTTCGCGGGCCGCGTCGGCCTGTTGCGACAGTGCGCCGATACCGGCGGAAAACGTGGTCGTGATCTGGATCGCGGGCGGCAGCGGCCCGACGATGGCGATGCCCTGCACATGCAGCAGTTCGCTCAGTTGCTGAAAACCCAGCTCTACTTCGCCCTTGGCCACCAGCGAGCCCACGGGCACGCCAGGCGGCGCCTGCACCATGCGGCTGGCGATCTCGCCCGCGATGCCCCAGCGCTCGAACAATTGGGCCAGCGCCACGCCGCTCGGGCCGGTGGAATAGCTGATGCTGCGCGCCGCCAGCACGGCCTGGCGCACGGCGTCCTCGGAGCTGATGTCGGGCAGTGGTGCGCCCGCCGGCACGGCCACCGCCACGCCCGAGTGCACCAGGTCCACCACGCTGCCGGGCACGATGCAGCCGGCGGCCAGCAGCTTGGCGATGGCGTCGGAGGCCAGCACCACCACGTCGAAGGCCTCGCCGGCCAACACACGCTTGGCGGCGTCCACGCCGCCCACCGCTTCGATGCTGGCGCGGTGGCCCCCGGCCTGCTCAAAGCCAGCAGTCAGCTCGGCCAGCACTTGGCGGGTGGCCATGGAGGAGATTCCGCGAAGGTGCTGGAGCATGAGGGAGAGAGGTGGATGAAATAGGGTGAGCGATGGCTCCGGTGGCTGCTATCGCTGCCGGGCGCAGGACCAAAGCGCAGGCGGCAGGACGCTGCCTTGGCCCGATTCTGGGCGAACAGGAGCTATATAAAAAGTAGGTACTCCATCTAGCAGGTATATCATTTACCGATAGGAAACACCTCCTCTCCAGCCCCTTCCCAACCCACCCATGGACCTCAAACAGCTCGAATACTTTGTGCGCGTGGCCGAGCTGGGCAGCTTCACTCGCGCGGCCGCGGCGCTGGACGTGGCGCAGTCCGCGCTGAGCCGCCAGATCCGCCTGCTGGAGGTGGAATTGCGCCAAAACTTGTTGGTGCGCAACGGCCGGGGCGCCACGCCCACCGAGGCGGGCCGGCTGCTGGTGGAGCACGGGCGCGGCATCCTGCACCAGATGGCACGCGCGCGGGAGGATATGGACCGCATGCGCGGCGGGCTGTCGGGCCGCGTGGCCATCGGCCTGCCCAACAGCGTGGCGCGGGTGATGACGGTGCCGCTGACCCGCGCCTTCCGCCAGGAGCTGCCCGAGGCGCG
>SDXZ01000065.1 GCA_004210805.1 Acidovorax sp.
CGCTTGCGCACGGCCTCCAGGCCTTCCAGGATGGTGATGGCGCCTTCGCCGTAGCTTTCGCTGGCCCCTGCCTGGTTGGTGTCGATCTTGGCGAGGGTGGGCTCAACATGGCCGGAGACCCCGGTGTCTTCGGGCTCGGAAGGGATGTTGTTGTCAACGGTCATGGTGGGCCTTGGGATCCGTGGAAACCGGGGTTTCCAATGTGTCAATATGAGTCAAATTGGGCTCTAGCGCTTATCTGATAAGCGCTAGCAGCTATCAATATAGTAGCAACCGTGTTCAGGGCTGTGCAATGGGCCGGACGGGACGCGACCGCCTCAGATGCGCATCGGCATGACGACGTACTTGAAGCTTTCGTTGTCGGGGATGGTCATCAGCGCAGAGCTGTTGCCGTCCGAGAGCTCCACCTTCACCATGTCCTGGCCCATGTTGGCCAGGGCGTCGATGAGGTAGGTCACGTTGAAGCCGATTTCGATGGTGTCACCACCGTAGTCGATGTCGAGCTCGTCCACGGCCTCTTCCTGCTCGGCGTTGTTGGACGCCACGCGCAAGGTGCCAGGCTCCAGGTTCAGGCGCACGCCCTTGAACTTGTCGCTGGTCATGATGGCGGTGCGCTGCAGGCTGGCCAGCAGCGGCGCGCGGCCCAGGGTGATGCTGTTCTTGTGGTTCTTGGGGATCACGCGGTTGTAGTCGGGGAACTTGCCCTCGACCAGCTTGGTGACGAATTCCATGCCGCCGAAGGTGAACTTCGCCTGGTTGTTGGCGAACTGCATCTCGATGTGGGGCTGGTTCTCGCCGCCGGCGTCGGACAGCAGGCGCTGCAGTTCGATCACGGTCTTGCGCGGCAGGATCACTTCCTGCTTGGGCACTTCGACGTCGAGCGTGGCGCTGGCAAACGCCAGGCGGTGGCCGTCGGTGGCCACCAGGGACAACTGCTTGCCCTCGGCCACGAAGAGGATGCCGTTGAGGTAATAGCGGATGTCCTGCACGGCCATCGCGAAGGACACCTGGGACAGTAGGTCCTTGAGCACCTTCTGCGGCACGCTGAAAGCGGGGCCGAAGGCGGCGGATTCCTGCACCAGCGGGAAGTCTTCGGCCGGCAGACTTTGCAGGGTGAAGCGGCTCTTGCCGCCCTTGAGGATGAGTTTGGACTGCTGCGACTCCAGGCTCACCGTCTGGTCCGACGGCATGGTGCGCAGGATGTCGATCAGCTTGCGCGCCCCCACCGTGGTGGTGAAGTCGCCGGTGTCGCCGCCCAGCTCCGCGGTGGTGCGGATCTGGATTTCGAGGTCGCTGGTCGTCAGCTGCAGCGCATTGCCCGTCTTGCGGATCAGCACATTGGCCAGGATGGGCAGCGTGTGGCGGCGCTCGACGATGCCAGCCACGGACTGCAGTACCGCGAGAACCTTGTCTTGTGTTGCCTTCAGGACGATCATGTCTTCAACCTCTTGTGGATTTTCTAAACCGGTGCGTTGGCAGCGGCACGGGTGGTGCCCCCCCTGCTGCCCAATCCGTCATTTTGCCCGCTTACCAGGGCATTGCCGTGGCAGGCGCACTTTTCAGCTGCCCTGACTGCCGGGCCCTGCCACAGCCTTTGATACTGCCGCTGCGCCAGCGAGGGATGCCGAGCCAGGGCCGCCCCGCAGCGAGGGCGTCGTCCCCCTGGAGGGGGACGGTACCGAAGGCGGCTCAGGAGGTGTTCCATCTCAGCCTTTGAGCGTCTGCTCCAGCACGTGCAGCTGCTGGTTCAGCTCGGTCAGCTGCTGGCGCTCGCCAGAGATTTTGCGCACGGCGTGCAGCACGGTGGTGTGGTCGCGCCCGCCAAACAGCTCGCCGATCTCTGGCAGGCTTTTTTGCGTCAGCTCCTTGGCCAGGTACATCGCAATCTGGCGCGGGCGGGCAATGCTGGCCGGGCGCTTCTTGCTGTACATGTCGGCGACCTTGATCTTGTAGTAGTCGGCCACCGTCTTCTGGATGTTTTCCACCGAGATCTGCCGGTTCTGGATCGACAGCAGGTCGCGCAGCGCCTCGCGGGCGAGCTGGATGGAGATTTCCTTTTGATTGAAGCGCGAGTACGCCAAAATCTTGCGCAGCGCGCCTTCAAGCTCGCGCACGTTGGAGCGCACGTTCTTGGCGACGAAGAAGGCCACTTCCTCGGGCATCTCGGTGCCTTCGACGCGGGCCTTGTTGATCAGGATGGCCACGCGCATTTCCAGCTCGGGCGGCTCGATGGCCACCGTCAGACCCGAATCGAAACGCGACACCAGCCGCTCGTGGATGTTGGCCAGACCCTTGGGGTAGGTGTCCGACGTCATCACGATGTGCGACTTCTTGGCCAGCAGGGCTTCAAACGCGTTGAAGAATTCTTCCTGCGTGCGGTCCTTGTTGGCGAAGAACTGCACGTCGTCAATGAGCAGCAGATCGAGCGAGTGGTAGCGCTCCTTGAACTCGTCAAACGTGCGGCGTTGGTACGCCTTAACCACATCCGACACGAACTGCTCCGCATGGATGTAGAGAACTTTGGCGTCGGGCTTGTCCTGTAGCAGGCGGTTGCCAACCGCGTGCACCAAGTGGGTCTTGCCCAGGCCGACACCGCCGTAGATGAAAAGCGGGTTGTACAGATGGCCCGGCATGCCGGCCACGTGCATGGCCGCCGAGCGCGCCATGCGGTTGGCCGTGCCCTCCACCAGCGTCTCAAAGGTCAGGGCGGCATTGAGCCGATTGCGGAAGGCGCCTGCCGCGGGGTCGTCGCTGCTTGCCGCGGGGGATTCCGCTGGCGCTGGCGTGTGGGATTGTTCGGACTGCGCGGGCCGAACATAAGTGCGGGCCACGGATTCGCGCTGAGCGAGCGCTAACTCCAGCGTGACGGGCTGGCCGTAAAGCCCTTCGAGCAAGGCGGCGATGCGGCCTGCGTATTGGGCGCGGATCCAGTCGAGCTTGAACCGGTTGCCCACGAGCAAGGTGACCTTGGAGAAGTCCTCGGCCACCTGGGCGATGAGGGGCTTGATCCAGGTGTTGAACTGCTGCTCGGGCAGGTCTTGCGCCAGTTGCTCTGCGCAGGCCTGCCACAGGCCCTGACCGGCGTCTGAGCCTTGGGATGGGTGGGGACTGCGGGAGGGTTCCTCGGTCATTTCTGGGGAATTCTAGTTGTGGATAGAGGAACGGGTTGGGCCGGGGATTGTAGCTCGCTCAAAGAGTTATCCACAATTTGCGGACAGGCTGCGGCCAGGGATTTTCAGGGTGGATGTCCGACGGTAGGCATAAGCTGCGGTCACTGTGCCTGCTCCTATAAACAATCAAGAACGTGCCCCAAGTTGGGCCGCGCTGGGGGGCCCCATACCGGCTGAATAAGGCCCGCCGAGCCGAAAGGCATTGCCAGCACCCGGCAAGCCTGCGATAATTTTGGGTTTCCCTGAATGTGTTCAGGGTGATTTGACCCGGCGCGCCTTAAATTGCGCCCCGCCGGTCTGCCGCCGAAGTGCTGTTTCGATAGCTCAGCGGGCGCAGGCTGCAGGGGGCTTAAGAGCAGCATCCGGAACTGAACCTCAAGGAATAGCATCATGAAACGCACTTACCAACCCTCCAAGACGCGCCGCGCACGTACCCACGGTTTCCTCGTCCGCATGAAGACCCGCGGCGGCCGTGCCGTGATCAACGCACGCCGCGCCAAGGGCCGCAAGCGCCTGGCCGTCTAAGGCCGACAAGGTCTTGGGCCTGCACCCCGGTTTGCACCGTCAGGTACCAAACGGGGCGCTTGCATGCAACGGCTGAAAACCCGTCCGCAGTTCCAGGCCGCCATGGCGGGGGGCACGATCTCCCGCACAGCGCACTTTGCGCTGCACCGCTTGGTGCTGGATGCCGAAAGCAGCGTTGCTACCGCGGACACGCCAGCCAGTGTGGTACTCACAGGGCCCGGCTCCTTGCCTCCAGTGCAAGGGCCGCAGGCCCTGTTTGCCGTGCAAAGCGGTGTCTGGCTGGGTGCCATGGTGCCCAAGCGCTGGGCGCGCCGCGCGGTAACCCGCAACACCATCAAGCGGCAGATTTATACAGTGGGCTCCACCTTTGAGGCGCGGCTTGAACAGGTCGCGCCGCAGTCCGCGCATGTGGTGCGCCTGCGCTCGGCCTTCGACCGCAAGCAGTTCGTGAGCGCCACGTCCGACCAGCTCAAGCATGCCGTGCGCACCGAACTGCTGCAATTGTTTGGCCATGCGACACGGCGAGCAGGTGCGGCCACGTCTGCAGCTGCACCGACTGCGCCACTCACACCCACGCCCCAGGCCAAGGTGCCCGCGCCGTGCTGATGCAGCGCCTGCTCATCGGCGTGGTCAAGGGCTATCGGCTGTTCCTCAGCCCCTGGCTGGGGTCCGCCTGCCGGTTCGAGCCCACCTGCTCGGTCTATTCCCTCCAGGCGCTCGAATTGCACGGCGCCGCCAGGGGAAGTTACCTCACGGTGCGCAGGCTGGTACGCTGCCACCCCTGGTGTGACGGGGGCCACGATCCGGTTCCTCCGGGCCCACACGAAATGCCGCGCAGCCTGCGGTTGTTTTCGCGGCTCTCTGATTCCAACACCCAACCATCCTCACCAAAGAAGTCTTCATGAACGACATTCGCCGCACCATCCTGTGGGTGATTTTTGGCTTTTCCATGGTTCTGCTGTGGGACAAGTGGCAACTGCACAACGGCAACAAGGCCACCTTTTTCCCCAGCGCCACCGAGGTAGCTGCCCCTGCACCCGCTGCCAATGCATCCGGCGCGGCGGGCGCGGCCAGTGTGCCGTCGTCCACTGCACCTGTGGCAGCCGCAGGCGCCCAAGGTGCCTCGGCGGTCCCAGGCCAGCCTGCACCTGCAGCGGCCCCCGCATCCCGCGAGCGCGTGGAGGTGAAGACCGACCTGTACCGCCTGACGTTCGACAGCGAAGGCGGCTCGCTCACCCACGCCGAGCTGCTCCAGCACGCCGACATGGACGACAAGAAGCGCAACTTTCTGCTGCTCGACGAAAGCGCTCAGCGTGTCTATGTGGCGCAGACCGGGCTGATCGGTGGCAACTTCCCCACGCACAAGACGGCGATGACGGCTGTGCCAGGCGCCCGCGAGCTCAAGGATGGCGAGGATGAGATCAGCGTCCGCTTCGAGTCGCCCGACCAGGGTGGCCTGAAGCTGGCCAAGACCTGGACGATCAAGCGCGGCTCTTACGACATCGCCGTGAAGCACGAAGTGGTCAACACAGGTAGCGCCGCGGTCTCGCCACAGCTGTACTTCCAGCTGGTGCGCGACGGCAACAAGCCGCCCGGCGAGTCGTCGTTCTATTCCACCTTCACCGGCCCCGCGGTCTACACCGAAGCCAAGAAGTACCAGAAGGTCGAGTTCAAGGACATCGAAGGCGGCAAGGTCGACATCCCCAAGGATTCGCCCAACGGCTACGTGGCCATGGTGCAGCATTACTTCGCCACCGCCTGGCTGCTGGCCGACGGCACGCAGCGTGAACTGTTCACGCGCAAGGTCGACACCAACCTGTATTCCGTGGGCATGCTCACCTCGCTGGGCGCCATCGAGCCCGGCAAGAGCAAGACCGTGGATGCGCGCCTGTTCGCTGGCCCGCAGGTCGAGACCATGATGGAAAAGCTGTACCCCGGCCTGGAACTGGTCAAGGACTACGGCTGGCTCACCATCCTGTCCAAGCCGCTGTACTGGTTGCTGGACCAGCTGCACAAGCTGTTGAACAACTGGGGCTGGTCCATCGTGGCCCTGGTGCTGCTGCTCAAGATCGCGTTCTACTGGCTCAATGCCAAGGCGTACGCCAGCATGGCCAAGATGAAGTCGGTGAATCCGAAGATCATGGAAATGCGCGAGCGCCTCAAGGACAAGCCGCAGCAGATGCAGCAGGAGATGATGCGCATCTACCGCGAGGAGAAGGTCAACCCGATGGGCGGCTGCTTCCCCATCATGATCCAGATCCCCGTGTTCATCGCGCTGTACTGGGTGCTGTTGTCCAGCGTGGAAATGCGCAACGCGCCGTGGATCGGCTGGATCCGTGACCTGTCCGCACCCGATCCGTTTTTCATCCTGCCGCTGCTGATGACCCTGTCATCGCTGCTGCAAACGGCCCTGAACCCCGCGCCGCCAGACCCGATGCAAGCCAAGATGATGTGGTTCATGCCGCTGATCTTCAGCGTGATGTTCTTCTTCTTCCCGGCCGGCCTGGTGCTGTACTGGCTGACCAACAATATCTTGTCGATCGCGCAGCAGTGGCTTATCAACACCCGGATGGGCGTGCCACCGCAGTTCAACTTGCCAAGCTTCAAGTGACGTCGAGTCGCTGACGCAGCAAGACTTCCCAAGGCCGCGCAAGCGGCCTTTTTTCATCGCGCCGCCGCCGCAGAACGAAGGCAACGCCCCCTGAGGAGACCGCGACCGCGCCGAGTGCGCGCGAATGCCTTTCTCCCTTTCTTCACCTTGTACAGTCGCCACCATGCTTGCCCGCCACCACGACCCCATCGTTGCCATCGCCACCGCCCCCGGGCGTGGAGCCGTCGGCATCGTGCGGGTGTCGGGGCGGGGGCTGGTGGCGTTGGCGCAAGCGCTGTGCGGCCGCGCTCTGCGGCCCCGAGAGGCCACCTACCTGCCCTTTCGCGATGCGCAGGGGCAGGCCATCGACCAGGGGCTGGCGCTGTTCTTCCCCGGCCCGCACAGCTACACCGGCGAGGACGTGCTGGAGCTCCAGGCCCACGGCGGCCCGGTGGTGCTGCAGCTCTTGCTGGCCCGCTGCCTGGAGGCGGGTGCGTCCACCAACCCCGCCACCGGCAAGCCTTGCCTGCCCGGTCTGCGTGTGGCGCAACCGGGCGAGTTCACCGAACGTGCGTTCCTCAACGACAAGATCGACCTGGCCCAGGCCGAGGCGATTGCCGATCTGATCGACGCCAGCACCGAGGCCGCGGCGCGCAGCGCCAGCCGGTCGCTCACCGGCGCGTTCTCTGCCGAAATCCATGGCCTGCGCGATGCGCTCATCCATCTGCGCATGCTGGTCGAGGCCACGCTCGACTTCCCTGAAGAAGAAATTGACTTCCTGCGCAAGGCGGATGCGCACGGACAGCTATCAAAACTGCAGCAAACGCTGGCGTCCGTGATGCAGCGCGCACGCCAGGGCGCGCTTCTGCGCGAGGGCATCAAGGTGGTCATCGCGGGCCAGCCCAACGCGGGCAAGAGTTCGCTGCTCAACGCGCTGGCGGGGGCCGAGCTGGCCATCGTCACCCCTATTGCGGGCACCACGCGCGACAAGGTGCAGCAGACGATACAGATTGAAGGCGTGCCGCTGCACATCATCGACACCGCCGGCCTGCGCGACAGCGACGACGAGGTCGAGCGCATCGGCATTGCCCGCGCCTGGGACGAGATCGCCGGCGCCGACGCCGTACTGTTCCTGCATGATCTGGAGCGGGTGAATGCTCATGAATACATAGCGGTAGAGGCAGATATAGCAAGCGCGCTGGCCTTAAAACTGCCCAAAACGATTCCGGTTATCGACGTCTGGAACAAGCTGGACCGCGCCGCGCTGCCCGCACCCGGCGAGCCGGGTGGACCGGCTGAGCAGGACGGCAGTGCCCGGCCCGGCGTACGCCTGTCGGCCCGCACCGGCGAAGGCCTGGACCGCCTGCGCCGCGTCCTCCTGGATGTAGCGGGCTGGCACTCCGCGCCCGAAGGCATCTACATCGCGCGCGCCCGGCACGTGGAGGCGCTGCAGACCGTCGGCACCCACCTGGGGGAAGCCGCCGACCAGCTCACCGCCCAAGGCCCCGCGCTCGATCTGCTGGCGGAGGAACTGCGCCTGGCGCAGAACGCGTTGAGTGCGATCACCGGGGAATTCACCTCGGACGACCTTTTGGGCGTGATCTTCTCGAGCTTCTGCATCGGCAAGTGATTAGGGCCACCCACAGCCCGGGAAAAATGCGCCCAAAGGCCTTCCCACTGGCCCTGTAAATAGGCTCTAGAACTCCGGCCACTAGCCGCATGCGCCCGTCTGTCCCGAATGTTGTAAACGGACGTAAACAGCGCTTGTGTCGAAACTGTAACAAGGGTACTTTCGGCGCACCATGAACGTACCCGCGCCCGTTGTTTCCAAGGTAGACCTGCAAGGTCTGATCGATGCCATCGCCCAGGCCAGTGCCGATGACAGCATGACCAACCCCCTCACGTCGGCGCAGTGGGACATCCTTTCGTCCTACCTTCTGCCGGTGGTCATGCCCGCCGGGCAAGTGCTCTTCACCCAGGGCGCCACCGACCGCACGCTGTACCTGGTGGAAAGCGGCAGTTTGAGCGTGCATTACCAGGACGAGAAAGAGCGCTTGCGCCTGGCCATCGTGGGCCCGGGGTCTGTGGTGGGCGAGGGGGCTTTTTTCTCGCACCGCGCGCGCAGTGCCACGGTGCAGGCCAGCGCACCCACCAAACTGTGGAGCCTGCCTGCGTTGCGGTTCACCGAGCTGACCAACCGCCAGCCTGCCATTGCGCTCGGCCTGGTGATGGCGGCAGGTGCCGTACTGGCCAAGCGCCTGGGCAATCGCCGCCGCCGCGTTGCGGCAACCTGACAGACAGCACCGGGCGCAGGCGGCCTGCGGGCTTTTGCGGGGCAAGATGGGGTGTACAGCAAGTTACACTCAAATTGGATTTTCCCGGCGCCGTCCCGTAGAAAGCAAGCCATGTCCCTGTTCAGTTGGTTCAGCCGCAAGCCCGCCCCCCCCAAACCCCGGCCCATGGCCGAACAACCCTCGGGCTTGTTGAATGCCGACGCCACGGTGCCGCTGTCTCCAGGACGCCCCGGCAGGCCCATGGCCGACGCCTTGCCACCCGAGCACGCCGCCAACCGCAAGAACGAGCGCATGGAGCGCCGCGAGCTGCTCTACACCGTGGTGCGCGATGCCATGGTGCGCGCCGGCGTGCTGTCGGCCAGCTACAAATTCAAGGTGCTTTCGCTGGACCAGCGGGGGCGACAGTTCCTGGTGATGATGGATTTGGCGCGTGAATACGGCGGCGAGACCGTGCGCCTGTCCGAGATCGAGGCGCTGATCGCCCAGACCGCCAAGACCCGCTACGACATCCTGGTGACCGCCGTGTACTGGCGCATCAACGACCACGTGGCAGTTGGCATCCCCCAGAAGGGCGTGGCACCCCAAGGTGCGTCGCTGCAGGGTGCGCAACCGCTGGCCCGCCGGCCGCTGCCGGCCACCGCAGCGCCCGCGCCAGTGGCAGCTCCCGTGGCGGCGCCTGTCCGCCCCGCTGCACCCGTACCGGTGTCTGCGGCCCCCGCGGCAGCGGCGCTGCGTCCGCCTGTCGCGGCCCCGGTGAGCGCGCCAGTTGCCGCCCCGGCTGCCCCAGTTTCCGCGCCGGCCGCTCCCCTGGCTCCGGCGGCCGCACCGCGCGCCGCGCCGCGTTACGAACCCATCGAGGCCGACGAGGTGGCTGCGTTCAAGCGTGCCCTGGCCACGGCCGCAGGGTCTGCCGCGGCAGCACCCGCTGCAGCGGCCAAACCCGGCGTGCCCGTCCGCTCGGGCCCGCTGTTGCCACCCTCTTCTCAGTCCACGGGCTTCGAGGACACCGAGATGCCCGGTTCCGACAGCCCGGCGCCCGACCTCAGCAGCACGCAGTACGGCGAATTGAACTGAGGGGCGCACCGAGCGGCGCCCCCGCTGCACGAAGCGCGCGGTGACCCGGGCGCTTTGTCCGCTCAGTGGCCGGCAAAGTCCACCAGCGTGTACAGCGGCAGACCCGATTCGCGCAGGCGCTGTGATCCGCCCAACTCGGGCAGGTCCACGATCGCCGCGCCTTCGGTCACGGTGGCGCCCAGCTTTTCCAGCAGCCTTCGGCCTGCCATCATGGTGCCGCCGGTGGCGATCAGGTCGTCGATGAGCAGCACGCGGTCGCCCGCCTTCACCGCATCGGTGTGCAACTCCACCGTCGCACTCCCATACTCGAGCTCGTAGGTCTCCTCCACCGTCGTGAACGGCAGCTTGCCCTTTTTGCGGATCGGCACGAACCCCACATTGAGCTCATACGCGACCACTGCGCCCAGGATGAACCCGCGAGCGTCCAGGCCCGCCACGACGTCCGGGCGCAGCGCCTTGTCCATGTACCGATGCACAAATGCGTCAATCAACACGCGAAAGACCTTGGGGTCCTGCAGCAGCGGGGTGATGTCGCGGAACTGCACGCCCGGCGCGGGCCAGTCGGGCACCGTACGGATGTGCTGGCGAAGGTATTCGTTGACGCTGAGTGGCTGCATGGCAATGAAGTGAGGGAGGGGCCGCGAGCGGCCGTAAGTGGCGAAACGCGGCGCACAAAAAGGGGTCTTTCGACGTGCGCCGCTTTGGCGTGGCACAGTGTATCGAGACACGCGTTGGCCTCTGTGGGACAGGCGCTGCGGTGCCGACCCCTCATAATGTTTCAGTGCTGTTACATCTTCTGTGCTGTCGCCCCTGATTCAATCCCCTGCTGACCGGCCATGTCCACCTCCATTTTGCTGATCGAAAGTGACGCGCAACACGCGCAGGCAGTGGCCGAGGCGCTGGCCGACCCCTGGTCTGGCTGGCGCGTGGATGTGGTCACGTCGCTGGCAAGCGCACGGGAGCACCTTGCGCGGGACCGTCCCGACATCGTCCTTGCTGCGCAGCGCACGGTGGACGGCTCCGCCTTCGATCTGCTGCGCCTGCTCAGTGGCATCCCGGTGATGATCATCGTCCGCATGGGGGCAGAGACCCACGCGGCCCAGGCCATGCGCTACGGCTTTGATGACTTTGCGGTGCAGGACCCGTCGCTCGAATACCTGCTCTCGCTGCCCGCGCAGATCGACTCCGTGCTTGAGCGCAGCTCCAGCGCACGGGCGCGCCTGGCGGCCGAGGCCAAGTTGGCGCGGCAGCACCGCCTGCTGCAGGCGATCTCGCTGGCCCAGGCGATGTTCATCGCGAGCTCCGGGCCCCGGGCTGCATTCGAGGCCCTGCTCAAGGAGCTGATGGAGCTCACCCAAAGCGAATTCGGCATCGTCGGCCAGGTGCAGCGCGCGGCCGATGGGCACCCCTACCTGCGCGTGCACGCGATGACGGACATCAGCTGGGATGCCGAGTCCAAGGCGCTTTATGACCTGCACGCCGAAGAAGGCATGGTGTTCGACAACATGCATTCGCTGGTGGGCGCCGCGCTGGTGTCGGGCGAGCCAGTGCTCAGCAACGATGCAGGCCACGACGCGCGCAGCGCCGGCACGCCCCGGGGGCATCCGCCGCTGCGCACCTACCTGGGGCTTCCCATCCACGCCGCCGGCGAGCTGGTGGCCATGGTCGGCCTGGCCAACCGCAATGAAGGCTATTCGCCCGCGGACGTGGAATTTCTGCAGCCCCTGTTGAATACTGTGGGCCAGCTTGAGATGGCGCGCCGCGCAGAGCTGGCCCGCCGTGCCGTTGAGGCCGAACTGGAGCGCACCAGTGCCCTGCTGGCCGACAAAACCCGCGCGCTCGAGGGCACGCTGGCCAGCGTGTCGCAAGGCATCACCAATGTCGATGTCGACGGACGGATCCGCGTCTACAACCGGCGTTACCTGGAGCTGCTGGACCTGCCTGAAGCCCTGCTCGCCAGCCAGCCGAAAGTGGAAGACGTGGTGCGGTTTCAAACCGAGCGCGGCGATTTCGGCACCGAGTTCCAGCTCATCGAGTCCGCGGCGCGGGGTTATGTGGCGGCCGAATATTCATCCCACGGCGGCAAGCTCACCATGCCGGATGCCTATGTGCGGCGCACCCGCACCGGCCGCTACATCGAGGTGCGCACCCGCCGCCTGGAGCCGGGCGGTCGCGTGCGCACATTCACCGACGTCACCGACTACCTGAGCACGCTGGAGGCCCTGCGGCTGAGCGAATCCCGCTGGCGCAGCCTCACGCAGCTGTCGTCCGACGGGTACTGGGAGCAGGACGCGGAGTTTCGTTTTGTGCGGCTCGATGGCAACCCGTACCGCGAAGTGGGCGTGCCCGAGGACATGCACTACGGCCGCACACGCTGGGAGCTGCCCAACACCGTGGTGAGCGAAGCCCAGTGGCGCGAGCACCGCAGGCAGCTGGAGGCGCACGAGGTCTTTCACGACTTCGAGATGCAGCGCTTTGCCGAGGACGGCCGGCCCGTGTGGGTGTCCATCAGCGGCGAGCCCATCTTTGATGGCGAAGGGCGGTTGACCGGCTACCGCGGCGTGGCGCGCGACATCACCGAGCGCAAGCTGGCCGAGGCAGAAATCCAGCGCCTGGCGTTCTACGACGAGCTCACGGGCCTGCCCAACCGGCGGCTGCTGATGGATCGGCTGGAACTCGCCGCGAACACCTGCGCGCGCGAGGGCAGCCACGGGGCCTTGTTGTTCCTCGATCTGGACAATTTCAAGGGCGTCAACGACACCATGGGCCACGACTGGGGCGACCAGCTGCTGGTGCAGGTGGGCGGCCGCATCAGCGCCAGCGTGCGCGCCACCGACACCGTAGCGCGCCTGGGGGGCGACGAATTCGTGGTGGTGGTCCAGAGCCTGGACACCGATGTGCAGGCCGCGGCCGCCGAGGCCGAAGCCGTCGCGCAAAAAGTGCTGGCCGCGCTGAACCAGCCGTATGTGGTGCAGGGCAGCGAGGTGCACAGCACGCCCAGCATCGGCATTGCGCTGTTTCGCGATGTGCAGCTGCCGGTGCAAGAACTGCTCAAGCGCGCAGACCTCGCCATGTACCAAGCCAAGGCGCAGGGGCGCAACACGCTGTGCTTTTTTGACCCGGCCATGCAGGCTGCGGCGTCGGCCCGCTCGGCGCTGGAAGGCGATTTGCGCCAGGGCATCGTGCGCAGCGAATTCCTGATGCACTACCAGCCGGTGGTGGACCAGGCCGGCCAGGTGCTGGGCGCCGAGGCCCTGGTGCGCTGGAAACATCCGCAGCGCGGCATGGTGTCACCGGGCGACTTCATTCCGCTGGCGGAGCAGACCGGGCTCATCCTGCCGCTGGGCCGGCAGGTGCTGGCCATGGCCTGCGGCCAGCTGGCGCGCTGGGCCGCCGCGCCGCAGACCGCGCACTGGAGCGTGGCCGTGAACGTGAGCGCGCAAGAGTTCCGCCAGGCCGACTTCGTGCAAGAGGTGCTCGGCGTGCTGGGCGCCTGTGGCGCCGACCCGCGCCGGCTCAAGCTCGAGCTGACCGAAAGCCTGCTGCTGCACGACGTGGAGGACAGCATCCTCAAGATGCAGGCACTGCGCGCACACGGCGTGGGCTTCTCGCTTGACGACTTCGGCACGGGCTACTCGTCGCTCAGCTACCTCAAGCGCCTGCCGCTGGACCAGCTCAAGATCGACCAGAGCTTTGTGCGCGACGTGCTCACCGACCCCAACGACGCCACCATCGCCTGCACCATCATCACGCTGGCCCACAGCCTGGGGCTCGATGTGGTGGCCGAGGGCGTGGAGACCGAGGGGCAGCACGCCTTTCTGCTGCGCAACGGCTGCCAGCGGTTCCAGGGCTATCTCTTCGGACGGCCTGGACCGGCAGAGTTGCTCTAGTTTGCTATTAAATTCATAGCTTAAAGCGCTTATTGGACAAGCGCTAGAGTCGAATTTTGTTCAATTTTGTGCCCGGCGCGACCTTGTGGGGGGCAGTGCCGCCGCTAATGGGGATGCACCCCGCCTCATCCGCGCAGCAGCTTGTCCTCCGCCAGGATCAGCGCGGCAGGCTGGCCCGACAGCACCAGGGTGTCGCCTGCAGCCAGCAGCGCCCCGTCCACCGCCGAGCTCATGTGGCCGTTGCTGCGGCGCAGGTTGACCACGCGCACGCCCATGGCCGACAGCGCCAGCTGCCCCAGGCTTTGGCCCAGCGCCGTGGCGCCGGGGGGCAGGCTGATGGTGAACAGGCGCTCCTGGTCGCGCTCGTTCGCCGTGTCATCGTCCGCACCGTGGAAATATCCGCGCAGCAGGTTGTAGCGCGCATCGCGCTGGTCCTGCACCAGGCGCAGCACGCGGCGCATGGGCACGCCCACCAGCGCCAGCGCGTGGCTGGCCAGCATCAGCGATCCCTCGATGGCCTCGGGCACGACCTCGGTCGCGCCAGCGGCCTGCAGTTTGTCGAGGTTTGCGTCGTCTTGCGTGCGCACCACCACCGGCACCTGCGGCGCGTGGGACCGCGTGTTGGCCAGCACCTTCAGGGCGGCGGGCACGTCGATGTAGGTCACGGCCACGGCGCTGGCGCGCACCAGGCCGGCGGCCATCAGCGCCTGCAGCCGGGTGGCGTCGCCATACACCACCGAGTCGCCAGCGGCAGCGGCCTGGCGCACGCGGTCCGGGTCCAGGTCGAGCGCCATGTAGGGGATGCCTTCCTGCTCCAGCATGCGCGCCAGATTCTGGCCGCATCGGCCGTAGCCGCAGATGATCACGTGCTTGTTGGTGTTGATGGACTTGCGCGCGATGGTCGTCATCTGCAGCGACTGCTGCAGCCAGTCGCTGGCCACCAGCTTCATCACGATGCGGTTGCTGTACATGATGAGGAAGGGCGTGGCCAACATCGACAGCACCATGGCCGCCAGGATGGGGTTCATCAGCGCCGGCTGCACGAGGCCATTGGCCTGTGTGAGCGACAGCAGCACAAAACCGAACTCGCCCGCCTGTGCAAGGTACAACCCCGTGCGCAGCGAGACGCCGGTGGTGGCCCCCATGCCCCGCGCCAGCACCAGGATGATCACCAGCTTGAGCACCAGCGGCACAGCCAGCAGCCCCAGCACCAGGGCCCAGCGGTCCACCAGGATGTGCCAGTCCAGCATCATGCCGATGGTGATGAAGAACAGGCCCAGCAACACGTCATGAAACGGCCGGATGTCCGTGCCCACCTGGTGGCGGTATTCGGTCTCGGACACCAGCACGCCCGCGATGAAGGCGCCGAGCGCCAGGCTCAGCCCCGCGATTTCGGTCAACCACGCCAGCCCCAGCGTGATCAGCAGCAGGTTGAGCATGAACAGCTCTTCGCTCTTGCGCCGCGCCACCAGCGTGAGCCACCAGCGCATCAGCCGCTGCCCACCGGTGAGCAACAGCGCCACCAGGGCCGTGGCCTTGACCAGGGCCCAGCCCAGCGACGTGAACAGCTGGTCGGGCGAAGAGCCCAGCGCAGGGATCAGCACCAACAGCGGCACCACCGCCAGATCCTGGAACAGCAGGATGCCCATGACCCGGCGCCCATGCTCACTCTCCAGCTCTGCGCGCTCGGACATCAGCTTGACCACAATGGCCGTGCTGCTCATGGCGGTGACGCCCGCGAGCGCCAGCGCCGTTTGCCAGCCCATGTCCCACACGCCGCCCACAAAGCGCGACAGCAGCAGCGCCACTGCGCCCACTACCGCCATCGTCACCACCACCTGCATCAGCCCCAGGCCAAACACCTCGCGGCGCATGGCCCGCAGCTTGGGCAGGCTGAACTCCAGGCCGATGGCGAACATCAGGAACACCACGCCGAACTCGCCCAGGTGGCGCACGCCCTCGGAGTTCTGCGCCAGCGCCAGCGCGTGCGGCCCGATCAGAACCCCCGCGGCCAGATAGCCCAGCATGGGCGGCAGCTTGAGGCTGCGGCAGGTCACCACCCCCAGCACGGCGGCCAGCAAATACAGCAGGGTGAGGGCGAGCGAAGACATGGCTTCGATGCTATCCGAGGCCCAGGGTCGATTCACGCTCTTTTATGCGGCGGGTGAGGCCCTCTGTTCCAGGCGCCCATCGGCGGCACGATCGCGGTGCGCCCTGCCCCGGTCGATAGAATCGCCGGATGACTCCCGCCCCGGCCGCGCTGCCCCCTTTTGACGCTGAACAGGCTTTGCGCCTGGCCCGTGAGACCTTTGACATTGAGGCGGCTGCCATTCAGGGGCTGAAGGCCCGCGTCGGCGAGCCCTTTGCGCAGGCCGTGCAGGCGATCCTGTCTGTGCAGGGGCGCGTCGTGGTGATGGGCATCGGCAAAAGCGGCCACATTGGGCGCAAGATCGCCGCCACCCTCGCCTCCACCGGAACACCGGCCATGTTCGTGCACCCGGCGGAGGCCAGCCACGGCGACCTGGGCATGATCAAGTCCATTGATATTGTGCTGGCCCTGTCCAACAGTGGAGAGGTGGATGAGGTCACCACCCTCCTGCCCGTTATCAAGCGCCTGGGTGCCACCTTGATTGCGATGACGGGACGGCCGAAATCCACCCTCGCCAAACACGCAGACATCGTGCTGGACAGCGGCGTGGAGCGCGAAGCCTGTCCTTTGCAACTGGCGCCCACTGCCAGCACCACAGCCCAGCTGGCCATGGGCGATGCGCTCGCTGTGGCCCTGCTCGATGCGCGCGGCTTCCGGCCCGAAGACTTCGCCCGATCGCACCCCGGCGGCGCGCTGGGCCGCAAGCTGCTCACCCATGTGAGCGACGTGATGCGCACCGGCAGCGAGGTTCCGCGGGTGGCGCCCGAGGCGACGTTCAGCGACCTCATGCGCGAGATGAGCGCCAAGGGCCTGGGCGCCTCGGCCATCGTGGACCCGGCAGGCCAGGTGCTGGGCATCTTCACCGACGGCGACCTGCGCCGGCGCATCGAGGCCGGTGCCGATCTGCGCGCCGCGACCGCGTCCGAGGTCATGCACGCGGGGCCGCGGCGCATTGCACCCGACGCACTGGCCGTGGATGCCGCCGAGATGATGGAAGCCCATGCCATCACCAGTGTGCTGGTGGTGGACGCCGCCGGCGTGCTGGTGGGCGTGGTGCACATTGGCGACCTCATGCGGGCCAAGGTCATATGACCCCCTGTGTCGCTTCGCGCCTTCCCCCTAAGGGGGACGCACCCGGTGACCCGGCAGAGCCGGTTCCACGGGTGCGCTGGTTTGCGCCGTGCTTGTTCCATCTGCCGTGTCTCCTATTGAAATGACCTCGCCCATGCTGCAATTTCCCCCCGAGCTGCTGCTGCGTGCCCAGGGCGTGCGCGTGGCGTTCTTCGACGTGGACGGCGTGCTCACCGACGGTGGGCTGTATTTCAGCGAGGCTGGCGAGACGATCAAGCGTTTCAACACGCTCGACGGTCATGGGCTCAAGCTGCTGCAGAAAGCCGGCATCACGCCGGCCGTGATCACGGGCCGTGATTCCGCCCCGCTGCGCGTGCGGCTGAAGGCGCTGGGTGTCGAGCACGCCGTGTTTGGCACCGAAGACAAGCGCCCGGCGGCCGAGGACATCTTGGCGCGGCTGGGCCTGACCTGGGCGCAGGCTGCGGCGATGGGTGACGACTGGCCCGATTTGCCCGTGATGCGCCGCAGCGCGTTCGCCTGTGCCCCTGCCAATGCCCAGACCGAGGTGCGCCACGCGGCGCACTTTGTCACCCAGGCGCGCGGCGGCGAAGGCGCGGCGCGCGAGCTGTGCGACCTGCTGCTTGTGGCCACGGGCCGCTATGCAGCACTGCTGGCGGAATATACCGCATGAGGCGCGCGCCTGTGAGCGTTGGCTGGCGGCCTGCTTTCTTGTGTTGCGGGGGCTGCACCTGCTGCACTTGCCATGTTGGGGAGGGGACGCTGTGAACCGGGTTGTCCGCCAGGGCTGGGACCAGTTCTCGCTCTACCTGCCGGTGGTGCTCATGGGTTTGCTTGCACTGGGCACCTGGTGGCTGGTGCGCAATGCGCCTGCCCCGCTGCTGCCGTCTATCGAACGCCCGCAAGGGCACCAGCCGGACTACTTCATGAAGGGTTTTTCGGTGAAGAGCTTTGACGCGACCGGCCGCCTTCAGAGCGAGGTGCAGGGCAAGATGGGGCGGCATTACCCCGACACCGACACTATGGAAGTCGACCAGGTCCGCATGCGCTCGGTCACGCCAGAAGGCCGCGTGACGGTGGCTACGGCGGATCGGGCGCTGTCCAACGCCGACGGCTCCGAGGTGCAGCTCTTTGGCAACGCCATCGTCACCCGCGAGCCGCTGCCCGCCCGCGCCGGCGTGCCGGCACAGCCCCGCCTGGAGTTCCGCAGCGACTTCCTGCACGCTTACACCAACACCGAACGCGTACGCTCGGACAAGCCCGTCACCCTCACCCGCGGCAACGACCGTTTTACGGCCGACGGCATGGACTACGACAACCTCGACCAGGTGGTGCAGTTGCGCGGCCGCGTGCGTGGCGTGCTCCAGCCGGGCGCCGCCAAGTAGTCGCGCCAGCACCCGCTGCGCCACTGCTGCCATATCCACTCCGCTGGAGCCAGCATGACCACCCCCCTTGTTTTCATCACCGGCGCATCCAGCGGCATTGGCCAGGCGCTCGCGCTGCGCTTTCACCGGGCCGGCTACCGCCTGGCACTGGCCGCTCGCCGCACTTCAGAGGTCAAAACATGGGCTAGCGCACAAGGAATAAGCGCTGATAGCTATGAAATCTATAGCGCAGACGTTGCGGTAACCGAGAGCATCGCCGCCGCAGGCCGCGACTGCCTGCAGCGCCAGGGCGTGCCCGACGTGGTGATTGCCAACGCCGGCATCAGCGTGGGCATGGACACCGCGGTGCAGGGCGACCTCGACGTGATGGCGCGCACCTTTGCCACCAACAACCTTGGTATGGCCGCCACGTTCCATCCGTTTGTGGATGCGATGGTGCAACGTGGCAGCGGCACCCTGGTGGGCATCGGAAGCGTGGCCGGGATCCGCGGCCTGCCGGGGCACGGCGCCTATTGCGCCAGCAAGGCCGCGGTCATCAGCTACTGCGAGAGCCTGCGCGGCGAGATGCGCCCGCACGGGGTGCGCGTGGTCACCCTTTCACCGGGCTACATCGACACTCCGCTCACGCAGCAAAACCGCTACAGCATGCCGTTTTTGATGCAGCCCGCTGATTTTGCTGACCGCGCCTACCGTGCCATTGCCGCGGGCGTGAGCTACAGGGTCATTCCCTGGCAGATGGGTGTGGTGGCCAAGCTTCTGCGCTTGCTGCCCAATCCGGTGTTCGACAAGTTGCTTGCCGGGCGCCCGCGCAAGCGGCGGGAAACCGAGGCGCGGTAAGTCGCTGCGGGTTGTCCAGGAGTTTGCAAGTGCGGCTGACCTGATCGGCGTCACTCTTCGGTGGGTCGGTTTGCAGCAGGCCGCCGGTTGCCACGTCGAAAGCGCAGAAACGGAAAAAGCCCCCGCGGGGGCTTCTTTCATGAAGGCATTACAAGACGCCTGGGTGCAGATTCAGTAGCCGCCGTTGCCGCCGCCACCGTAACCACCACCACCGCCGCCACCATTGCGGCCACCGCCGCCATTGCGGGATCCCGAACCGTAGGGGCTGCGGAAGCCCCCTTCACCGCGGCCGCCACCACCACCGCCGCCATATCCGCCGCCACCACCGTCGCGGCTGCCACCACC
>SDXZ01000261.1 GCA_004210805.1 Acidovorax sp.
CTGGTGGACAACCGCAAGCTGGTGGTGGCCCCGTCCCTCACCTGGAACCTGGGCGCCAACACGGTGCTGAACTACGAGGCGGAGTTCATCCGCATCCGCACGCCGCTGGACCGGGGCATCGTGCAGGTGCGCGGCAACGTGGGCGCGCTGCCGCCCGACCGCTACCTGGGCGACCCCAGCCGCGAGAACCTGCATGTGAACGGCGACACGCACCAGCTGACGCTGGACCACGACCTGGGCCAGGGCTGGCGCACGCGCTTGGGGGCCTCGTACCGCGAAACGGACCTGTATGGCCCGGCCATCGACCTCACGGGCGCGCTGGCTGCCGACGGCCGTACCCTGACGCGCCGCGACAGCTGGCGCAGCCTGCCAGCGCGCGATGCATCGCTGCAGGGCGAAGTCGAAGGCAAGCTGCAAGCGGGCGGCTTCAGCCACACCGTGCTGGCCGGCGTGGAGACCTCGCGCCTGACCGCCGCGCAGGACATCCGCTACTCCAGCCTGGCCAGCCAGCCGTTTGCCATCGACATCTACAACCCGGTCTACAACCAGCCCGTGGGCAACCTCACGCCGGGCTTTGACCTGGTGGACAAGACCCGCGCCACGGGCCTGTTTGTGCAAGACCAGATCGACCTGTCCGAAAAATGGAAGCTGCTGGCCGGCGTGCGTTTTGACCGCTTCCACCAGGACAGCGAAAACCGCCTGGCCGCCACCCGCCAGGTGCAGGAGCACTCGGCCGCCACGCCGCGCATCGGGCTGACCTACCTCGTCAACCCGAACACGTCGATTTATGCCTCGGCCGGGCGATCCTTCCGCCCCAATGCCGGCACGGATGAAAGCGGCAAAGCGTTTGACCCGCAAAAGGGCCAGGCGCTGGAGCTGGGCGCCAAGTGGCAGTCGGCCGACCAACGCCTGAACGCGAGCGTGGCGCTGTTCGACATCCGCAAGACCAACGTGCTCACGCGCAGCCCCACCAACGCCAACTTCAGCATCGCCGCCGGCGAAGTGCAAAGCCGCGGCCTGGAGCTGGACGTGGCCGGGCAGATCGATGCGCACTGGCGCATGACCGCCAACTTCGCCTACACCAACACCGAAGTGACCCGCGACAACAACGCCGCCCTGCTGGGCAAGCGCCTGCTGAACGTGCCGCGCGTGAGCGCCGGGCTGTTCGCCATCCGCGAAGACCAGGCGCCCTGGGGCGGCCGCTACGGCGTGGGCGGCGGGCTGGTGCATGTGGGTGAACGCACGGGCACCGCCACCGACACCTACCGCCTGCCCGCCTACACCACGGCGCGCATCACCGGCTACTGGCAGATCGACAAGCGCACGCGCCTGACGCTGGACGTGCACAACCTGTTCAACAAGACCTACACCACCGCCTCGTGGGGCGCGCTCACCGTCATCCCGGGCCCGGCGCGGCAGGTGGTGGCCGGAGTGCAAGTAGCTTTTTAGGTCAAATTTAGACCTAGCGCTTGATCCATAAGCGCTATTAGCTATTTATTTAATAGCAAACAGGTTCAACTGCCGGCACGAAGCTGCGGCGCTCGCCGTCCTCGGGCACCCACAGACGGTGCGCCCAACCGCCCTGCTCGGCCAGCGCACGCACCGCCGTGCGGGTGGTGGGGCAGTGGTCCAGCGCCTGCAGGTGGTTGACCACCAGCAGGCCGGGGGTCAACGCCGCGGCCTCGCCCATGTCGGCGGCGTCCATCAGGATCTCTGCGCCCACGTCAAAACGTGCGCCCCCAGCCGGCAGCACCGCGACATCGGGCCGCAGCTGCGCGAGACACTCGGCCACGCCAGGGGTGAGCATGGTGTCGCCTGCCAAGTACACGCTGGGCTCGCCGGGCAGCTCCAGCAGGTAGCCATGCCCGTGCTCCATGAAGCGGCCCACCCAGCCGTGGCCGTGCACACAGGCAATGGGCGTGATGTGGCCGCCCAGCGCAAACGGCTGGCGCACCGCGCCTGACAGCGGCAGCACGCTGAGGCCCCGCTGCGCCAGGTAGGCCGTATCGCGCGGCATGCAGACCACGGGGATCTGCCGCTCGCGCAGAAAACGCTTGCCCGCGCGGTCCAGGTGGTCGAAGTGGCCGCGCTGGCAGTGGGTGATGAGGGCGTGGGTCACGCGCTCCAGCGCTTCGTCCGTGCCCGCAGGCAGATCAACGATCGGGTTGCGCTGGCGGCCCACGCCCAGGTAGCGCAGCGCGGGCAAGGTGCCGCGGGGCGCGAGCATGGGGTCCACCAGCAGCCCCACAGGGCGTCCTTCGGATTCGAATTCCAGCAGGACAGTGGCGTTGCGCAGGTGGGTGATGTGCATGGCGGTGGGCTCGGTTGAAGTGGCGGGCGGGGTTGGTGGAGATCGGGGCTGGACACAAGGGAGGCCTGCCACGCGATGAGGTCAATTGTTGAGATTCCGCGCGCAGGAGAGAATGGCCTGATCGGACAATTTCTTGCCATTTCAAGCCAACCGTGCCTCCACCCTTTTCACCCACTCCTGCCCCGATGCGGCTGGGCCTGCTCCTGTACCCCGGCTGCATGCCCGCCGGCCTGTTCGCCACCACCGACATGGCGCGCGCAGCCAATCTGCGGGTGCAGCGCACGGTGATCCACACCACGTGGGTGGGGGCCGACCTGCAGCCCGTGCCCACCTGGCAGGGGCCGGCGCTGGCACCGATGGCCACCTTGGCCACGGCTGAGGTCGATGCAGTGCTGATCCCGGGCCTGTGGCTTTCGTCCGCCGACGGCCTGCAGGCGCCGCTGCAGCGGCTGGCCCCCGTGGTGCAGGCCCTGGCCGCGTTGCCCCGGCGCACGCAGGTCTGGAGCTACTGCGCCGGCGTGGCGCTGGCTGCGGCCAGCGGCCGCCTGCGCGGGCGCGGCGCCACAGCCACATGGTGGCTGCGCGCCGCGCTGGAGCGGCAGTTTGGCGCGGTGCAGTGGCGCTTTGACGAACCCCTGGTGCACGACGCCACCGCCACCACGGCGGCCGGCGCCAATGGCTACCTGCCGCTGATGCTGCATGTGCTGGGCGAGCGTCTGCCGCCCACGGCACTCGCCGATCTGCAGGCCCTGCTGATGCTGCCGCGCCCGCGCACCACCCACCCGGCGTTTGCCGCCCACGACCTCATGGCCGTGACCGACACCGACCTGCGCCGCGCGCTGCTGTGGGTACAGCGCAGCCCCGCCACAGCGCTGCGGCTGCCGGCGCTGGCCGACGCGCTGGGCCTGTCGCCCCGCACGCTGGCGCGGCGGGTGCAGGCCCACACGGGGCTGTCGGCCGCGCACTGGATGCGACGCATCAAGCTGCGCCAGGTGAGCGAGGCGCTGTGCGACACGCCGCAGCCCTTGAAGCGCATTGCCGAGGACCTGGGTTTTGCCAGCGAAGCCGGCCTGCACCGCGCCTTCCACCAGGCCACCGGGCAGACGCCGCTGGCCTATCGCATGGCGCATGGGCGGAGGTGAGACTTGCGGAAGGCTTCGCCAGAGAAATCACGCAACAAACATCCGGCCCACCCACCCCAACCGTTCGGGCTGAGCTTGTCGAAGCCAGCGCGCAGCGCAAAGCGAAATGACCGGCAGCATTTGGCGCCCGGGCCGGCTTTTTGCGATCATGTGCGCTCGCCATGCCCAGGATCCCCTCCATGCCCCAGACCTACACCGCCACCTGCCACTGC
This sequence comes from Acidovorax sp., assembly GCA_004210805.1. Classification (GTDB taxonomy): domain Bacteria; phylum Pseudomonadota; class Gammaproteobacteria; order Burkholderiales; family Burkholderiaceae_C; genus Acidovorax. Next base: position 3,666 of record SDXZ01000261.1, read on the forward strand.
GGCGCCGTCCATGTGCAGGCCGCGCTCGACCTCACGCAGCCCACCTTCCGCTGCAATTGCTCCATCTGCCGGCGAACGCGCTTCTGGGCCGCGGTGGTGCTGCCTGGCGGCTTTCAGATCCTGCGCGGGCAGGACGAACTCACGCGCTACCAATTCCATTCGCGCAAGAACCTGCACTACTTTTGCCGGCACTGCGGCGTGCGCGTGTTCGGCCACGGCACCGAGACGCCGATGGGCGAGATGTACGGTGTCAACGTGGGCTGCATCGATGGCCTCACCGATGAAGATCTGTCGCGCCTGGCCGTTGTGCGCATCGACGGGCTGCACGACCAATGGCAGGTAGCGCCCACGCACGCGGGTCATCTGTAGATCCATCTTTTCTCCCACCCACTGCCCAGGACCCCTATGCCCTCACCCTTGCCCAAGAGTTCCCGCAGCAAAGCCACACAGCTCTGGTCGAAATGGCAGCCCGGCACGCCGAGCGCCGAGGGCGACAACCAAGACAGCCCCCGCGGCAAGCGCAAGGGTGGCGTGTCGCTCAAGGACTTCGACGCGGGCGCCAAGCCGTATTCATTGGGCGACAAGGCCCAGGACAAGGCGGCGGTAGAAGCCCTGGCCACGGAGCTCGACACGCTGCAGGACGTGTTCTATGCCGACAAGCGCTACAAGCTTTTGGTGGTGCTGCAGGGCACCGACACCTCGGGCAAGGACGGCACGCTGCGCGGCGTCTTCGGCCGCATGAGCGCGCTGGGTGTGCACGCGGTGGGCTGGAAGGCGCCCAGCGAGGCCGAGCGCGCCCGCGACTACCTGTGGCGCATTCACCAGCAGGTGCCGCAGGCGGGCGACATCACGGTGTTCAACCGCAGCCAGTACGAGGACGTGCTGGTGCCCGTGGTCAACGGCTGGATCACGCCCGAGCAGCACCAGCAGCGGCTGGCCCACATCAACGACTTCGAGCGCATGCTCAGCGAGACGGGCACGGTGGTGCTCAAGTT
>SDXZ01000262.1 GCA_004210805.1 Acidovorax sp.
CCGACCCCTCCCTCATCGACTCGCCCCAGGCGCTTCGCCGTCTGTTCGCGACGCTGGGCCTCGTCGTGCTCGGCAACAGCAGCATGTACGTGGTGTCGGTGGTGCTCCCCACGGTGCAGAACGAGTTCGGCGTGGGCCGCGCCAGCGCCTCGCTGCCCTACACGCTGATGATGGTCTGCCTGGGCCTTGGCGGCCTGTGGACCGGCCGGCTGGCAGACCGCCATGGCCTCACGCCCGTGATGTGGCTGGGCGCCTTGGCCGTGTTCGGCGGCTTCCTGGGCGCGAGCCTGTCGGGAAACATCTGGGCGTTTGGTCTCGCGCACGCCGTGATGGGGTTCATCGGAGGGTCGGCCACGTTCGCGCCGCTGCTGGCCGACACCGCACTGTGGTGGAACCGACGGCGTGGCATTGCGGTGGCGGTCTGCGCCAGCGGCAACTACGTGGCAGGTGCGATCTGGCCGCCCATCGTGCAGTACGGCATCGACTCCATCGGCTGGCGGCCGACCTACATGGCGCTGGGCGCAGTCTGCGGCGTGGGCATGCTCGCGTTGTCGCTGCGCATGCGCCAGCGCCCGCCGGCCATTCCCGCGCCGGTGGCCGGTGCACAGGCCTCGGCGGTAGACCGTGCCCGTCCCTTCGGATTGGCACCGAGCCAAGCCATGGCGCTGCTGTGCATGGCGGGCGTGGCCTGCTGCGTGGCCATGGCCATGCCGCAGGTCCACATCGTGGCCTACTGCACCGATCTGGGCTTCGGCGCCGCCCAGGGAGCGCAGATGCTGTCCCTCATGCTGGCCTGCGGCATCGTGAGCCGGCTGGTCTTTGGGCTGATCTGCGACCGCATCGGCGGCATCCGCACGCTGCTGCTGGGGTCGGCGCTGCAGGGCATCGCGCTGCTGCTGTTCCTGCCCTACGACGGCCTCGTGCCGCTGTACGTCGTCTCCGCGCTGTTCGGCTTGTTCCAGGGCGGCATCGTGCCGACCTACGCCATCATCGTGCGCGAACACTTTGCGCCCAGCCAGGCCAGCGCGCGGGTGGGGGCGGTGATCATGGCCACGCTGATCGGCATGGCGCTGGGTGGCTGGATGTCGGGCTGGATCTTCGACATGACGGGGAGCTACCACGCAGCGTTCATCAACGGCATTGGCTGGAACCTGCTGAACCTGTCGATCACCGGCTGGTTGTACCTGCGGGTGCGCAGGCAGCGCGCGGTCGCCGTGGATTAAAACCTGTTCATGGACCGCGGCCAGATCAAGGCCGACGCACCATGGATTGGCAATGGCCAGGGCTGCGTCCGTCAGACTCTGAAGCGTGGTCACGGCTTGCGCAGCGCCAGCACGCTCCAGTGCACGTCCGCGCGCCCCTGCGCATCGTCCCTGCCGCCGTGGTGGACCAAGGCCAGGCCATGCTGCGCGGCCAGGGCGATGGTTTCCTCGGCCGAGACATCGAACATGCGCCTCCCCGTGGGGATCGGCCCGTGCCGCAGCGATATCGCCAGCAGTGCGCCCGGCGCCATCAGCTCGGCCACGTGGGGCAGGGCGGCGGTGCGCTCAGATGCGTCCAGGTGCATCCACACGGCCGTCAGCAGGATGAGGTCAAACCGCCGGCCACTGGCGCGCAGACCGGCCAGCGCGGGCAGGTGGTCGTCCACCCATGCGATGGGCACGCCCGCGTGGATGCGCTGCCCCTCTTGCCGCAGCGCGGCCGTGGGCTCGGCGGCCACCACACGGTGGCCGGCACAGGCCAGCGCCGCCGCGTCGCGGCCCGAGCCGGCGCCGATGTCGAGCACGCGGCTGGGCGCCGTCGGGTACAGGTGCAGCAGGGCGGCGTGCACGTCGGCAAAACGAATGCTCTCGTACTGCGCCGCCAAGGCCGCAGCGTGCGCGCCGTAGCCCGCAGTGCCGGGGATCGCTGCGTTGCCTGGCGCGGACGGGTGAAGCGTGGGGTGGGTCATGCTGCGGTCGGCTTTGTGCGTGGCGGTTTTGGGCTTGACCGATATTGCTATCAAATTTGCAGCTATAAGTGCTTATGAAATAAGCGCTAGAGGCCATTTTTATTCAAAATTCACCGCGCTCGCATGCCAATGACGGCCGCACTGATGATCATGGCCGTGGCCAGCGCAATGCTCGCGCTGAACGGCCGCCCGCTCACCCCGATCAGCAGGCCGGTGGATGCCAGCGGCGTGATGTAGCTCAGGATGCCGATGTGCCGCGCATCGCCCAGCTTGAGTGCCTTGTCCCACATAAAAAATGACGCACCCAGCGGGCCGAGGCCGAGCACCCCCAGCAGCGCCCAGTCGCGCGGAGCGAGCGCCACAGCAGGCTCCAGCGTCACATGGCACAGCAGCGACAGCACACCCGACACCAGCCCGAACAAACCGATGGCCGTGGTCGGGAAAGCTGCCACCCGCTTGGTCATGAGCGAATAGGTGGCCCAGATAAACGCCGCCGCCAGCGCCGGCAGGTAGCCCCAGGCCAGGGTTCCGCTCAGCTCGCGCCCACCCGCCATGGCGATGGCCGCGCCGCCAAAACCCAGCAGCGCCGCCAGCACATGCGGCAGGCGCAGCGCCACACCGGGCAGCACCACGGGCGAGAGCACCACGATGAACAGCGGCCAGAGATAGTTGACCAGGTTGGCCTCCACCGGCGGCGCGTGGCGCAGCGCGATGAACAGCAGGAAGTGGTACGCAAACAGCCCGTACACGCCCAGGGCGAGCGTGCGCAGCGGGATGCGCCACTGCGACGGATCGCGCAGCACAAACGGCCACGCCGGCACGCTGCCGATGATGAGCGCGATGCCGGTGAGCAGAAACGGCGGGACATGGGTGAGCGACACGCCGAGCGAGGCGAGGGAAGCCCACAGCGCGATGGCGCCCAAGGCGTAGAGATTGGCTTGCATGGAGCCGACTGTATGCGCGCCAGGCCGGGGTGATCGTCGCGCAACGACGGAACGTCGTCGCGCAATGCGGGTGGTGGATGCAGGAGCGCAAGGGCTCCGTGGGGCCGTGGGCCGTCCATCCAGGTCAAATCCGAATTGAAGGTAAATCCGAATCGAAGGCAAAGCCGAAGCCGAAGCGGGGCCGCAGCGCCCCCACCCGCCCCATGCTCTTCAGGCGCCAGGCCCAGCCTGCGTCGCTTCGCGCCGCAGCGCCGCAGTCAACGCCGACGGTGATCGGTAGCCCGTGCGCCGCGCGACCTCGGCCACCGCCATCCCCGTGCCGCGCAGCAGCCGGGCTTGCACCAGGCGCTGGCTGCGCAGCCAGGCCATGGCGCCCATGCCGAGGTCTTCATGGCAGCGGGCGGCAAACTGGCTCGGGCTCAAGTGCACCTGTGCGGCCAGATCGGCCACGGTGAGTTGGCGATGCCACTGCTCGGCGGCCCACTGCTGCAACGCAGGCCAGTGGATGGCGCGGCGGCGCGCGGCGCCAAGCGGCGGGTTGTGCGCACCGGCGCCGCCCAGCCACGCCTCCAGAAGGAGTGCCGGGCCCTGGGCCTGCGCGAGGGGGCGGCCTCGTTGCAACGCCCTGGCGAGGTAGTGAACAAGCGGCAGTGCGTCGGCGGGCAGTGAGGTCGCGCTGTAGGGTGCGCACCGGGCCCACTCGGGGTGTTCGCTGTCGAGCACGAGGCACACGCAGCCACGGTGAGATTCGAAGTCGTGGCGATCTCCCGGCGCAATCACGCAGCCACCGCCGGGCGCAACACGCACGCCACGGCCGGCGACTTCCAGGTCCAGGGTGCCCGAGAGGCCCAGCAAGATCTGAAAATGGTCGTGGCTGTGGCTGCCCGGCGATGCGCCGTAGTGCCGCAGCGAGAGCGCGCCTGCCGTGGCCATGAACGCTCTGCGGCCTGTCGCTCTCGTTGGCTTACACGCCAGCGGCGTGCGCCTGCTGATCGGCGTGGTAGCTCGAACGCACCATGGCACCCACGGCGGCGTGGCTGAAGCCCATCTTGTAGGCCTCTTCCTCGAACATCTTGAAGGTGTCGGGGTGCACATAGCGGCGCACGGGCAGGTGGCTGTTGCTGGGCGACAGGTACTGCCCAATGGTCAGCATGTCGATGTTGTGCTCGCGCATGTCGCGCATCACCTGCAGGATCTCTTCGTCCGTCTCGCCCAGGCCGACCATGATGCCGCTCTTGGTCGGCACCTTGGGGTGCAGGGCCTTGAACTTCTTGAGCAGGTTCAGGCTGAACTGGTAGTCGGAACCGGGGCGCGCTTCCTTGTACAGGCGGGGCGCGGTTTCGAGGTTGTGGTTCATCACGTCCGGCGGCGCGGCCTTGAGGATCTCGAGCGCACGGTCGTCGCGGCCGCGGAAGTCGGGCACCAGGATCTCGATCTGCGTGAGGGGCGACAGCTCGCGGATGTTCTGGATGCACTCGACAAAGTGGCCGCTGCCGCCGTCGCGCAGGTCGTCGCGGTCCACGCTGGTGATCACCACGTATTTGAGGCGCAGCTGGGCGATGGTGCGGGCCAGGTTCAGCGGCTCGTCCTTGTCCAGCGGGTCGGGTCGGCCATGGCCCACATCGCAGAACGGGCAGCGTCGCGTGCACTTGTCACCCATGATCATGAAGGTGGCCGTGCCCTTGCCGAAGCACTCGCCGATGTTGGGGCAGGAGGCCTCTTCGCACACCGTGTGCAGGTTGTTCTGGCGCAGGATGTCCTT
>SDXZ01000066.1 GCA_004210805.1 Acidovorax sp.
CCCCTGTAACTTGCCAAAATGAGGCAACAAAACTTAACACTTCACATGAATGCTATCAGTAAGGTACTTCTCCAGCAAAGATTTTTCCCCGTGTAACACCGGTGGAGCGTTGCCAAAAGCAGACGATCTTTTACCGCTGTGCAAGGCCGTTCGGCGGCGGCAACGGGCCGTTTAGCGATCCATGGGCAATAGCCAAACAGTTTTTGGGGCGGTAGGACATCCGCTTTTTATAATGGCAGGTCTTACCTCTCCGGAGCGATATGTCGCCCTCTCCATCGAAGCCTTCCGACAAGTCGGACTCCACCGCCGATCGCGCACGCCCTACCTGGCTTCGCTGGTTCTTTCGCGCAATTGCATGGATGGCTGGCCTCGCGGCCGCTGCAGTTGCAGGCTTGGCTTTGACCATTGCCGTCGCGCTTTCGGTCGCCTATCCCAATCTGCCGGACATCTCGGACTTGGCCGACTACAGGCCCAAGCTCCCCCTGCGTGTGTACTCGTCCGAAGGAGCACTGCTGGGCGAGTTTGGAGAAGAGCGGCGCAACCTCACGCCGATTGGCGACATCCCCAAGGTGATGAAGGATGCCGTGCTCGCCATCGAAGACGCACGCTTCTTCTCACACGGCGGTGTTGATTACAAGGGGATGGTGCGCGCGGCACTGGCCAATCTGGGCCGTGTCAAAAGCCAAGGCGCTTCGACTATCACAATGCAGGTCGCGCGAAATGTTTACCTGTCTTCAGAGAAAACATTTACTCGCAAAATTTACGAAATCTTACTGACGTTCAAACTCGAGCATTTACTGACCAAAGATCAGATTCTTGAGATTTACATGAACCAGATTTATCTGGGAAATCGAGCTTATGGATTTGCCGCAGCATCCGAGTCCTATTTTGGCAAGCCGTTGAAGTCGGTATCGGTGGCTGAAGCCGCAATGCTGGCGGGCCTTCCTAAGGCCCCATCCGCATATAACCCCATCAGCAACCCCAAGCGCGCGCGCTCGCGGCAGCTCTACATCATCGAGCGGATGGAAGAGAACGGCTTCATCACCGCCCAGCAAGCGACCGAGGCCAAGAAAGAAGAAATCAAGATCCGGTCGGGCCCCGACAACACCCGGGTGCACGCGGAATACGTGGCGGAGATGGCGCGTCAGCTGATCTTCACGCAGTACGGCAACGAGGCCTATACGCGCGGGCTCAATGTCTACACCACCCTCAATGCTGCGGAGCAGGATGCTGCCTATGCATCGTTGCGGCGCGGCATCATGGATTACGAACGCCGCCAGCAATACCGGGGCCCTGAGAAGTTCGTGAACCTTCCTGCCGGGCCGCAGGAGGTCGAAGATGCGATCGATGACGCACTTGCCAACCATCCCGACAACGGCGATGTACTGTCCGCCATCGTCCTGGAAGCGTCCCCCCGCAAGATTGTTGCAGCCCGCGCCAGTGGTGACACCCTGGAAATCACGGGCGATGGCCTCAAGCCAGCCTTGTCAGGCTTGAGCGACAAGGCGCCGCCCAACATCAAGATTCGCCGGGGCGCCGTGATCCGCGTTGTGAAGACACCCAAGAACGCATGGGAAATTACCCAGCTTCCCGAGGTGGAAGGCGCTTTGGTCGCGCTCGACCCCCGCACTGGCGCCATTCGCGCTCTGGTCGGTGGCTTTGACTTTGACAAGAACAAGTTCAACCATGCGGCACAAGCGTGGCGCCAGCCGGGCTCGAGCTTCAAGCCGTTCATCTACTCGGCGGCACTGGAGAAGGGTTTTACGCCAGCCACGGTCATCAACGATGCCCCGCTATTCTTCGACGCGGGCACCACCGGTGGTCAACCCTGGGAGCCCAAGAACTACGACGGCAAGTACGACGGCCCGATGAGCATGCGCACCGGCCTGGCCAAGTCCAAGAACATGATCTCGATCCGCATCCTGCAATCCGTCGGCCCCAAGACGGCGCAGGAATGGGTGTCGCGCTTTGGCTTCGATGCCGAGAAGCACCCGCCGTATCTCACGATGGCACTGGGCGCTGGCTCCGTCACTCCACTGCAGATGGCTACGGCGTATTCCGTCTTTGCCAATGGTGGGTACCGCGTGAACCCCTGGCTGATCACCAAAGTGACCGACCACAAAGGACGTGTGATCTCTGAAACCACGCCGCCCGCAACAAGCGAGCAACCCCGAGCCATCACTGCCCGCAATGCATTTGTGATGAACAGCCTGCTGCAGGAAGTCACACGCTCTGGCACGGCTGCGCGTGCACAGGCAACGCTCAAGCGCCCAGACCTGTACGGCAAGACTGGGACCACCAATGACTCGGTCGATGCATGGTTCGCGGGCTACCAGCCCACGGTGGCGGCCGTGACGTGGATCGGCTACGACACGCCACGCAACCTGGGCAGCCGCGAAACCGGTGGCGGTTTGAGCTTGCCGGTGTGGATCAGCTTCATGGAACGTGCGCTCAAGGGCGTGCCGGTGATGGAACCGACGGTTCCTCCCGGTGTTGTCAACGTCGGCGGCGAATGGTTCTACGAAGAATATGCGCGCAATGCGGGGGTCGCGAGCGTCGGGCTGGAGGACCGTTCGACGGGCGCTGCGGCAGCCGCGACGCCCCACACGCCTCCACCGACTGAGGAGCGCAACCGCATCCTGGACCTGTTCCGCAATTAAAGCGGCGCTGCCAGAAATGGCCGGCTGATCGTTGGAAGATCGATCGGCCGCTCAATAAATCTCAATCGGCCTTGTAGCTAAGCGGCCGGATCAGGCAGAAAACCGCAGCGCCAGCCCTGCTTGCTGGGTTGCATCGCGGCTCAGGCAGGCAAAGAATTCGCCCGCGCCCTTCGTGTCCTGCCAGGCTGCGCCATCAAATCTGTAGTGATAGCCGCCAGACTTGGCGGCCATCCACACCTCGTGCAGCGGCCTTTGCAGGTTGATCACGATCTGGGTTCGGTTGGGAAAGGTCAGAGTCACCATGCCGCCCGACCGCTGGGCATCCACGTCGGCGTCGGTGTCATCGTTGATCCGATCGCAACTGCGCTCCACGGCGAGAAGCAGTTTTTCGGCGTGGTCCATGAATTCAAGGTCGGTCATTACAATTTGCGGATGTTGAAAGCTTCCCAAATTCTAGTCAGGACGCTTGTCCTTGCCGCCAGTGCGGCAGCGGCCGTCGGTTGCGGCCAACGCGGCCCGCTGTATTTGCCTACCGGCCCTGCTGCCGCGCAGCGGGCCACACTCCCCGAAACCCTGACACCTGCCGGCAGCAACAGCACCAGTTCCACCAGCAGCGGTGCTACGCCAGCGGCCCCGGCCGCCGCCGCAGCGTCCACGCCGCGCTGAGGCACCGGGCAGCGCACCTCGCAGCCCCAGCTAGGGCGTTGCCACCACCCCCCCCATCGTTGATTTCCATCAAGGACCCTGTACAGGGTCCCCCGTAGAGTCGGGCGCTTTATTGCACCGCAGGATGGCCATGGCCCTGGAACTCTACCGCGACAAGAACCACGCTTGCCTGATGTTCACCGACCTCATTGAAGAAGACGGTCAGGCCGTGCAGGCCAATCAGTTCCTGATCGTGGACGACGACACCGGCGCGATCATCGACCCGGGCGGCAACCTCGCGTTCAACGAGTTGTTCATGGGGATGACCCAACATTTCCCGCCGCACAAGCTCTCGTACGTGATCGCGTCCCATGCAGATCCGGACATCATCGCGTCGCTCGACCGCTGGATGACCAGTACCAAGGCCCACCTGGTGATCTCGCGCGTGTGGGAGCGCTTTGCGCCGCATTTCACCAAGGCGGGCAAGACAGAGAACCGGGTGATCGGCATGCCGGACAGCGGCGGCCACCTGCCGCTGGGGCGCGGTGAGCTGATGCTGCTGCCGGCGCACTTCATGCACTCGGAGGGCAACTTTCACTTCTACGACCCGGTCAGCCGGATCCTATTCACAGGCGATCTGGGCGTGTCGATGACAACAGGCGCCGAGGCGCGTATCCCGGTGACCGACCTCAAGTCCCACATCCCGCGCATGGAGGCGTTTCACCGTCGCTACATGGTCTCCAACAAGATCCTGCGCCTGTGGACGCGCATGGCGCGGCAGCTGGATATTTCGATGCTGGTGCCCCAGCACGGCGCACCCATCCAAGGCCAGCAGGCGATCAGCGACTTTTTTGACTGGATCGAAAATCTGGCGTGTGGCATCGACCTGTTCGACGAACGGGCCTACCAACTCCCTACCGCCCGCATCGACCCCGTGAGTCGACAACTGCACCCTCAAATCGCTTGAATAAAGGCAAAAAATGGCTCCAGCGCTTGATTGGTAAGCGCATTTAGCTATTTTTTTAATAGCAATCGCAACCTAAGCCCCTACCGAGCCCGCGCTGGCGACGACGTCCCCTGCGCCGCCGCGCGGCCTAAGATGGCCTTTTTGCGCAGCCGTTGCCACACCCGCCACCCCAGCAACGCGGCCAGGACCACGGCGTAAATCGCGACCTCGCCAAAATCGTTCTTGCCCGAGCGCATCCAGAAAAAATGCAGGATGGCGAGCCCCGCAACGACGTAGACCGCGCGGTGCAGCGCCTGCCAGCGCCGCGCACCCATCGCCTTGATGGCGCGGTTGAACGACGTGGCCGCGAGCAGCGTGAGCAACAACAACGCCAACGACCCCACCAGGATAAAAGGCCGCTTGGCAATGTCCCGCAGGATGTCCGGCAGATCGAAGCCCATGTCGAACCACGCGTAGCTCAGCAGGTGCAGCAGGCCATAGAAGAACACGAACAGGCCCAGCATGCGGCGAAACCGCGCAAGCTGGGGCGTGGCGGTGATCACGCGCAAGGGCGTCACGGCCAACACCAGGCACAGGGCGCGCAGCGTCCAGTCGCCGGTCGCGCGGATCAAAGCCTCCGCAGGATTGGCGCCCAGCTGGTTGGTGGCAGTGGCAAACACCAGCCAGGCCAGCGGCAGCAGGCACAGCACAAACACCACAGGCTTGGCGGCCGGATGGAGCAAGAGTTTTCGCATGGATCTGTCGGGCCTATGGAGTCAACGTGCAGCGCAGGTGTCAGACGTGCCCTCGTGCATCAATAGAACTTCTTGAGATCCATGCCCGCGTACAGCTGCCCCACCTGCGCTTCGTAGCCGTTGAACATCAGTGTCTTGCGCTTCTTGGCGAACAGGCCGTCCTCGCCAATGCGCCGCTCGGTAGCCTGGCTCCAGCGCGGGTGGTCCACCTCGGGGTTCACGTTGGAATAAAAGCCGTACTCCTGCTTGGCGGCTTTGTTCCACGCCGTGCCGGGCTCCTTCTCGACAAAGCGGATTTTGACAATGCTCTTGGCGCTCTTGAAACCGTACTTCCACGGCACCACCAGCCGCACGGGTGCGCCGTTCTGGTTGGGCAGCACCTCGCCATACATGCCAAAGGTCAGCAGCGTGAGGGGATTCATCGCCTCATCCATGCGCAGGCCTTCCACATACGGCCAGTCGAGCACGCGGGAGCCGACAAAGGGCATCGTCGCCTTGTCCGCCAGCGTCACAAACTCCACGTACTTGGCGCTGCCCTGCGGCTCCACGCGCTTGATCAGCTCAGACAGCGAATAGCCCACCCAGGGGACCACCATGGACCAGCCCTCCACGCAGCGCAGACGGTAGATGCGCTCTTCTTGCGCGCTGAGCTTGAGCAGGTCTTCGATGCCGTATTTGCCGGGCTTCTTGACCAAGCCTTCGACCTCCACCGTCCAGGGCGTGGTCTTCAGGGTGTGGGCGTTGCGCGCGGGGTCGGCCTTGTCGGTGCCGAACTCGTAGAAGTTGTTGTAGGTGCTCGCGTCCTTGTAGTCGGTGAGCTTTTCCATCGTGACTGCGCCGGCCACTGCCGACCGGGTGCTGGCCAGCGCCGCCAGCTTGCCGGGCCGCGGCACCGCCGCCGCCTGCGCCATTGCCTCGCGCCCTGCCCAGGCCGCCAGAGCCGCCCCTGCGGCGCCGCCGGCCATCAGGCGCAGCATCTGGCGCCGGTCTTCGTAGACCGAGCGCGGTGTGATCTCGGAGGAATGCGGGTGGTTGAAACCTGTGTCGCGGGGAGGGATCAGCATGGCGGTCTCCGGTGGGGAACGTGGCACGTTCTTATGTTGAAACGGTGTGGCGGTAGAGCAGAACAACTGTTAGTTCGTTCCCTGTACCGCTCAGGTTACACCGAAGACGCAATAGTTTCATGCGTCCATACCCCAGCCACACCCTTCCCGCCACCCGCCACGCCCCCCGGGGCACAGCACGCAGAAGCTGACCTACAAAGTGCCGTAGCTGTGCAGCCCCGAAAGAAACATGTTCACGCCCAGGAACGCAAACGTCGTCACCGCCAGGCCGACCAGCGCCCACCAGGCCGACACCGTGCCGCGCAGGCCTTTCATGAGGCGCATGTGCAGCCAGGCCGCATAGTTGAGCCAGACGATCAGCGCCCAGGTCTCCTTGGGGTCCCAGCTCCAGTAGCCGCCCCAGGCCTCGGCCGCCCACAAGGCGCCCAGCACGGTGGCGATGGTGAAGAAGGCAAAACCCACGGCGATGGATTTGTACATCACGTCGTCAAGGATCTCGAACGACGGCAGGCGTGCAGCAATCCGCTTGCGCCCGAACAGGATGCCGACCGCGATCAGCGCCGAGATAGCCGCATAACCGACCCAGTAGCTGCCGCCCGCCTCGGCCACGCCACGCTGGCGGAAAGCGATGGGCACGAAGCACAGGGCCGCACCCAGCAGCCACAAAGGTGTCAGCTTGTGCCAACGGGTCTCATCCGCCTGCTGCTTGATCAGGTAGGCAAAGGCCACCATCGCAGCCAGCGCGAACGTGCCGTAGCCGATGAAGTTGGCGGGCACGTGCAGCTTCATCCACCAGCTCTTCAAGGCCGGCACCAGGGGCTGGATCTCGTGCGCCTCGCGCACCACGGTGTACCAGAGCAGAAAGCCCACCGCGGCGCTGACCACCAGCATCACGAAGCCGCCCAGGGCCCGCGTGTCGTACTGCTCTTCGTAGTACAGGTAGAAGGCGGCGGTCATCCAGCAGAACAACACGAACACTTCGTACAGGTTGCTCACCGGGATGTGGCCGATGTCGGGGCCGATGAGGTAGCTCTCGTACCAGCGCACCAGCGTGCCGATGAGCGCCATGGCCACCGCAACCCAGGCGATGCGCGAGCCCAGCAGGCTCATCGTGCGGCCCTCGCCGCGCGAGAACATGCCCACCCAATAGAAGATGGTGCTCATGAAAAACAGCATGCTCATCCACAGGATGGCCGACTGGCTGGACAGGAAATACTTGAGGCCGAACACCGTATCGGCACGCGCCAAGCTGCCCGCACCATCCTGCTGGTACAGGCCGATGGCCATCAGCGCCACCGCCGCCACCACCAGCAGCAGCACACGCAGCGGGCGCCAGAACCAGCACAGCCAGATCGTGCATGGAATGGCGCCCAGCAGGATGCCCTTCTCATAGACATCCATGAAGCTGCCATAGCGCTGCAGCGCAAAAAGCCCCCCCACCACGACGATGGCGGCAAACAGCCAATCGAACCAGTTGCGGCGGGCGAAGAACCCTTCGTTCAGGGTGATCACGGTGTTGTTCGTGTTGCTGGTGGCGGTGTTCATGCGGTGCCTTCCGGGGCCTTGCCGGCCCCGATCAGTTTCTGTGCGAGCTGGACGAACTCTTGGTCGCCATCCATCGTCTTGCGGTTGGTCGACAGGGCCATGGTGGCGCGGGAGCGGCCACCCTCACCTTCGTGGGGAGCAACCCAGATCCATACGCGCCGCTCACGCACGTACAGCATGGCAAAAACGCCCAGGATCAGCAAGGCGCAGCCCAGATAGACGATGCTCTTGCCCGGGGCGCGCGCCACCTGGAACACGCTGGCCTGCACCTGGGTGAAGTCCTTGAGTTCAAACACCAGCGGCGCGGGGTAGATCTGCGCGTCAGAAAGCGACAGCACGGCCTGCGTCATGAAACCCTGGGTCTTTTCGTCCTGCGGCAGCGGCGGCAGGCCGGCCCGCTGGCGCGACAGCTGCGCCACCTCGAACAGCGTGCCGTTGAGGATGCGCACCAGCACCTCGCCGGCGCGTGCGCGCTCGGCCTCCGGCACGTTGGCTTCCATGAAGTCCGACACCGCCTGCAGGCCGCCCGTGGGCTTGCCGTCCACCATGCCGCGCCCGGCAAACAGCGCCAGCGCGCGCGACGCAGACTGGCGCAGCTGTTCGGCCAGATCGGTGCGCGAGGGGTCGACGGCCTGCGCCACGTAGCGGCGCACGGCCGCCTCGCGTGCTTGCTCGTCGGCCAACGCGGCCTTCATGCGCATAAATCCGTCCATGCTGCCCTTGTCATCGGCGGGCACCCGCAGGTAGCGAAAGGGCTCTGCCGGTGTCTCGCGCACACCCAGCAGGAACACCGGGGCGCCATCGCCGGTGTCCACCGGCAGCATGTAGTTGTGGAACTCGCGCGCCTGGCCAGCGGCGTCGCGCAGCTTGTAGCTCACGCTCGGGCCGACATTGCGCAGCTCTTTCTTGGTGACGGTCTTGTTGGCCGCGCCCAGGCGTGATTCGACCGATTCGCGCAAGTCGACCTTGCGGACATCCACGCCCGCACCACCGGGGCCGGCGCCACCGAAATTTTCCACGTTGATCGTGCGCAGCGCAGTGAATTCGAGCGTGAGCTTGTCACTGCCCGGGCCGCCGCCCTGGTTGGTGAGCTCGGTGGAATTGCCCACCACGCCCTCGATGTCGAACGGCTTGGCGCCCGCCACCATGGGCACGGCACGCAGCTTGAGGTGCGAGCCGCCGTCGTCAAAGCTCGACTGGTAGATCTCGATGCCTTTGTAGCTGGCCGGGTGGTTCACCTCGACGCGCGCCGGGATCTTCTCGCCCGTGGCCTTGTCGTGGATGACGATCTCGCTGGCGAACAGCTTGGGCATGCCGGTGGAGTAGTGCTCCACGATGAACTTCTTGAGCTCGATGGCGAATGGAAGGTCCTGCAGCAGCACACCGTCGGACTGGTTCAGGATCGCGGTGCTCGACTGCGTGCCTTCGGCGACTAGCAGGTTGCCGCGGAACGTGGGGTTGCGCTCGGACAGCCGGTGCTCGGGCTTCACGTCGGCGATCAAGCCACCACCCTGGTAGGGCGTCTTGCCGCCCAGCAGCATCTGGGCGCGCACGATAAGGTCGCCGTCCAGCAGGCCGCCCAGGCACACCAGCACGATGGCGCTGTGCGCGGCGATGTACCCCAGCTTGTTGGCCGCACCCGCCTTGGCCGCCACCATCCAGCCCGTGCCGGGGCCTGCGGGGGTGTCGCGCTGCTGCAGGCGCACCTTCCAGCCGCCCCCGGCCAGCAGGGTGCCGATGCGGCGTGCCTCGGCCTCGGGCACCTCGTGGAGTTCCGCCTCGGCCTTGTGGTGAAAGGCCTTCAGGCTCTGCTCGCGGATGTTTTCTTTGTAGACCCTAAGGTCTACCAGGATCTTGGGGGTGTTGCGGGCAATGCACAGCGAGGTGCTCGTCACCAGAAAGGCCAGGATCAGCAAAAACCACCAGGCGCTGTACACCGCGTTGAGCTTCACGGCGCCAAACAGCTCGGCCCAGAACGGCCCGAACTGGTTGACGTAGTTGACCGCCGGCTCATGCTGCTTGAGCACTGTGCCGATCACCGAGGCGATGCAGATCACCGTCAGCAGCGAGATCGCAAACCGCATGGAGGACAGCAGTTCGACCCCGGCGCGCAGTGCCGCTGAGCCAGTCTGGACGCGAAGGCCCTGGGTGTTGTCGGACATGAATGAAAAATGGAGCGAGGGTGCTGCGGTGCGCGCGGGAGAGAGATCAAAGCAAAAAGGGCGGGACCATCCTTGCGATGGACCCGCCCTTTTTTGGGGTTGTTATTGGCGGTAGGTTCCGTGCGGCCCGTTTACCAGGGCCACGGGTTGACGAAGATCAATCAGCGCAGGCCGGCGATGTAGTCCGATACCGCCCGGATTTCCTTGTCGTTGAGCTTGGCCGCAATCTGCGTCATCTGGATGCTGTTGGCACGTTTGCCTTCGCGGAACTCGGACAGCTGCTTGGACGTGTAGTCGGCGTGCTGGCCGGACAGGCGCGGGTACTGGGCAGGGATGCCGGCACCGTTGGGGCTGTGGCAGCCGGCGCAGGCAGCGATGTTGCGGTCAGCAATACCACCGCGGTAAATGCGCTCGCCCAGTGCCACCAACTCCTTGTCCTTGGCGAAACCGGGTTTGGCGGTCTTGCCACCCACCCAGTACGAGATGTTGCGCATGTCGTCGTCCGACAGGGCCGAGGCAAAGCCCTTCATGACGGGATCGTTGCGCTTGCCGGACTTGAACTCCTGCAGCTGCTTGACCAGGTATTCAGGGTGTTGCTGCGACAGCTTGGGGTTGGCCGCGATGGCCGAGTTGCCATCGGCGCCGTGGCAGGCCGCGCACACGGCGGTGAAGCTTGCCTCGCCTTTGACCAGATCGGGCTTGGCCGCCTTGGGCGGTGCCGCGGGAGCCTCCCCCGCTGCGAAGGCCGAGAAAACAGGTGCTGCCAGTGCGGCAGCTGTCAACAAGGAGGCAAGCAACTTCATATCGAGGGTCTATGTTTATGTGCGCAAAACCTCGCGATTCTACAATGATGGTTCTTTCTCTCCCAACGCCCCATGACGACCACCCTTTCTGCGCCAGTTGCTGGCTCCCTCCCGCCCGCACCCGACGCCAAGATCGCCATGGGCTGGATGCACACGGCCAGGTTCCTGACCACGGCCGCGCAGCTGCACCACCTGCCGCCCATCCACGTGCCCGAAATCGCCTTTGTGGGCCGTTCCAACGCAGGCAAATCCACCTGCATCAACACGCTGACGCAGCAAAAGCAGCTCGCCTTTGCCTCCAAAAGGCCAGGACGCACGCAGCACATCAACCTTTTCTCTCTGGGCAAACACGGCGTGACCGATGCGGTGCTGGCGGATCTGCCCGGCTACGGCTACGCCAAGGTGTCGCGGTCGGACAAGGTGCGCTGGCAGCAGGTGATGGTCAACTACCTGGTCAGCCGCCCCGGGCTCACCGGCATCGTCCTGCTGTGTGATCCCCGCCTGGGGTTGACCGAGCTGGACGAGGCGCTGCTGGAGGTGCTGCGCCCGCGGGTCGAAGAAGGCCTGAAATTCCTCATCGTGCTGACCAAGGCCGACAAGCTCACACGCTCTGAGCAAGCCAAGATCCTGTCGATTACGCGACTGAACGCGGCCGGAGGAGAGGTGATGATGTTCTCGGCCCTCAAGAAGCAGGGCGTGGACGAGGTGGCCCAGCTGCTGTGGCAGTGGGCGCACCCGGAGCAGGCCGCGGTGGCTGCCGCTGGCGCATTGTCAGACGCCGCTGGCGCCGCTGACGCCTCCACGCCGGATGCCGATGAGGATTTTGAGCAAAACTAGGCTCCAGCGCTTATTCATCATGCGCTAGTAGCTATCAAGTTAATAGCGTCATGATTCAAATCCACCCCGTCGCCCTGCCCCACGGCATCACCCTGCACTGCCGTACCAGCGGCGTGGCCGGCCGGCCCGTGCTGCTCTTTCTGCATGGTTTCCCCGAGGGGGCGTTCATCTGGGACGAACAACTGGCGTACTTTGCCCGTCCCGAGAACGGCGGCTACCGCTGCGTCGCGCCCTACCTGCGGGGCTTCGGCCCCTCCACCAGCCCGGCCGAGGTCGAAGCCTACCGGGCCAAGCACCTGGTGCAGGATTTGGTAGCACTCATCGCATCGGAGTCGCCCAGCGGCCCGCTCGAATGCCTGGTGGCGCACGATTGGGGCGGCGCGGTGGCGTGGAACCTGGCCAACCAGCAGCCCCAGCTGATGAAGCGGCTGGCCATCGTCAACTCCCCGCACCCCGGCGCCTTTCTGCGCGAGCTGCAGCACAACCCCGCGCAGCAGGCGGCCAGCCAGTACATGCACTTCCTGTGCCGCGCGGACGCCGAGGCGCTGCTGGCCGAGAACGATTTCGCCCGTCTGTTCGGCTTTTTCGACGCGCCCGACGGCCGCGCACCCGCCTGGCTGACCGACCCCGTGCGTGCCCAGTACCGTGCGCTGTGGCAGCAGGGCCTGACGGGCGCCTGCAACTACTACCGCGCAAGCCCCCTGCGCCCGCCGCGCAACAAGGCCCGCAGCGAGGGCGGAACCGAGGACGACAGCGTGCAGGCCATCACCCTGCCCGACAGCATGCTCACCATTGCCGTGCCCACGCTGGTGCTCTGGGCCATGGACGACCCCGCCCTGCTGCCGGCCCTGCTCGACGGCCTGCCCGGGTGGATTCCACAGCTGCAACTGCAACGCATTGAGCAGGCCACGCACTGGGTCGTGCACGAGCATCCCGAGCGCGTGGCGATGGAGCTGCGGCGCTTTCTGCAATCAAAATGATAGCTATCAGCGCTTGATGGATAAGCGCTAGGGCCGGTTTTTGTCGTGAAGCGGGGCCATCGACTGCTGAACACATCCTGTAGCTGAGCCACGGCAGCCTGCGTAGCCCGCCACTGCTGGCACCGCTCAGAGCGGCCAGCCACCCCGCGCCACCGGCACCGTCAATACACCGAAGCTTCGCCCTCGGGCCGCGTCTTGAAGCGCTTGTGCACCCAGTAATACTGCCCCGGCGACACATCGATGTAGCGCTGCAGATTGGCATTCATGAGGGCGGTATCGGCCTCGGCGTCTTCGGTCGGGTAGCCGGGCCAGGCAGGCGAAATCTCAGCCACGTAGCCGGCAGGCGTGAGGCGCGTGACCATGGCGATCACCTTGGCCCGCCCCAGCCGCGCGAACCGGGGCAGCGACGGCACGGTGGCCGCCTGCACGCCAAAGAACGGCACGAACAGCGAGTCGTTGCGGCCAAAGTCCATGTCGGGCAGCAGGTACAGCAGACCCCCCTTGCGCAGGTTGGCGATGATGGGCTTGACCCCGTCATTGCGGTTGAGCATGCGCACATCGCCAAAACGCTGGCGCCCCTCGCGAAACCACGCGTCCACGGCCGGGTCCGGATGGGTCGAGAAGATCGACGTGAACGCGCGCGACGTGTGCAGCGTGAGGGCCGAGCCGCCCGCGTCCATGCCGTAGAAATGCGGCGCGAAGATGATGGTGGGCGTGTCGCCCTCCAGCTCTTGCACGGCGCCCGTGAGCTTGACGCGGGCCTGCACCACATCGCGCGGCGCAAACCACAGCCAGCTGCGGTCGAGCCAGGATTGGCAGAACACCACAAACGTCTCTTGCGCCCACACGCGGCGCTGGGCCTCAGGGGCGTCGGGGTAGCACAGCGCCAGGTTGCGCAAAGCCACCCGCCGGCGCGGCGCAGCCAGCACGAACAGCGTGCGGCCAATCAGCCAGCCCATGTTGCGCAGCACCGGCAGCGGTAACCGCGCCAGCACGCGCATGAACCACACGCCCAGGCGCCCCGTCATGCAGACACCTCGGCAGCGGCGGCGGGTGCGTCGGCCCGGGGTTTCTTGTAGCGGGCGTAGCCCCAGAGGTACTGCTCGGGGCATTGGCGGATGAGGTGTTCCATGGCCTGGTTGATCTGTACGACGGCAACGTCGATCTGGTCGGACAGCGGCTCTGCGAGCGGCTCGAAATGGGTGACAAAACCGCGGCCCCAGGGCAGGCGCTCGCAGCGCGCCAGCACCACGGCCGCGCCGGTCTGCTGCGCCAAGCGCACGGCCAGCGTCATGGTGTAGGCATCGCGGCCAAAAAACGGCGCCCACAGGCCCTGCCCATCGGGCGGCACCTGGTCGGGCAGCAGGCCCACAGCCTCGCCGCGGCGCAGGGCCTTGATCATCTGGCGCACGCCTGCCAGCGTGGTCGGCACGGCCAGCATGCCGGGGCGGTTGCGGGCGGTCTCCATCACCTTGGCCAGCCAGGCCTGGCGCGCGGGGCGGTACAGCACGGTGATGGGGCCGCGCTCGGCGCTCCAGCTGCGTGCGGCGGCCTGGGCTGACAGCTCAAAACAACCCTGGTGCGGCGTGAGGTACACGATGCCCTTGCCCGCCGCATAGGCCGCCTCGACACACGCCTCGCCCTCGATTCGGCAGGGCATGGGCGCGCCCAGCCACAGGCGCGGCAGCTCGGTCACCATGCGGCCGGCGTGCGCCACGGCGGCACGCACCGCGCCAAACGAATAGCCCGCCAGCGCCACGTTGGCCAAAAAGCGCCGCCGGTACGTGGCCGATGCCACAAACGCCACCCAGCCCATGGCCGCGCCCATGATGTGGAGCAACCACAGCGGAAACACGGAAAAAAATCGGAAGACGACTGGCATTAAAATGGACGGGTCGCTGAGTTAAATGAGCAACTTGCAGGGCGACGTAAAAAAAATCTGCTAAAGCGTTCGCCAAAGCTCCTTCGGGGTGAGGGCAACGCCCCAAATGCCGGAACACAGGAGTTTATTCAAATGGCGAACGACTTTCTCTTTACCTCGGAATCCGTCCCCCGCTCGCGCGTTGCCGCCGAAACGCTGACCAACACCGGCCTTGTGGTGCTGGCCGGCGAAATCACCACCAACGCCCACGTGGACTACATCCAGGTGGCGCGCGACACCATCAAGCGCATCGGCTACGACAACACCGACTACGGCATCGACTACAAGGGCTGCGCCGTGCTGGTGGCCTACGACAAGCAATCCAACGACATCGCCCAGGGCGTGGACCATGCAAGTGACGATCACCTGAACACCGGCGCTGGCGACCAGGGCCTGATGTTCGGCTACGCCTGCGACGAAACGCCCGAGCTGATGCCCGCGCCCATCTACTACGCCCACCGCCTGGTCGAGCGCCAGGCCCAGCTGCGCAAGGACGGCCGCCTGCCCTTCCTGCGCCCCGACGCCAAGTCGCAAGTGACCATGCGCTATGTGGATGGCAAGCCCCACAGCATCGACACCGTGGTGCTCTCCACCCAGCACCACCCCGACCAGAGCGAAACCCAGACCAAGATGAAGGCCTCGTTCACCGAAGCCATCATCGAAGAGATCATCAAGCCCGTGCTGCCCAAAGAGTGGCTGCAGAACACGCGCTACCTGATCAACCCCACCGGCCGCTTCGTCATCGGCGGCCCCCAGGGCGACTGTGGCCTGACCGGCCGCAAGATCATCGTGGACACCTACGGCGGCGCCTGCCCCCACGGTGGTGGCGCATTCAGCGGCAAGGATCCAACGAAGGTGGACCGCTCGGCCGCCTACGCCGCGCGCTACGTGGCCAAGAACATCGTGGCCGCCGGCCTGGCGCGCCAGTGCCAGATCCAGGTGGCCTATGCCATCGGTGTGGCCGAGCCGATGAACATCACCGTGTACACCGAAGGCACGGGCGTGATCTCCGACGACCGCCTGGCCGCCCTGGTCCGCGAACACTTCGACCTGCGCCCCAAGGGCATCATCCAGATGCTGGACCTGCTGCGGCCTATCTACGAGAAGACGGCAGCCTACGGCCACTTCGGGCGCGAAGAGCCTGAGTTCAGCTGGGAACGGACGGACAAGGCTGCTGCCCTGCGTGCGTCAGCCGGGCTGTAAAGCCTTCGCGCACGTGCGGTGTGTCAGCCACCGCAACACCACCACTACAAAGCCGCAACGCACCGCGTTGCGGCTTTTTTCTTTGCCCATTCGCATGGTGCACACCCCCATTGCGGCTCTCTCCTACAGCCGCGACCCGCCCGTACTGACGGCCGCACAAAGGCGCTTCCCCTATCGTTCCACCACACCCTCTTGCGGCCCCACGCTGCTATACAACCCCTCCTTAGGAGCGACTGCCATGCTGAAGTACGCCATCATTTTTGCCCTGATTTCCCTGGTTGCAGCTGCACTCGGTTTCACCGGCGTGGCCGCTGGCGCTGCAGGCATTGCCAAGGTTCTGTTCGTGATTTTCCTGATCATCGCCGTGGTGTTCGTGGTCCTGGCCGCTGTCGGTGTGGGCGCGGCACGCAAGGTGCTCAAGTAAGCGGCACGGCACTTCATAGAACACCAGGACTTCCATGGCCCTCAATATCTTCGAAGCGCTGCGCGAAAGCCACGAACGCCAACGCGAGCTGTACCGGCAGCTGGTCGACACCAGCGGCGACACCCCCGAGCGGCGCGAGCTTTTCGAGCAGCTCAAAGCCGAACTTCTGGCCCATGAACTGGCAGAGGAGCGGCACTTCTACATCCCGCTGATGGATCACGACGCTGGGGTCGATCTGTCACGCCACGCAATCTCTGAACACCATCAGCTGGATGAACTGGTGGAGTCGTTGGAAGATGCCGACCCGGCAACGCCTACATGGCTGCCCCTGGCGAAGAAACTCGCGGAGAAGGTGGAGCATCACCTCGAGGAAGAAGAGCACAAGTTCTTCCAGATGGCGGGCAAGCTCCTGACCGAAAAGCAGAAGCTGGATCTGGCCAAGGATTACTTCGCCACGTACGAAGAATCCAAGGCCAAGGCCGCGACTGCCTGATCAACCACTGAATGCAGAGTGCCCGGGCGGCGGACCAGCCCGCGGCAGCGTACCGCCAGGCGCGTCAGACCGATTCTTCAGCCTGCACGACGCAGTTGCGGCCCTTGGACTTGGCCACATACAGCGCGGTGTCGGCGCGCTTGATGAGCGCATGCGCGTCCTCGTGGTGGTCCCAGGTGGCCACGCCAAAACTGGCGCTCACGTGCCCTACCGAATCAAACGGCACGCCGGCAATACGCGCCCGCACCGCTTCGGCCATGGCCATGGCAGCATCGACCGGGGTTTCCTTGAGCAGGATGATGAATTCCTCGCCGCCAAAACGCGCCGCGCAGTCCGAGGTGCGCAGCAGTTCACGCACGCGCAGCGCGGTGCTCTTGAGCACCACGTCGCCCGAGTCGTGCCCGAAGGTGTCGTTGATGCGTTTGAAGAAATCGATGTCGAACATCACCACCGACAGGCTGCTCTTCTTGATGCGCGTGTCGGCCATCTCGGTCTCCAGCCGCTCGAAGAACCGGCGCCGGTTCACGAGGTCGGTCAAGAAGTCCTTGGTCGCCAGGTCTTCCAGCTTGCTGTTGAGCCGCGCCATGGGCCCGATCACCAGCGACGACAGCGACAGGTTGAGCACCACAAACAGCAGCAAAAAGCTGCCCAGCAGCGCGGCCATCACGGTGTTGAACGTCTGGCGCGCCTTCTCGAGCGGGAAGTACATGGGCACCTTCACCACCTGGATGCCCACGGTCTCGTTCATGCCCCAGCCAAAGCCGTTTTTGTCGCCGTACACCTTGAGCATGGTGGGTGGCGCCACGGCGGGTGTGCTGTGGCAGGCCATGCACTGGGCCTGCTTGATGGTGATGGGACGCGCCACGTACATCGCGCGGTGCATGCCCTCGCCCACCTCGCCCGTGACCTCTTTCTTGAGGTCGGACCGTCCTTCGCGGAAGTCGCCAATGATGCGCTCCTCCCACTCGTTGGCGCGGTCGCGCAGGTTGGTCGGGTTGAGCACCGCCTCCTTGTATTCATAACCCGGAAACCGGCTTTGCAGGCGGCGCAGGGTTTCGGTGGCGGCAAAGGCGGGCACGGTCTGGGGCAAGAACTTCTCTGCCAGCGTCACATCCAGGTGTGGCTTGACCAGCTCGGTGGTGTAGTCGCGGATGGCCATGGCCGCGTTCATCATCATCTGCGAGTTGTGCTGCACTTCCTCGATGGCCAACTGCTGCAGGAAGCGGTGCACATACGCCCCCGCACCGGCCGCCGCCACGAGCAGGACCACTGCCAGCACCAGGTTGAATTTGAGCCGCAAAGACATGGAAATCCCTCAGGTGCCGGCGATCTGGGCCAGCTTGTTATTGGAAAGGACGGGCGCCCGGTGGGGCCCGCCCTGCCGCCCTGGCTGCATGGATGCACCGGGCGATCATGGGAGGCAAAGTTTGCGTTTGTGCCAGATTTTGCGCAACAGGTCCAACACTATTGCGCCAACGCCTGCCGGCAGCTACAGCCCACGCTCGCTCAGCGACAGCTTGCGGCGGTAGGCCGGGCGCAGGCGGTACAGCTGGGCGGGGCGGTGGGCGGCGCCCGTTTGCAGCGCGCCCGGGATTGGCTCCAGCATCGCCAGTTCTTCCACCTTGCGCCGAAAGCTCACCTTGTTGATGGCCTCGCCCAACACCACCTCGTACACCGCCTGCAGCTGGGGCAACGTGAAGGGCTCAGCACACAGGTGCACCGGCAGCGACGAATACTGGCTTTTGCTGCGCACCCGCGCCACGGCCACTTCCACGATGTGGCGGTGGTCGAACGGCAGGGGCGGCAGGGCATCGACCGGCGCCAATTTAATGCGCCCCTCGGCCGGGGCCAGCAACTCCGGCGGCACCAGCGCGCAGTACGCCACCGCCACCGACCAGCCTCGCGGGTCCCGCACCGCGCCCGAGAACGTGGCCAGTTGCTCCAGGTAGGGGCTTGCCAGCCCCGCCTTGTCGCGCAGCACACGCGCCGCGCTGGCCTGTGCGTCGGCGTCTTCCTGGGCGTGCACATAGCCGCCGGGCAGCGCCAGGGCGCCGGCAAACGGAGCCCGGTCCCGACACACCAGCGCCACCTGCAGCGCGTCGCCACGCAGCGTCAGCAGCACCACGTCTACGGTGCAGATCACGGCGGGATCGAGTGTGTCTTTCATGGGCGGCGAGGAGTTCATTGCAACTTGAGACAAACAAGGCTACCACTGCCGAAGCGCAAGGTGAAGATCATTCCCGATGATTGCCGTACCAACGACAACCCGCACAGAGCTTTTCACACTAGTTAGTTGCATTTATGACTTAACTATACTAGACTGGCCTCACTACTGAGGAGAAGACCATGGCCCGCAATATCCAGCTGCTGGTGATCGACCCGCAAAATGACTTTTGTGACCTGCCCGCCGACTGGTACCCCCACCAGCCGGACGGCACCCGCACAGCGCCCAGCCTGCCCGTGGCGGGCGCCCACGCCGACATGCAGCGGGTGGCGGCGTTCATCCGCGCACACGCCGGCCAGCTCGATGCGATCACCGTCACGCTGGATTCGCACCAGCGTTTTGACATTGCCCACCCCGGTTTCTGGCAACAAGGCAGTGGCCAGGCAGTTGCCGCGTTCACGCCCATCACCGCAGCGCAGGTGCGCGCCGGCGCCTTTGCTCCGCGCAATGCCGCAGCGCTGCCGCGCACCCTGGCGTACCTCGATGCGCTCGAAGCCCAGGGCCGCTACACGCTCATGGTCTGGCCCGTGCACTGCGAGATCGGCAGCTGGGGCCACGGTGTGCATGCCGATGTGCTGTCTGCCTGTGGCGAGTGGCAACTGCGGCGCCAGCGCGCAGTGCACAACGTGTTCAAGGGCACCAACCCGTGGACCGAGCACTACAGCGCCATTGAGGCCGAGGTGGTGGACCCTGCCGACCCGGATACTGCGCTCAACACCCGGTTGCTCGCAGCGCTCGACACCGCCGATGTGCTCTACATCGCGGGCGAAGCCAGCAGCCACTGCGTGCGCGCCACCACCGAACACATCGTGCAGCACCTGCCTCGCCTGCAGGCCGCCGGCGCCCGGCCCGACCACATCGTGCTGCTGACCGATTGCATGAGCCCGGTGCCTGGCTTCGAGGCAGAGCACACCGCGTTCCTTGAGGCGATGCGTGCGCAGGGCATGCAGCTTGCAAATAGCAGTGAAATTAGCCTCTAGCGCTTGTTGGGCAAGCACTTCTAGCTATCAATTTTGACAAAACCTGCGCCCCCACCGTCTGAGGCACCACGCAGGCTCCATCCACCCGCTCCACCAGTCTTGCGGCCCCAGCCTTACGAAGGACCACCATGAACCCCGTCATCACCAGCCTGCTCGACACCGACCTGTACAAGTTCACGATGTGGCAGGCGCTGCTGCACCGCCACCCCCAGACGCAGAGCGAGTACCGCTTTGTGTGCCGCAACCAGCCGCTGTACCCGCTGGCCGAACTCCTGCCCGAGGTGAATGCTGCGCTTGACCACCTGTGTTCCCTGCGTTTCACGAAGGGCGAGCTCGACTACCTTGCAGGCCTGCGCTTCATCAAGAGCGACTTCATCGACTTCCTGCGCCTCTTCCAGTTCCAGCGCGACTTCATCGAGGCGCGGGCCGAGGGTGACACCCTTACCATCGTGGCCCGTGGTCCGCAGGTGCACGTGATGGGTTTCGAGATCTTCGTGCTGGCCATCGTCAACGAGCTGTACTTTCGCCGCTTCGATGCCGCAGCAGCCCTTGCCAGCGGGCGCGAGCGGCTGGCCACCAAGGTGCAACAGCTTCAGGACCTGGCCCAGCAGGCCACGCTGCGCCACCCGTTCGAGATCTTCGACTTTGGCCTGCGCCGGCGCTACAGCGGCGCGTGGCAGCGCGAGGTCGTGCAGACATTTGCCGAGCAGACGCCGCAGTGGTTCAAGGGCACCAGCAACGTGCTGCTGGCGCGCGATTTGAACCTGGTGCCCATCGGCACCATGGCGCACGAGTACTTGCAGACCTTTCAGGCGCTGGGCGTGCGCCTGCGAGATTTTCAAAAGGCCGCGCTGGAAGACTGGGTGCAGGAGTACCGCGGCGACCTCGGGATCGCGCTCACCGACACCGTGGGCATGGACGCGTTCCTGGCCGACTTCGATCTGTACTTTGCCAAGCTGTTCGACGGCCTGCGCCACGACTCGGGCGACCCGGTGGCCTGGGGCGAGAAGGCCCTGGCGCACTATGCGAAGCTGCGCATCGATGCGCACACCAAGCGGCTGGTGTTTTCGGATGGCCTCACGCTCAACCGCGCGCTCGATTTGTATCGCCACTTTGGCGACCGCACGCAGCTGGGTTTTGGCATTGGCACCAGCCTCACCAACGACATGGGCGACGCGCGGGAAATGAAGCCGCTCAACATCGTGATGAAGCTCACCCGCGCCAACGGCCAACCGGTGGCCAAGCTGTCGGACACGCCGGGCAAGACGCTGTGCGACGATGAAACCTATCTAGCCTACCTCCGCCAAGTCTTCAACGTTGCTAACTGAGTGGCTGAGAAAACTCTCCATACCGCTCTGCGCACTCAAGGAAAACTCAATGCTCCGCATCACCATCGCTCAATTGAATTTCACCGTCGGCGACATCGAAGGCAACGTAGCCCGCATGGTGGCCGCAGCGCAGCAGGCTGCCAGCGCGCAGTCCGACATGGTCGTCTTCAGCGAGCTCTCGCTGTGCGGCTACTACCCCGGCGACATGCTGGACGAGCCCGAATTCATCTCGCGCGTCGAGGCCGGGATGGCGGCGCTGCAGGCTGCGTCCACCCAGCTCCCCGGCCTGCACTGGGTGGTGGGCACGCCCACCCGCGCCAGCGGGCCCGGCAAGCGGCTGCACAACAGCCTGGTGGTGCTGCAGAACGGCGCCGTGCGCCTGCAGTACGCCAAGCAGCTGCTGCCCACCTACAACATCTTTGACGAGCGCCGCCACTTTGAGCCCGGCCCGGACGTGGCCAAGGTGCTGCGGATCGGCGCCGCCCAGGTCGGGCTGCTGGTGTGCGAGGACGGCTGGAACGACCACGGCGGCGACTACGTGGTCAACCCGTTCGTGCGCATGCGCGATGCGTCACCGGACCTGGTGATCAGCATCAACGCCAGCCCCAGCCACGTGGGCAAGCGCGAGCAGCGCCACGTGATGTTTGGGGGCTCGTCCAAGCGGCACGGCCTGCCCATCCTGTATGTCAACCAGATCGGTGGCCACGACCAGCTGGTGTACGACGGCGGGTCGTTCGCGGCCGAGCCGGATGCCGGCATCGTGTTTGAAGCGCCGCGGTTTGTGGAGGACGTGCGCACGCTGCAGTTCGACAACGGCCGCTTCATGCTGGCCGACGGCCAGGCCCCGGCCAGCGTGCCCACCGAGGGCATCCCCACCATGGAGTTCTACCGCCAGCAGATTGTGCTGGGCCTGTCGGACTACGCGCGCCGCTGCGGGTTCAAGCAGGTGGTGGTGGGCAGCTCGGGCGGCATCGACAGCGCGCTCACCCTGGCCTTGGCCGCAGAGGCGTTGGGGCCCGAGAACGTGGTCGGTATCACCATGCCCTCGCGCTACTCCAGCAGCGGCTCGGTCGATGACTCGGTACAGCTGTGCCGCAACCTGGGCATCCAGCTCCACACGCACCCGATTGCCGACCTGGTGGCGGGATACGCGCAGCAGTACGAGGCGTCGTTTGGCCAGCCGCTGGCGGGCCTGCCGCTGGAGAACCTGCAGGCGCGCATCCGCGGTACGGTGCTGATGGAATACTCCAACGCCTTTGGCCACCTGCTGCTCACCACGGGCAACAAGTCCGAGATCTCGGTGGGCTACTGCACGCTGTACGGCGACACCAACGGCGGCCTGGGCCTGCTGGGCGACCTGTACAAGACCGAAGTGTTTGCGCTCTCGCGCCACGTCAACGAACACGCGGGGCGCGAGCTGATTCCGCAGGCCATCATCGACAAGGAACCCTCGGCCGAACTGGCCCCCGGCCAACGCGACTTGGACAGCCTGCCGCCCTACCCGGTGCTGGATGAAGTGCTCAAGCTGCTGATCGAAGGCGACCGCCTGTCGACCGCCGAGCGCACCGCCGCGCAGGCCTTTGTGCTCAAGCTCCAGGAAGACGAGGCCGGCCGCGCGCTGGTGCAGCGCGTGCGCCGCATGGTGGCACGCAACGAGTACAAGCGCCGCCAGGCCCCGCCGATCCTGCGTGTGCGCCCCCGGGCGTTTGGCAGTGGCCGGCAGATGCCGATTGCGGCACGGTACGAGTAAAACCTGCGCAGGTAGAATTACTCCTAAAACGATAGCTACTGGCGCTTATAAATCAAGCACTAGCGGCCATTTTTATTCATATTTCGCCGCCCAAAGCACCGCGGAGACACCCTGCCCATGTACGACACCGCCATCTATATCGGCCGCTTCGAGCCCGTCCACACCGGCCACCTGGCCCTGCTACAACGCGCGCTCGACAGCGCCCGCCAGGTGATCGTGGTGGTCGGGTCTGCCTGGCAGGCGCGGTCGCCCAAGAACCCCTTCACGTGGCAAGAGCGCGAGGCTATGCTGCACCAAGCCTTGCCCGCCGCAGACCGCGCCCGCGTGCGCGTGCTGCCGGTGCGGGACTACTACAACGAAGCCGTCTGGGTGCAGGCCGTGCGCCGGGGAGTGGCCGAGATCGCCGGCGCCAACGCCCGCATCGGGCTGGTCGGCCACTTCAAGGACGCCACCAGCAGCTACCTGAGCGCCTTCCCCGGCTGGGAGCTCATTCACGTCGAGCGCCAAGGCCGCATCGACGCCACCGCGATTCGCGACGCGTACTTTGGCGCCACCCCCGCCACCGTGCAGGCAGCCCTGCAGCCGCTGGCCGACGAGATCCCTGAGAGCACGCTGGCGGCCCTGCAGCAATTCGCTCATACACCCCACTACCCCGCGCTGCAGGAGGAATGGCGCATGCTGCGCGGCTACCGCGAAGCCTGGGCCGCCGCGCCCTACCCGCCGGTGTTCGTCACGGTCGACGCCGTGCTGCGCTGCCAGAACCATGTGCTGCTGATCCGCCGCGCGCACGCGCCGGGCAAAGGCCAGCTCGCCGTGCCCGGCGGCTTCATCGAGCAGCGCGAAACCGTGTGGCAGTCCTGCCTGCGCGAGCTGGTGGAAGAAACCCACTGCAACCTGCCCGAGGCCACCATGCGCGCCGCACTGCAGTGCGTGGCGGTGTTCGACCACCCCGACCGCAGCCAGCGCGGGCGCACGCTGACCCACGCGCATTACTTTGATCTGGGCGACGCGCCCTTCCCCACCGTACGGGCCGACGACGACGCGCTGCAGGTGCAGTGGACGCCTATCGATCAGTTGGCAGGGATGGAAGAAGAATTCTTTGAAGACCACTTCCACATGCTCGACCACTTCCTGGGGCTGACGGACTCACTGTTGTTCAGCGAACAGCCCAGCAGGACGAAGGTCGGCGACGGGCTGAACGGTTAAAACTGGCGCGGCCCAAACCAGTGCCCCCGTGCAAGGGCCGCCCCGCCGCACCGGGGCGTCCCCCTCCGCATTGCGCAGCAATGCCAGAGAGGGGCTGAGTGCCGCGGCTCCAAGCCTGCCTGCGCAGGCTTGGACGGCAACGAAGAGCGGCTGCCTCTGGTAGACGCACCGAGGCGCGAAGCGACTCAGGGGGTGCTTACTTACCCCACGCGGAACTGACCGACCGTCTGCGACAACGCCGCCGCCTGCTGGCTGAGCGACTGCGCCGCAGCCAAGGCTTCTTCGACCAGCGCAGCGTTCTGCTGCGTGCCCTGGTCCATCTGCGATATCGCCTGGTTCACCTGCGCGATGCCAGCGCTTTGCTCGCTGCTGGCCGCACTGATCTCGCCGACCATGGTGGTCACGCTCTTCACGCCCGCCACCACTTCGCCCATCGTCGCGCCGGCCTGCTCCACCAGCTGCGTGCCCACGCCCACCTTGGCCACCGAGTCATCGATGAGGCCCTTGATCTCCTTGGCAGCCGCAGCGCTGCGCTGGGCCAGCCCGCGCACTTCGCTGGCCACGACGGCAAAGCCCCGGCCTTGCTCGCCTGCGCGGGCGGCTTCCACGGCGGCGTTCAGCGCCAGGATGTTGGTCTGGAACGCAATGCCGTCGATCACGCTGATGATGTCCACGATCTTGCGCGAGGACTGGTTGATGGAGTCCATGGTGCCGATCACCTGGTGCACCACGTCGCCGCCGCGCACTGCCATGTCTGAGGCCGAGCGCGCCAGTTCGTCCGCACGGCGGGCGTTGGCCGCGTTCTGCTGCACAGTGGACGTGAGCTGCTCCATGGACGCGGCGGTTTCCTGCAAGGCGCTCGCCTGCGACTCCGTGCGCGCCGACAGGTCGCCGTTGCCGGCGGCGATTTCGGACGAGGCTGTGGTGATGGAGTCGGTGCTGTCTCGGACCTGCGTGACCAAATGCGCCAGGTTGTCGCGCATCACGCGGATGGCGTGCAGGATGCTCGTGGTGTCGCCAGGCAGGGTCTTCACGTCCACGGCAAGGTTGCCCTCGGCGATCTGGGTCACGACCTCGGCCGCGTACTGCGGCTCGCCGCCAAGCTGGTGCACCAGCGTGCGCAGCATCTGCCAGGCCATCAGCGCAATCACCAGCATCAGCACCCCGCCGATGGACAGCAGGATGGCGGTGTTGCGCCAGAAGGCGTCCTCGATGTCGTCGACATAGTCGCCAAAGCCGATGATCCAGTCCCACGGCTCGAACTTGATGATGGCGTAGAGCTTGTCCACCGGCTCCTTGGCGCCGGGGCGTGTACCGGGCGCCGTGACGGAGCCGACGGTCTTGCCCTGCAGCGCAGCGCGGTAGCGCACGCCAGCTTCCTTGCCGCCTTTTTCATCGACGATGCCGATGCGCTTGGGGTTAGGGTGCACGTAGTTCACGTCGTTGGCGAAGCCGCGCACGAAGAAGTACTTGTCTTTGTCGACAAAGCTGCCGATGGTGCGTTCGGCTTCCTTGATGGCGTCCTCGCGGGACAAGGCCCCGCTCTTTTCCTTGTCATGCGCCTTCTGCGCGGCGGCATGGGCCAGCACCACCAGGTTCGACAACTGCGCCGTGCGCTCCTTCATCATCGATTGATACAGCGTGGTGAGTGCCACAGCAGACAGGACCACCAGCCCCAGCAGGGTGGCCGCACACAGCCACAGGATTCGGGTACGCAACTTCATCGGCTACTTTTCAGGATACGGAATAATAAGTAACCATACGATACACGTGCGTGCGTGCCCAGCCGCCAAAACCGCGAGCTCATGACGGTCTTTTGAGACTGCGGCGGCGTGGGTTGACGACCGGCCAGCCCGCATGGGCCGGACTTTTTTCACTGACGGACGGCAGGTGTAACACCCGTGCCCTGTGGTGCACCCGCAACGCCGCGGTTACCTCCAGGCGGTACCTGCGCGCGGAGCGGTGGGCCAGAAAAAGGTGGCGCAGCGGCGGGTGCTGAACCTTCGACCAGCCAGCGAGAGCCTCAGGTGCCCGCCCGCTCCAGCATCGCGTGCAGCAGCACGTTGCAGCCCGCCGTGATGTGCTCGGGCTTGGCGTCCTCGATCTCGTTGTGGCTGATACCGTCCTTGCAGGGGATGAAGATCATGCCGGCGGGCGCCAGCTTGGCCATGTACACGGCATCGTGCCCCGCGCCCGAAACCGCAGGCATGTGGCTGTAGCCCAGCTTGGCAGCAGCGCGGCCCACGGCGTCCACACATTCGGGGTGAAAAACCTGCGCGGGGTAGCTGGACACCATCTCGATCTGAACCTGCACGCCGTGCTCCTGCGCCACCTTGTTCGCGAGCGCCTTCACCTCGGCCGCCATCTGGTCGACCAGCGCGTCGGTGCTGTTGCGCAGGTCGATGCTGAACTTGACCCGCCCCGGGATGACATTGCGGCTGTTGGGAAACACCTGCACCATGCCCACGGTGCCGCGGCCGTGCGGCGGGTGGCGGTGGGCCGCCGCCACCACGTCTTGCATGATCTGAGTCGCAGCCAGCAGGGCGTCCTTGCGCAGCGCCATCGGCGTCGGGCCCGCATGGGCCTCCATGCCGGTCACGGTGCAGTCGAACCATCGAATGCCCAGCACACCGCTGACCACGCCGATGGTCTTGTCGTTGTCTTCGAGCACCGGCCCTTGCTCGATGTGGGTTTCAAAGTACGCGCCGATGGGGTGGTCACCCGGCTCCTGGTCGCCGACGTAGCCGATGCGCTCCAGCTCGCCCTTCACCGTCTTGCCCTCGGTGTCGGTGGCGGCGTAGGCGTGCTCCAGCGTGAAGGCCTTGGCGAACACGCCCGAGCCCATCATCACGGGCACGAAGCGGCTGCCCTCCTCGTTGGTCCAGAACGCGACTTCGATGGGTGCCTCGGTCTCGATGCCGTGGTCGTTGAGCGTGCGCACCACCTCGATGCCGGCCAGCACACCATAGTTGCCGTCAAACTTGCCGCCCGTGGGCTGGGTATCGATGTGGCTGCCGGTCATGATGGGCGGCAAATGGTTGTTGCGCCCCGGGCGGCGCATGAAGCCGTTGCCGATCTTATCGATGGTCACCGTCATCCCGGCTTCGCGCGCCCAGCGGGTGACGAGATCGCGGCCCTGCTTGTCCAGGTCGGTGAGCGTGAGGCGGCACACGCCGCCCTTGGGTGTGGCGCCGATCTGCGCCAGCTCCATGAGCGATGCCCACAGGCGCTCGCCGTTGATGCGCAGGTTCTCGATGTCGGGTTTGACTTGGGTGTCCATGGTGTTCTCCGAATGCTGGTCGGTTAGCGCGCGACGGCGGTCGGCGCCAGGTCGTGCGCACGTTTTTGC
This sequence comes from Acidovorax sp., assembly GCA_004210805.1. Lineage (GTDB taxonomy): Bacteria > Pseudomonadota > Gammaproteobacteria > Burkholderiales > Burkholderiaceae_C > Acidovorax. The sequence continues at coordinate 27,276 of SDXZ01000066.1, forward strand.
ACGGCCTGAAAGTTGGCGCCGAAGGCCGGGCGCTTGATGTAGCGGCCTTTGCCCATTTCAGCCCGCAGGTCGCCATTGGCAAACACCACGCGGCCCTGGCTGATGGTGTGGCTGGGGATGCCGCGCACGGTGCGGCCTTCAAAGATGTTGAAGTCGCCCTTGCTGAACTGCGTCTTGGCCGAGAAGGTCTTCGTGCCTTCAGGGTCCCACAGCACCAGGTCGGCGTCGGCGCCTTCGCCGATGAAGCCCTTGCGGGGGTAGATGTTGAACAACTTGGCGGTATTGGCGGAGGTGATCGCCACGAACTCGCTGGGGGTGAGGCGCCCAGTGTTCACGCCACCATCCCAAATAGCGGCCATGCGCTCCTCGACGCCGCCAGTGCCGTTGGGGATCTTGGCGAAGTTCTCTTTGCCCATGGCTTTCTGCGCGGCGCAGAAGGTGCAGTGGTCCGTTGCTGTGGTGTGCAGCTGGCCCGACTGCAGGCCGCGCCACAGCGCCTCCTGGTGGCCTTTGGGGCGAAACGGAGGGCTCATCACATAAGCGGCGGCCTTGGCGAAGTCGGGGTCGCGGTACACGCTGTCGTCAATCAAAAGATGCCCGGCCAGCACTTCACCGTACACACGCTGGCCGCGCGCCCGGGCGCGGGCAATGGCGTCGGCCGATTCCATGCAGCTCACGTGCACCACGTAGATCGGCACGCCCAGCACATCGGCAATGGCGATGGCGCGGTTGGCCGCCTCGGCCTCGACCATGGGTGGGCGCGACAGCGGGTGCCCTTCGGGGCCGGTGATGCCCATCTTGGCGACCTCTTGCTGCAGCAGGTACACCAGCTCGCCGTTCTCGGCATGCACGGTGGGCATGGCGCCCAGCTCCAGCGCGCGCTTGAAGCTGTTCACCAGGGTTTCGTCGTCGCACATGATGGCGTTTTTGTATGCCATGAAGTGCTTGAAGCTGTTCACGCCTTCGTCTTGCACCAGCGTGCCCATGTCGGCGCGCACTTGTTCGCTCCACCACGTGATGGCGACGTGGAAGCTGTAGTCGGCTGCCGACTTCTCGGCCCAGCCGCGCCACTTGCGGTAGGCATCGAGGATGGGCTCCTGCGGGTCGGGGATCACGAAGTCGATGATGCTTGTGGTGCCGCCCGCCAACGCGGCGGCCGTGCCGGTGAAGAAGTCGTCCATGGTCACCGTGCCCATGAACGGCAGCTGCATGTGGGTGTGCGGATCAATGCCGCCGGGCAGCACGTACTGACCACTCGCATCCAGGGTCTGCGCCCCTGCCGGCGCCTGCGCTGCCACGCCTTCGCCCACGGCCACGATGCGGCCGTCCACGCACAACACATCGGCTCGTTGTTCGCGGTCGGCATTGACCACGGTGCCACCGCGGATCACTAGGGCTTCGGTCATGAGGGTCTCCTTCAGGGATGCTCGTTCAAATCAGGCCTGCCCTGGCCGCTGGCGAGGGCAGGCCACGGGATCACTTCTTTTTGGCGGTCAGGTAGTAGTAGGTGCCGGCCACAGCCAGGCTGAAGAACCAGCCCGAGTCGAACAGCGTGAGCCAGATGGCGGGCATGCCCGCCTTGTCCACCACGCCAGACACCGCCAAGTAGCCGGGCAGGCAAGGCAGCACGCCCAATGCAAAGGCGATGAGCGCGTGCAGGTTCCAGCCATTGCTGTACTCGTACTCGCCGCCCCGGCGGTACAGGTCGTCCACCTTCAGCTCGCTCTTGCGCACCAGGTAATAGTCCACCAGCAGGATGCCGGCGATGGCGCCCAGCAGCGTGCCGTAGCCGCCCAGCCAGGTGAAGAGGTAGCCGCCCGAGGTGGCGAGGATCTTCCAGGGCATGAACACGAGCCCGATCAGCGCGGCAATGACGCCGCCCATGCGAAAGCTGATCTTCGACGGCGCGATCTGGCTGAAGTCATACGAAGGCGACACCAGGTTGGCGGCCACGTTGGTCGTCAGGTTGGCCAGCAGGATCACCAGCAGACCCAGGCCAGCTGCCACGCTGCCCATCTGGGTCAGCAGACCATCGGGAAACAACTGGGCCTTGCCATACAGGATGGCGGACGCCGAGAAGCCGATCACACCCACCATGGAGAACAGCGCCATGGGCAGCGGCAGGCCGATGGCCTGGCCCACGACCTGGTCCTTCTGGGATTTGGCAAAGCGCGTGAAGTCCGGGATGTTGAGCGCCAGCGTGGCCCAGAAGCCCACCAGCCCCGTGAGGGCAGCCCAGGTCTTGGGCCCGCCCTCCACCACCTTGGCAGGCAGGTTGAAAAGTTGGCCCGACGGCACCTTCATCATCAGCACCACAACGAACAGCACCGAGGCGCCAATCATCAGCGGCGCGGCAATGACCTCCAGCAGGCGGATGGACTCCGGACCTTTCCAGATGAAGTAGATATGCACGGCCCAGAAGGCGAGGAAACACATGAACTGCGAGGTACTGATGGTCTCCCCGGCTGCCGGCCCCGCGAGGTTCATGCCCACGATGTTGAGGAAACCATGGAGCGCCAGCGCCCCAAAGTAGCAGTTGATGGAGAACCAGCCACACGCCACCAGTCCGCGCAAAACTGCGGGCAGGTTGGCGCCCTTGACCCCAAACGAAGCGCGGGCCAGCACGGGGAACGGAACGCCGTACTTGGGCCCCACGCGGCCGATGAGCACCATCGGAATCAGCACGATGCAATTGGCCAGGAACACGAGCCACACCGCCATCTGCCAGGTGAAGCCCTGGTCCAGCATCGAGCTGGCCATGGTGTAGGTGGGCACACAGACCACCATGCCCACCCACAGCGCCGCGAAGTCCTTCCAGGTCCAATGCCGCTGCGCCGCGGTGGTGGGGAGCAAATCTTCGTTGGCGAGCGTGTTGATTGCGCTGGGCATGTGCCCTGCCGCGTGGGCAGTGCTGCCCGTACTGTTCGTCATGCCTGTACTCCTGTCAAAGACCTCTTGGGTTGCACACAACCCGCTACCTGGTCCGGCGCCCCGGTGCTCTCAGATGGCGGGCCAAAGGAAGCGAGCGATGCTATAGATCACGCAAGAACTGCACCAGATGCAGCGCAGCACGCGTTGCGAATGCGCACCACCGCAATGGCCGAATGCTTCATTGCGTGGGGCTGCACGGATGGCTTTATTTTGGTTTCAGCCGGCGACCGAAACCCGTTGCGGGTTGTTGGGGTGGGTGGTCCAGTTGGCGTACACCCCCGTCACCGGGATGCCCGTGCGCGCATCAACCTCGCCAGGCGCCAGCGCGCGCATGGTGATGCACTCCGGCACCGGGCAAATCGACACGCACAGGTTGCAGCCCACGCACTCTTCTTCTTTCACTTCGAAGTGGCGCACGCCGTCGACGATGGCCGTGATGGCCTGGTGCGACGTGTCTTCGCACACCACATGGCAGCGGCCGCACTGGATGCACGCATCCTGGTTGATCACGGCCTTTTCGATGTGGTTGAGGTTGAGGTTCTTCCAGTCCTTGACCGTGGGCACGGCCTGGCCCTTGAAGTCGTCGATGGTGGCGTAGCCATGCTCGTCCATGAAGTTGGACAGGCCGTCGCACATGTCTTGCACGATCTTGAAGCCGTAGACCATGGCGGCCGTGCACACCTGCACCGTGCCGCAGCCGAGCGCAATGTACTCGGCCGCATCGCGCCACGTGGTGATGCCGCCGATGCCGCTGATGGGAAGGCCTGCGGTCTGCGCGTCGCGCGCGATCTCGGCCACCATGTTGAGCGCAATCGGCTTGACGGCCGGGCCGCAGTAGCCGCCGTGTGATCCCCAACCGTCGGTGCTGGGGCTCATGACCATGCGATCCAGGTCCACGCCCATCACCGAGTTGATGGTGTTGATGAGCGACACCGCATCGGCCCCGCCCGCCTTGGCCGCGCGCGCGGGCTGGCGCACGTCGGTGATGTTGGGGGTGAGCTTCACGATCACCGGCAGGCGGCTGTAGTGCTTGCACCAAGCCGTGACCATCTGGATGTATTCGGGCACCTGCCCCACTGCGGCACCCATGCCGCGCTCGCTCATGCCGTGCGGGCAGCCGAAGTTCAGCTCGATGCCGTCCGCGCCGGTGTCTTCCACCAGTGGCAGGATGGCCTTCCAGCTTTGCTCCTCGCAAGGCACCATGAGCGAGACGATCATGGCGCGGTCGGGCCAGTTGCGTTTGACGCGCTTGATTTCTTCGAGGTTGGTGTGCAAGGGGCGGTCGGTGATGAGCTCGATGTTGTTCAGGCCAATCACGCGGCGGTCTTGCGACAGCAGCGTGGAATAGCGCGGGCCGTTGACGTTGACCACGGCCGGATCTTCGCCCAGCGTCTTCCAGACCACACCGCCCCAGCCCGCCTCGAAGGCACGGGTGACGTTGATCTCTTTGTCGGTGGGCGGCGCGGAGGCGAGCCAGAAGGGGTTGGGGCTCTGGATGCCCAGGAAATTGCTGCGAATGTCTGCCATGGGGTGCTCCCGTGATTTGGGTCGGATTGCGATGGGATGGCTGTGGCAGCGTCAGGCGACGAGTGCCACGGGCGCGCTCAGCGCTTCGTGCATCGACAGCGCGGCCACCTTGCCGTGCTCCACCGCTTCAACGGTCAGGTCGCGGCCGCCCACGCGGCAGTCGCCGCCAGCCCACACCCGGGCCAGGCTGGTGCGGCCGGCGCTGTCGGTGGCGATGCGGCCGCCCTCCAGCGTGATGCCCCTGCCCGCAGGCTCGGCCACATAGGTCTGGCCGATGGCCTTGAGCACCATGTCGGCATCCAGCGTGAAGGTCTCGCCGGTGGGCACGAGCTTGCCCGCAGCATCCATTGCGGTGGCGGCAAATCGCACGCCCTGCACGGCGCCACCTTCGCACAGCACCTCTTGCGGCGCAGCCCAGTGGCGGATCTTCACACCGTTGGTCTGCGCCCATGCCTGCTCCACATGGGACGCCGACATCGCATCGGCACCCCGGCGGTAGACGATGGTCACCTCTTCGGCGCCCAGCTTGCGCGACTGCACCGCGGCATCGACCGCCGTCATGCCGCCACCGATCACCACCACGCGGCGGCCGACGGGCAGGGTCGACAGATCAGTGCTTTGGCGCAGCTCGGCGATGAAGTCCACCGCATTGCGCAGGCCCGTCGCCGTGGGCTCTGCGATGCCGAGGGCATTGACGCCCTGCAGGCCCAGGCCCAGGAAGACTGCGTCGTAGCTGGCCAGCAGGTTGTCGAGGGTGAAATCACGCCCCAGTTGCTGGGCAGTGCGCACCTCAATGCCGCCGATCGACAACAGCCAATCCACTTCCTTCTGCGCAAAGTTGTCGGTGGTCTTGTAGCTGGCCAGGCCGTATTCGTTCAGGCCGCCCAGCTTGGGGCGCGCCTCGAACAGCACCACGTCATGCCCGCGCAATGCCAGGCCATGGGCGCAGGCCAGGCCTGCAGGACCCGCGCCCACCACCGCCACGCGGCGGCCTGTGGAGGCTGCGCGCTGGAACATCGGCGCACCTGGGTTGGCAAAGAAGGCATCGGTCGCGTAGCGCTGCAGCGATCCGATCTCTACCGGCTTGTCCTCGTTGGTGTTGCGCACGCAGGCCTGCTCACACAGCACCTCGGTGGGGCACACGCGGGCACACATGCCGCCCAGGGGATTGGCCTCCAGGATCGCGCGGGCCGCGCCGCGGTTGTTGTCCTGCGCGATGCGGTGCACAAAAGAGGGGATGTCGATGCCCGTGGGGCACGCGGTGGCGCAGGGCGCGTCGTAGCAGTAATAGCAACGCTCGGCTTCGATCAGCGCCTGGGGCCGCGTCAGCGGCGGGTGCGCATCGCCAAAATTGGTGGCGTAGTCGGCGAGGTTCAGGCGCGCGGCATGAATGCCACAGGCACGGCTTGCGGGTGTGTCCATCAGAGTTCCTCCGGGAGGTTCGGGGTGGGGAGCCGGGCAGGTGCGGCGTGTAGCACGGCGCGGCCTGGAGCTTTTTGGCAGTTGTCGCAGTTGCGGCAGCCATGCCGCGTGCCAGCCAACGCAGCGCAAGCCAGGGTGCTTGCGCCCGCGAACTTCGGAGGTTTCATCGGGGGGTCCTCGCTGTGGGGTGCAGGTACCCGCTGCTTTGATGTGCCGCGGTGCCCTGCGATGGGGGCCAATTTACCAACGCGTAAAAATTTACCAATTGGTAAAATCCCTAGAGCAAACGCCATGCCAGGCGTTTCGAGGCCTTTGCAAGCCTTTTGCAGGCTTTTGGCGCGCGGCTTGTTCCACAATGGTGCAATGACAGCCGCCCGCCCCCTCAAAGCCAGCA
>SDXZ01000067.1 GCA_004210805.1 Acidovorax sp.
CCTGTTGGAGGTTGTTAGCAATCGTGGTCATAATGTTTGTTAGCGTATCAAACGATTAGAGGGATTCCGTGGACATCACCCAACTGCTCGCGTTCAGCGTCAAGAACAAGGCCTCCGACCTGCACCTTTCGGCCGGCCTGCCGCCGATGATCCGGGTCCACGGCGATGTCCGCCGCATCAATGTCGATGCGCTCGACCACAAGACGGTGCATGCCATGGTGTACGACATCATGAGCGACTCGCAGCGCAAGACGTATGAAGAGTTTCTGGAGGTCGACTTCTCGTTCGAGATCGAAGGCCTGGCACGCTTTCGCGTCAACGCCTTCAATCAGAACCGCGGCGCGGCCGCCGTGTTCCGGACCATCCCGAGCAAGATCCTGACGCTGGAGCAGCTCAACGCGCCCAAGATCTTCGGCGACCTGGCCCTCAAACCTCGTGGACTGGTGCTGGTGACGGGCCCCACGGGCTCGGGCAAGTCCACCACGCTGGCCGCCATGGTCAACTACCTGAACGAAACCGAGTACGGCCACATCCTCACGGTGGAAGACCCAATCGAGTTCGTGCACGAGTCCAAGAAGTGCCTGATCAACCAGCGTGAAGTCGGCCCGATGACGCTGTCATTCGCAGCGGCGCTGAAATCCGCGCTGCGCGAAGATCCTGACGCCATCCTGGTGGGCGAAATGCGCGATTTGGAAACCATCCGCCTGGCCATGACGGCCGCGGAAACGGGCCACTTGGTGTTCGGCACGCTGCACACCTCCAGCGCCGCCAAGACCATCGACCGGATCATCGACGTGTTCCCGGCCGAAGAAAAGGAAATGGTCCGCGCGATGCTCTCCGAATCGCTGCAGGCCGTCATCTCGCAGACCCTGTGCAAGACCAAGGACGGCTCGGGCCGCGTGGCCGCGCACGAGATCATGCTGGGCACCAGCGCCATCCGCAATCTGATCCGCGAAGCCAAGGTGGCGCAGATGTATTCCACCATCCAGACCAGCAACAGCGTCGGCATGCAGACGCTGGACCAGAATCTCACCGACCTGGTCCGCCGCAACATCATCAGCCCGGCCGAAGCCCGCGCCAAGGCGAAGATCCCCGAGAACTTCCCGGGCTAGCCCGCGCGCACCCATGTACCTTGCGGCGCTATGACTTGCCGCACACCGGAGCACTGTATGAAAGGCATTCTCAGCCTTCTGAAAATGAACACCCGGGGCGGCAAGCCCGCGGAAGAGCATACGGATTCCGTATTGTTCTCCACCGCGTTTGCCGGCCAGGGTGTGGACGATTCCATGCTGGTGCCCTGGGAGGCCCGTGCCGTGGAAGTCGGGGCCAAGCGCCTGCCCACCAGCCGCGGCGGCAAGCTGCTGCAGGGCCTGTGGGCCAAAGACAAATACATGGCGCACCTGGACAAGGACGCTGTGGAGCGTATGGAGCGCTTTTTCGAATTTGCGGCCATTCCCTCCAACCGCGACGTGATCCGCCAGGACGAGTACGGCAACTTCATGGTGGTGCTGCTCACCGGCACCATTGCCGTGGACCGCGTGCAGCCCTGGGGCGAACAACTGCGCCTGGCCGAGACACGGCCCGGTGACATCCTGGGCGAGATGTCGCTGCTCGACAGCGGCATCCGCTTTTCGGCCTGCACCACGCTCACCGATTGCGAGATCGCGGTGCTGTCTGCCGAGGCCATGGACGACATGATGTCCAAGGACCCGCAGCTGGCTGCCAGCCTGGTGGCCCTGCTCGCGCGCAAGCTGTCGCTGCGCCTGCGCGTCGTGAGCGCGCGCCTGAGCGACAACCAAAAGTGAAGCGCGCCGCCATGGCGAATATCGACAAGACCAATGTCCGCCCGATCGGCGGACACCCCGGGGAGAAATTCTGATGGAACGCGATCAGGCCAGTAAATTTATCAATGACCTGCTCAAGTTGATGGTGAGCCGCAACGGCAGCGACTTGTTCATCACCGCGGAGTTTCCGCCGGCCATCAAGGTCGATGGCAAGGTGACCAAGGTGTCGCCGCAGCCGCTCACGCCCAACCACACGCTCACCCTGGCACGCGCCGTGATGAGTGACAAGCAGGTGGCGGATTTCGAGCGCACCAAGGAGTGCAATTTCGCGATCTCACCTGCCGGCATCGGCCGCTTCCGGGTGAATGCCTTCATCCAGCAGGGCAAGGTCGGCATGGTGATGCGGACGATTCCGCTGGTGCTGCCCACCATCGACGGCCTGGGCGTGCCCCAGGTGCTCAAAGAAGTCACGATGACCAAGCGTGGCCTGTGCATCCTGGTGGGTGCCACGGGTTCGGGCAAGTCGACCACACTCGCCGCCATGGTGGACTGGCGCAACGAAAACTCGTTCGGCCACATCATCACGGTGGAAGACCCTATCGAATTTGTTCACCCGCACAAGAACTGCGTGGTGACGCAGCGCGAAGTGGGCCTCGATACCGACAGCTGGGAAGCGGCGCTCAAGAACACGCTGCGCCAGGCGCCGGATGTGATCCTGATGGGCGAAATCCGCGACCGCGAGACCATGGAGCATGCCGTGGCGTTTGCCGAAACCGGCCACTTGTGCCTGGCCACACTGCACGCCAACAGCGCCAACCAGGCGCTGGACCGGATCATCAACTTCTTCCCCGAAGAGCGCCGCCCCCAACTGCTGATGGACCTGTCGCTGAACCTGCGCGCCCTGGTCTCCCAGCGGCTGATTCCCAAGCAGGACGGCAAGGGCCGCTCCGCGGCGGTGGAGATCATGCTCAACACCCCGCTGATCTCGGACCTGATCTTCAAGGGCGACGTCCATGAGATCAAGGAGATCATGAAGAAGAGCCGCAACCTGGGCATGCAGACGTTTGACCAGGCGCTGTTCGATGCCTACGAGGCCAACGTGATCAGCTACGAAGACGCGTTGCGCAATGCCGACTCGCTCAACGACCTGCGGCTGCAGATCAAGCTCAACAGCCAGCGCGCCAAATCACCGGATCTGGCTTCCGGCACCGAGCACTTCGCGATCGTCTAAGCCACTTCAGCACTGCGCCTTCGCGTTCTTGCCCCCCCGCTTCGTTCGCCCGCCCTTCTGGGCGGGTTTTTCGTTTCGACGCACCATTCGCCCATCTCTCACCCCTTTTTACCTACCTTCCCATGCCAAGCACCAACCCCCGCAACTACGACGCCACCCCTTCCCGCCAAGTCGCCTTCCTGGGCCTGGGCGTGATGGGCTACCCGATGGCTGGGCACCTTGCGCTCGCCGGGCACGAGGTCACGGTCTACAACCGCACCGCTACCAAATCAATAGCATGGTGTGAAGAGTATTCAAGCGCCAAGGCCCCAAAACATGCTGCAACGCCGCGTGAGGCGGCGGCCGGTGCGGACATCGTGTTCTGCTGCGTGGGCAACGACGACGACTTGCGCTCCGTCACCCTGGGTGCCGACGGTGCCTTTGCCGGCATGAAGCCCGGCGCGGTCTTTGTGGACCACACCACCGCGTCCGCTGAAGTGGCGCGCGAGCTGTATGCCGCTGCCAAGACCAAGGGCCTGCAGTTTGTCGACGCCCCCGTGTCGGGTGGCCAGGCCGGCGCGCAGAACGGCCTGCTCACCGTGATGTGTGGCGGCGACGTGGACGCGTTCAACGCGGCGCAACCGATGGCCATGGCGTTCTCGCGCGCCTTCACCTTGCTGGGCGACAGTGGCTCGGGCCAGCTGGCGAAGATGGTCAACCAGATCTGCATCGCAGGCCTGGTCCAAGGCCTGGCGGAAGCAGTTGCTTTTGGCCAGAACGCCGGCCTGGACATGAAGCAGGTGCTGGATGTGATTGGCAAGGGCGCCGCCCAGAGCTGGCAGCTGGACAACCGCGGCAAGACCATGGTGGACGGCAAATTCGACTTCGGCTTTGCCGTGGACTGGATGCGCAAGGACCTGGGCCTGGTGCTCGACGAAGCCCGCCGCAACGGCTCGCGCGTGCCGGTGACGGCGCTGGTGGACCAGTTCTATGCCGACGTGCAGACGATGGGTGGCAATCGCTGGGACACGTCGAGCTTGATCAAACGCCTGGCTTAGGCTCCCCCCTGAAGCGCTACGCGCCTTCCCCCCTGGGGGGGGACGCCCCCAGCGCGGCGGGGCGGCCCTTGCGCGGGGCGCTGGCGTGGGCCGCGCCACTTTCACGGACAGCGCGGGATGCAGAGTCCCCCAGAAAAAATCCCGGACCGCGTGGTGCGGGCCGGGATTTTTCGATTCAGTGCTTGTGCAGGCTGTCGGGCCTGCTGGCCGATCTTCAGCCCCCTGCAGGCCTGCTGTTGTCCGTAGTGACAGGCGCGGGCTGCGGCGCAATGCGGCGAAGCTCTTCTTCAGAGACGATCTCGAATACGCGCACGACCTTGCTCACTCCGCTCACGCCCCGGGCGATCTCGGTGGCGCGGTTGGCCTCGCGTTGCGAGACGCGGCCCATCAGGTATACGACGCTGCGTTCGGTCACGACCTTGAACGAGTTGGCAGAGACGTCCTTGGCGTCCACCAGGCTGGCGCGCACCTTGCCGGTGATGAAGGTGTCGTTGGAGCGGTTGCTCAGGGTGCTGTGGGACGTGACGGCGATGTCGTTGACCACCGAGCGCACGTTCTCCACCTGCGACACCATCTGCTCGACGGCCTGGCGGTCCTGGGCGGTGGTCACTTCGCCGGTGAGCAGCGCCTGGCGGTTGTAGCTCGTCACGTTGACGTGCGCGCGGTCACCCAGGGTCTCGCGGATGCGTTGGGCCGCGCGCAGCTCGATGCCTTCGTCTTCGATTTGGGTGCCAGCGGTGCGGCGGTCGATGGCCATCACACTGCCCACCACGGCGCCACCCACGATGAGGGGCGCGCAGGCCGAAAGGCCCGCAGCCAGCGCGGCGGCTGCCAGCACGGTGCAGACCCCGCGCGACGCGCGGTGCAAGATGGGGTTCATGGTCGTTTGCTTCATAGCGGAATCTCCTGTTCACCAAGTAACTGGGCGTCCACGCCGTCGCTCAGGCAGTGCAGCACCAGGGCGTGGACTTCGCGCACGCGCGCGGCGCGGTCGTGGGGCACGCTGATCAATACGTCGGTCTCGCGCAGCAGCGCGGCGAGCTTGCCGCCGGTGCGGCCTGCGAGCACGATCACGGTCATGTCGCGTTCGTGGGCGGCCTCGGTGGCGGCCAGCAGGTTGGGGTCGTTGCCGGTGACCGAGAGGGCCATCAGCACATCGCCCGCCTGGCCCAGGGCGCGCACCTGGCGCGCAAACTGCTGGGCGGTGTCGTGGCCGGTGCCTGCAGCGGCGGTGAGCAAGGCGCTGTCGGACGACAGGGCCAGCGCGGCCAACTCGGGCCGGTCGCGCTCAAAGCCCGTCACGCAGAACGCTGCAAACTGCTGCGCCTCGGCGGCCGAAGGGCCGTTGCCGCAGGCCAGCACCTTGCCACCGCTGGTCACGCAGGCCAGCACGGCCTGCACGGCAGCAGCGATGGGGTGGCTCAGGGCTTGCGCGGCCTGGTACTTCAGGTCGGCGCTGTCGATGAAATGCTGTTGGATGCGTTGCTCAAGCATGAGGGCCCGATGATACCCGCCGGGTGTTACAGCTTTTGTAGCAAACGGTTGCGGCCTGTCGTGCGCTGGCGGCCTGATGGACTATGAAGCTGGCGGCACGCCTATTGGGCATCAAACGCTGCTCGGAGCCACTGCACGGATTCTTCGACCAGCACCACGTCAAAGCGGCACGGCGGTGGCGACGGCAGGCGCAGCAGGTAGTGCCGCGCGGCAAACACGATGCGCTGCTGCTTGGTGGCGCTGATGCTGGCCCCCGCGCCGCCAAAGGCGCTGCTGGCGCGGGCCCGCACTTCGACGAAGACCAGCGTGCCGTCCCGCTCGCGCATCACCAGGTCGATCTCGCCACCGCCGCGCCCGGGCGTCCGATAATTGCGCACCACCAGCTGCAGGCCCTGCGCTTGCAGATAGGCCAGGGCTTGGTCCTCGGCCGCATTGCCGCGATCGCGCGTGGTGGTTTTTGCGGCGGCAGCTTCTGGCGCCCCCGCCGGCTTTCTTTTCGCAAGGAATTTCATTGAGCGCATCTTTCGCTTCAGCCCTGGGCGCCGCGCGCGAAGCGGCGGCTCACCAGCATTATCCCGAGGGCGCCCTGTACGTCGTGGCCACGCCCATCGGCAATCTGGCCGACATCACGCTGCGCGCGCTGCATGTGCTGCAGATGGCCGACACCGTGGCGTGCGAGGACACGCGCCACACGCAATCGATGCTGCGCGCCTATGGCATCGACAAGCCCGCTGCGCAGCTGCTGGCCGTGCACCAGCACAACGAGGCCGAGGCCGCGCAGAACGTGGTGCTGCGCCTGCAGCAGGGCCAGCGCGTGGCGTACGTGAGCGACGCGGGCACGCCCGGCGTGAGCGACCCGGGCGCGCGCCTGGTGGCAGCGGTGCAGGCGGCTGGCCTGCGCGCCCTGCCCCTGCCCGGTGCGAGCAGCATCACCACCGCGTTGAGCGTGGCTGGCGCCGTGGCGCACAGTGCGGAGCACGGCGGTTTTGTGTTTGCGGGATTTCTGCCGGTGAAGAACGCCGAGCGTGCGGCCGTGATTGCGCAGCACTTGGCCGCCGAGCCCCGCTGCGTGGTGCTGCTGGAGGCCCCCCACCGCATCAGCGAGCTGGCCCAGGCCCTGGCGGTGCTGGGGGCGCGCCCCGTCACGCTGGCGCGGGAGCTGACCAAGCAGTTCGAGGAAGTGACCACGCGCCCGGCGAGCGAGCTCGCGGCGTGGCTCGATGGCGCGCCGCAGCGATCACGGGGCGAGTTTGTGGTGCTGCTGCACCCCGTGCCTGTGGCCAGCGACAACGGCGCCAGCCTGCGCGTGCTGCGCCTGCTGGTGCAGGAGCTGCCCCTCAAGACCGCCGTGCGCCTGGCCGCGGAGATCACGGGCGCATCGCGCAATGTGCTGTACGACACCGCGCTGGCGTGGAAGCGCAGCGGCACGGACGGTGGTGGCGTTGAGGGTGCCGAGGACGGTGACAGCGACTGAGTCGCTTGAATTTATGTCAAATTGGCCTCTAGCGCTTGATTTATAAGCGCTGATAGCTATTTTTTTAATAGCAAACGCATTTACTGGACTGTCGGCGCCTGCTTCCGCCCGCTGCGCTGCATCGCACCTTCAATTCCGGTCAACTCCCAAATCCCGTGGGTGCTGCGGTCACGGTGCTGCAATTACCCCGACACCGCCAACCCGGCGGCCACCCCGCCAAACAGATCGCCTTCCACCTGCGGTATCGCCGGGAACGCCCCCTTCAGCGCGTGCCGCAGCGGCCGCAGGGCCGACGAGCCGCCGGTCAGGTAGATGGCTTCAAGCTGCCGCCCGCCCGCCCCGTCCAGGCCGGCCAGCTGCACACATTCGCGCGCGCAGGCCACGACCTGCTCCAGCGGCTGCTGCAACGACCCCGCCAAGCCGTCTGGCGTGACGGCTGCGGCCAGCCCGGCCTCGATCCAGTCGAGCGGCATGGCGGCCTCGGCGTCGGCCAGTGACGCCGCAATCTTGGCCTGCTCCACCGTGTTGGCCATGCGGTGCCCCAGCCGCTCTTGCAGCACATGCAGGAGACGCGCATGCAGGCGTGCATCGGCGTAGTCAGTGCGCAGGTTCTGCGCGTCGCGCAGCGCGCGCGGCGCGTACAGCCACTGGATCAGGTGCCAGGTCGACAAATCAAAGAACACGCGGCTCGGTACCTCGCGGCCCGACGGCCCGGTGTGGCGGAAACCGAGCAGCGGCATGAGCAGATCCAGGCTGAGCCGCCGGTCAAAGTCGGTGCCGCCCACGTGCACGCCGGTGGTGGCCAGCACATCGCTGCTGCGCTCAGTGCGCGCGATGCGGTCCGGCCCCAGGCGCACCACCGTGAAGTCCGACGTGCCCCCGCCGATGTCCACCACCAGCACCAGCGATTCGTGCGCGATGCGCTGCTCGTAGTCGAGCGCTGCGGCGATGGGCTCGAGCTGGAACGAGACCTCGGCAAAACCTGCGTCCAGCGCGGCCTGGCGCAGCGCATCCTCGGCCTGCTGGTCGCGCTCGGCGTCGCCGTCGACGAAGTGCACGGGCCGGCCCATCACTACGCGCGCCGGCATGCCGCCGAGCTCGTCCCGCGCCTTTTGCGCCAGCATGCGCAAGAACAGGCTGATGATGTCCTGGTAGCTCACCATCTTGCCGTGCACGGCCGTTTTGTCCTGCAGCAGCGAACTGCCGAGCAGGCTCTTGAGCGAGCGCATCAGCCGCCCTTCGACCCCGGCAAGGTAGTGCGCCACCGCATCGCGGCCGAAGTGGGTGCGGTGGTCTTCGGCGTTGAAGAACAGCGCCGTGGGCAAGGTGTGGGCGTCGCCTTCCAGCGCGATCATCCGTGCCAAGCCCGCACCCTGGCGCACGGCCATTGCGGAGTTGGAAGTGCCAAAGTCGATGCCGAGGGTGGTGTCCTGCAGGAGGGTCATGGGGATCAGGCTGGGGACCGCACCGATTGCTGTGCGCAATGGAAAAGGCCCTTGATTCTTGTCAAATCAAGGGCCCTGTGCGGTCCCGTCAAAGAGTGTTTCGCGGCCCGGATTGTCGCATGCCGGCCAGGCGACGATCGCCCTACTCCGGAGCGTGCGCCAGGCGAAACGACAGCGTGGCCAGATGCTCGGTCTTGTCGGTGGCCGCGGGGTCTTGCGGCGGCGCATCGAGTTTGGCGGCGATCACGTTGAGCCCCTGGTTGCGCACGGCGATGGTTACCGTGCCATCTGCCGCGGTGGTGACCGGCGTGCCGTCAGGGTCGTTGACCAGATCGGCCAGCACCGGCACCCCCGCCGCAGGCTGGCCGCGGTAGAGCACGCGCAGGCGCAGCGGCTGGCCCAGGGTGGCGGGCAATGCGGCGTCGACAGGCACGATCTGCAGCGTGTGCGCGGGCAGCGCCGCCAGCGGGCGCTCCAGCGGTGCGCGCAGGTGCACCGCGTATTTGAGGTTGTGGCCGCTGGTGACGGCGCCCGGCACCTCGCTCTTGCGTTTCTTGAACCAGCGCCCGTCGGCCGCCTTGGTCCAGATGCCGTTGTCGAGCACGGCGGCCACCACGGCCGGCTGCTCGCGCACATCGACCAGCGCCAGCTTGCCCGCGGCTTCCAGCGCCGTGCGCAACGGGCGCCCCGCCGCGTCGTAGCCGGCCACGGTGGTGACCAGGGGCAGGCGCTTGGCGGCGTCCAGGTCCTCGCCGCCCTCACCGTAGATCAGGGCCAGGTCACCCGAGCGCTGGGCAAACCAGATGCCATGTGCGTGGGCCGCAGTGCCTGCAGCCAGCACCAGCGATGCCAGCACGGCGGCGCGCAACAGGGACTGCGATGGGAGAAAAGTCATGGTCATTGGGATGGTTGGCGATAGGCCGTGAAGTCGGTGTCGTCAGAGGTACTTGAGCCAGGCAATGTCGCGTCGCCGGGCCTTGAACGCTGCAAAGGCGCGCACGGCAGGATAGAGCACAACCGCTAGCACCAGCGCGCACAACCACACCATCCATACGGCCTCAAAACCGAACAACGCGCCCTGGTTGGCACCCCACACCGCGTGCGCTGCAAGGTACAAATGCTTGAGCACATACAGGTGCAGCACATAGAAAAACATCGGTGCCGCGCCGAATGCGGCCAGCCAACCAAGCGCTGCGGTGCCGCCGCGGCGCTCGAACGCTCGCAACAGCAGCAGGCCAATTCCCAGCGTGAGGGCGATGAACAGCAACGAGGGCGGGTACTTGGTGGCGTTGAAGAACCCCATCAGGGTGGTGATGACCGTCTCGCCCGCCACCCAAGGCCTGTCGCCATACACGTTGAGGGCGCGCAGCACCATAAAACCCGCCAGCAGGCCCCAGCCCCACGCCAACAGACGACGCTGGCGCTGTGCAGCGTCCGCCGCAGGCACAAACCACGGCCCGGCTGCGTAGCCCACCGCGATCACACCGATCCACGGCAGCACGGGGTACGACGTGCGCAAACGGAGCGCATCACTGACCTCGATCCAGCCGCGGTCATGCAGGATGGCCCACGGGATGTGCAGCGCGTGCCCCAGAGGGAAGTGCACACCGTCCAGCAGGTTGTGGCCCGCAACCAGGGCAACGCCCAACACGATCAGCAGCCTGCGTGGCATCCAGACCAGGGCCGCCAGCGCCAGCATGCTCAGGCCAATCGCCCAGATCACCTGCAGGAACACCTTGGTGGGCAGGAACTGGAAGGTCCAGGCGAAATTGATGACCGTGAGCTCCAGCACCACCAGGAACAGGCCTCGCCTCCAAAGAAACGACGCCGCCGCGCCGCGGCCATCGCCATGTGTGGAGGCGTAGAGAAACGCCGACAACCCGGTGAGGAACACGAACACGGGCGCACACAAATGGGCCAGCAGCCGGCTCACGAACAGTGCCGGCGGAGTGTCTGCCACGACCATGGGGTCGGGCACCTGGTAGTGCAGAAAGAAGGTTTCACGCACGTGGTCGACCAGCATGAACACGATCACAAGCCCACGCAGCGCGTCGATGGAGCCAAGGCGGGACGATGTGGCTGGCTGCGCGCCAGCGGGCGGCTGTGCAGACAGACTAGGGCTCTGCGGGGGCGGTGATGAGGACATGAGTAAGAAGGAGGCGGCGGACAAAGGTCGTGGATTATCCCGACTCACCATGGGGCCGCAGGCAGCGCAGCCAGCGCAGGCTTCACAGGATTGAAGGCTCACTCTAGGCCGTTGCCCTGCTGATGTCGTGTGCAAAACATTGGCAATCTCCGATACATTGCGCTCATATACCAAAGCCAGTATGTTGCAAACACTGGGTTTGGCATATATATTGGCATTCCCCGATAGAGAACATTTGCATGGACTTCCCGATCCACCTGACCAGCCAGCTCCGCGAGCACCTTCGCGCGCTCAGGAAAACGCGCGGACTGACCCAGGCCGCTCTCGGGCGGCTGCTCGGCGTGGGACAGGCCCGTATTGCCGAGATCGAAAGCAATCCGGGCGCCGTGAGCGTCGACCAGTTAATGAAAGTGCTCTCGGCGCTGCGCGCGTCCCTGCTGGTTAGGGATGACGTGATCGACGGGACCGCAAATCAACCGAATGCGGCCGCCTCGCCCCCCTCCCCTCCTGCGAGCAAACCCCGAAAGCCAGCCAAGCAACCGTCGGGCAACATCCCGCCGACAGGCCAGTGGCGCATGCAGCCCTTGACTGGCAGCGGCCGGGCCCAGGGGGCATCGGTGCTCGAAAGCCGCAGTGATGCAAAGACCCCATCGGACGGGCAAGCACTGCGGGACACGAACCCGAACTCGGATGTCACCCCGACATCCAGGCGCAACTTCGTCATCCGGCCCAAGAAAGGCTCTTGGTAATGGTGGCGCTCAACGCGTGGATGAATGGCGAATTCGTCGGAGCCTGGCAGGTCCACCGCGGAGCTCACACCTTTTCATAGGCCCCGTCATGGCTGGAGTCCGAGAAGTCCCGGCCGCTTTCCTTGTCGCTGCCACTTACCCGCACACTGGAGGTCAAGGGAGAGGTCGTTGCGAACTACTTCGACAACCTGCTGCCTGACAACGAGCGGATCCGCGAGCGCATTGGCCGACGATTCAAGACCAGGACACTCGATACCTTCGCCTTGCTGGAGGCCATTGGCCGTGACTGCGTCGGTGCGGTGCAGTTGCTTCCGGAAGGAACAACACCTGACGGGTGGAACCGCGTGGCATGCGAGCCGCTGACCGACGAACAGGTCGCCGATGCACTTCGCGCTGTGCCCGACGACCCGGTCGCGCGCCACATCAACAGAGCTCCGCCGTTCCGAATTTCCTTGGCGGGAGCCCAGGAGAAGACCGCCTTCGTGTGGGTCAACGGGCAGTGGTGCAGCCCCGTCGGAGCCACTCCGAGCACGCACATCTTCAAGCTTCCGCTCGGCGTGATCGCCAACACGACCCGAGTGGACATGTTCGACTCCGTCGAGAACGAATGGCTTTGCGCGCAGATCATCCAGGCGCTCGGCCTGCCCATGGCACACACCGAGATGGCCACGTTCGGCGACCAGCGCGCGCTGATCGTCGAGCGCTTCGACCGCGAATGGATGGAAGGCGGGAAATGGATCGCCCGACTTCCTCAGGAAGACTTCTGCCAGGCGCTGGGCCTGCCCCCACGCCTGAAATACGAAGACGATGGCGGGCCGTCCACCGCTGCCGGGCTCACGCTGCTGGCCGGGAGCGTGGATGCAGAGACAGACCGGATGGCGTTCCAACTCGTCCAGTTGGCCTTCTGGCTCATGGCGGCACCCGATGGCCACGCCAAGAACTATTCGATCTTCCTGCGCCAAGGCAATGCCTACGAAATGGCGCCTTTGTACGACGTCCTGTCCGTGTGGCCCTACGTGGGCAGGGGCCGGGGACAACTGCACTTGCGCGAAGTGCGCCTGGCGATGGCACTGCGTTCGAAAAACACGCACTACGAGATTCACACCATCCGTGCCCGCCACTGGCATGACCTGGCTATGAAGAACGGCGGCCCCCTGGTCTGGGAAGCGATGCAGGGTTTAGTCGACGGCGTCGCGCAGACCCTCGACGCCGTCGAAGCACAACTACCCCAGGACTTTCCTGAACGCATCTGGGAGCCGATCTCGAAAGGCATGCGGAGCCAGGCGGAGAAGTTCCTCTCAGAGGCGGCCACCCTCTCCTGACGAGGACGCAGACAGTGCGCGGTCTTCCCAGCGACCGCCAATGCCGCTGCGCCAGGAGGCGGCGCGTCTTCTCCGCTCCGAGAATGCGGACAAGAACGGCAATGCGCGGATACCGACCGCCCTCAATTCGGGAGGCGCGCAGATGCGGCAATCACCGGCCCAAACTCCTGCACCGCACCCAGGCGTGCAGCCGTGGTCAGTCATTTAGCTCAGGTTACCGCACTTGTTCCACGCAGTACTTCATGCCCTCGCCAAGTGCAACGCGTGGCCGAACTGGAAGGTGGTGACCAGCCTGATTGAACCGAACCGTGCTGAAGACCTGCCCTCTTTCAACCTCAACAAGTCGACTGGGCACCCGCCAAACAAAAAGCCCCTGGCTCCGTAAAGAACCAAGGGCTTTGATTTGGTGGCCTGGGGCGGAATCGAACCACCGACACAAGGATTTTCAATCCTCTGCTCTACCGACTGAGCTACCGGGCCTGAGCCTCAAATTATAGCCAGAAAATCTGGCGTTCTGAAAAGCGAGGCAGAATTTATTGCCAGCCTAGCTGCGCTTGCCTCGTCCGAGGTCGACGCCCAGCTGGCGCAGCTTGCGGTAGAGGTGGGTGCGTTCCAGCCCCGTCTTTTCCGCCACGCGCGTCATGGAACCCCCTTCGCGGGCGAGGTGGAATTCAAAGTAGGCTTTTTCGAAGCCGTCGCGCGCCTCGCGCAGTGGGCGGTCCAGGTCGAAGCCCTGGTGGGCGTGGGGCCCCGGGTCCACGCTGGCCATCACAGCCGAGACAGGGGGCGCTTGCGAGAACGTGGGGTCGGCGGGGGCGTGCACCGGGGCCTGCGCTGCGGCCGGCGGTGCCGACTGGTGGGCCGCGTTGCGGGCCAGGCCCTGCTCCACGGCCTTGAGCAGCTTTTGCAGGGTGATGGGCTTTTCCAGGAACGAAAACGCACCGATCCGGGTGGCTTCGACCGCGGTGTCGATGGTGGCGTGGCCGCTCATCATGATCACGGGCATGGTGAGCACGCCGGCCGTGGCCCATTCCTTGAGCAGCGATACGCCGTCGGTGTCGGGCATCCAGATGTCCAGCAGCACGAGGTCATACGTGTTGCCCGCGCGGGCGCTGCGCGCCTGGGTGGCGTTTTCCGCGAGGTCGACGCTGTGACCTTCGTCGTTCAGGATTTCCGACAACAGATCGCGAATGCCGAGCTCATCGTCGACCACCAGAATGTTTGCCATGTGTGTTGAAAAGCCTTGGAGGAGGTGCTGCGGGGCGGTGTTGTTATGACGCCACCGCTGGTTCAGGGGCGAATGATAACGACACTTGGGCACCCAGCACCACGCCATCTTCGGTGCGGTTGGACAGCTCGATCCGCGCACCGTGCTCGTCGGCGATCTTTTTGACCACGGCCAAACCCAACCCGGTACCCCGCGGTTTGGTGGTTACGTAGGGCTCGAACGCCCGCTGCAGGATGTGCGTCGGAAACCCGCCGCCGCTGTCAGATACCGTGAGGCGCACACGCCGCGAGGACTCGCTCCAGCGGGTGCTGATGCGCACGGGGAGCACAGGTTGTGCGGCGTCTGCCCGGGCCTGCTCCGTGGAGTCCTGGGCGTTTTGCAGCAGGTTGTGCACGACTTGGCGCAACTGCTGCGCATCGCCCGCTATCGAGGGGCAGCGGGGGTCCAGTTCGGCTTGCACGGGCACCGCGGCGTTCTCTTCTCCATACAGATGAAGGACGTCCGCCACCAGCGCATTGAGATCCAGCGCATGCAGTTCGGCGGCAGGCAAACGCGCGTAGTCGCGGAACTCGTTGACGAGCCGCTTCATGGCGTCGACCTGGTCCACGATGGTCTTGACCGACTTGGCCAGGATGGCTTGTTCGGGGTCTGGGAGCTTGCCGGTGAGCTTCATCTCGAGGCGCTCGGCAGACAGCTGGATGGGGGTGAGCGGGTTCTTGATTTCGTGCGCGAGGCGCCGCGCAACCTCGCCCCAGGCCTGCGCGCGCTGGGCCGAAACAATTTCCGAAATGTCGTCAAAAACCAACAGTCTGGCTGCGTCGGGCAACTCCGCGCCGCGGGCCACCAGGCTTGTGGCGTGTTGCCCGGCCCCCACGGAGGACGCATGCAGCTCAAACGGATGCTGCCAGTGGTCCAGCCCATGGCGGTCAGTGTCGCCCAGGAAAGCGTCGAAATGGCTCTGAACCGACGCCGCAAATTCGGCGAGCCCAGGCACTTCTGACAGCGGGCGCCCTTCAAACGCGGCCATGGGCGCGCGCAGGATGCGGGTAGCGCCGGGGTTCGAGGAGCGGATGAGGCCCTGCGCGTCCAGCACGATGACGCCCGCAGTCAGGTTGTCCAGGATGGTCTGCAGATTGGCGCGTGCCGCATCGACCTCCCCCATGCTTTGCTCCACCGCCTGGCGCGCATCGGCCAGTTGCTGGGTCATCAGGGCGAAGGAACGCGTGAGCCCCCCGAGTTCGTCCTTGCCTTGCAGCGCGGCTTTGGGGCTGAGGTTGCCCGCCGCCACCTCGCGCACGCCTTCGGCCAGCACCAGCAGGGGGCGGGCCAACTGGTTGCCCAACAACACTGCCAGCAGCACGGCGCCGAATACCGCCAGGAACAGGCTCAGCGTGAGGGTGCCAACGTACATGCGGCGCAGACCACCCCGCGCTAGCGCACGCTCCTGGTATTCGCGGTTGGCTTCCTGCACGGCGATCGCATTGGCCACCAGCGCGGGCGGCAGTGGCAGCGTGGCCTGCAAATAGCGCGGCTCCATCAGTAGCCCGACGCTCGGACTGCTGACCAGCGCCAGCACCTTGACCCGCGCGTTCTGCGCGGCGGCGGGGTCGGCAATGTCGTCCAAGCCCTCAATCTGCGACGTTGCGCGCTGCTGTCGCACGGTGCGCAGCAACGCCGCCCCGGGCCGCTCGGGATTGAGGCTGAAGCGGGACTGCCCTGCGCTGGCGACCGCCTGTCCGGCAGCGTTCCACAGCACGACATCGGTGGCACCCAGTTGATCGCGGATGCGCTCCAGCACGAGCCCCGCCGCAGCATCGGGCACCTGAGCCACCTGCACGCTCGCGTTGCGGGTTTTGGCCGCCATGTCGGTGGCCAGCGAATCCAGCGACACGCGTGCCAGATTCACGCCCGCCGACAGCGCGCCCTCCACTTTCACGTCGAACCAGCTTTCAATGGAGCGGGTGACGAACTGGTAGGACACCACGTAGATCAGCAACCCGGGCATCAGCCCGACCAGCGCAAAAATGGCCGCCAGTTTGACAAGCAGCCGGCTGCCAAACCGCCCCTTGCGCAGGCGCATGGCCAAGCGCACCGCGACCCAGGCCAACACGGCCAGCAGCAGCAGCGCCACCAGCACGTTCACGCCAAAGAGCCAGGCGTAGTTGCGTTCGTAAAGCGCGCGGTTGTTGGTGGCCAGCGTCAGCAAGAAGAGCAGCACCAGGCCGATGGCCGACATGATGGCCGCACCCACGCCCACCGCCCACCGCACCGCCCGTGACTGCCGTGCAGCAGCGTGGAGCGACGCGGATGTCGGCGCCGGAGTGGCAGGCCTTGAAGTGTGGTGGGTCACTTCGTGGGCTCTGGCGCCAGGCGCTGACTACGCGACACAAGCAAGTTCCAGCCAGACCGGCCCACGGCTCCGATTTGGAACGGCCTGGGCAATTGGGACATATCCAGGCGGAACCGGAAATTGACCGTGTGCACGACATCAGCGTCGATCACCCCGGGTTCGGCAATCTTCCAGCGGGAAATGCGCTGAATGGCCGACACCGCGTCCTCGTAATCGTCAAAATTTTGCCCCAACACAACACCCAATCCGCTATTGAAAAAAGGCGTGGGAGAGACGTTCAAGCGCCAACGGCGCGTTAAAGGCTGATAACTTAAGCGCAGATAGCGGGTGGTTTCGGCCACTTGGCGATCTGACCAATACCAACGGTCGCGCACCACCTGTGCCTCTGCCACGAAGAACATCGGGATGCCTTTGTACAAGGCGTCCTCCGCGAGTTCGGGCATCGCAAACTGCAAGGTCGTGCTGAGGTACAGGCCATCTTCAGCCCGGTCTAGCCGCAGTTCGCTGGCGTCGGGTGTGACAGCCTGTGCCAATGCAGGCTGAAGCACCAAGAGTGCGCACGCCAGCAAAAAATAGGACGCACAGATGGTCACCCAACGAGCCTCGGCGGGCTCATTGCGGCGATTTCTGAAACAGTGCGTAAAAAAATCCGTCGTGGTCACGCGGTTCATTGTCCGGGAGAGGCCCCGCCTTGTCCCGGTTGCCGGGGATTAAATGGCCGGGCGACGGCAGCAACTGCGCGTCGGTGTTGCGCGCAAGAAACGTTTGAACCTGCGCATCGCCCTCCGCCCGGAAGACCGAGCAGGTGCAATACAGCAGGCGCCCACCCGCGCGGACCAGCGGCCAGAGCGCGGCGAGCAGCCGAGCCTGCAGGGCGGCCAGCTGCTCAATGTCGCTTTCGCGGCGCAGCCACCGCACATCGGGGTGGCGCCGCACGATGCCGGAGGCGGTGCAGGGCGCATCGAGCAGGATGGCGTCAAAGAGCGCTCCGCCGCAGTGCTGCTGCCACCAGTCCTGGGGGCGGCCGGCATCGGCCACCAGAACCTGAGCCTGGAGGCCCAGACGCTGCAAGGTTTCGCCAATGCGGATGCTGCGGGACGCGTCGATCTCCAGCGCCGTGACTTGCAGGGGAGCGCCCTGCCCGGCCATCTCGAGCAGATGCGCGGTTTTGCCGCCGGGGGCCGCACAGGCGTCGAGCACGCGCAGCGGCTGGGTGAGATCAAGGCCGTTAAGCAACAAAGGCGCCGCCATCTGGGCGGCGGGGTCCTGCACCGACACCCAGCCGTTTTCAAACTCCGGCAAGGCGGGGACCGGGACGGGGTGGCGCAGCACCACGCCGGCATCGCCCGATGCTTTCGCTTCTAAATTGATAGCATTAAGTGCTTGTAGATAAAGCGCTGGGGTGCATTTTTGCTTGTTAATTCGCAGCGCCATCGGCGCGTGGGCATTGTTTGCCCGCAGGATCTGCTCCCAGTGCTGGGGGTGGTCCTTGCGCAGCCGCTTGATCCACCACAGTGGGTGGTTCCACCGGGCCATCGGATCGTCATTGGTGTGGGCGACCAGCTCGTCGCGCTCGCGCAGGAAGCGGCGCAGGCATCCGTTGATGAACGACGACTGCGCACGGGTCGCCACATCGTTCTTAGCCGCTTCCACCGCCTGGTTCACCAGGGTGAAGGGCTCGTAGGGGGATTCGTCCGTGTTCCAACACAGCGCCAGGGCCGTGCACAGCAAGGCGTCCGCCGCAGGGGGCGGCGTGCGGGACACCATCAGGCGGCGCAATGCCTCGGCGCGCCCGGCTTGGCGCAGAACCTGGAACAGCAAAGCCTGCACGCCGGGGCGCAAATGAGAGTCGACCGCCGCGAGCGCTGCCGTGCCAGACTGGCCTCCGCGAATAGCCTGCAGGGCGACTGCTACCGCAGTCAGTTGCTGCCACAGCGCCACAGACTGTGGGCCTGACGCCGCGAGGGGCTTGGCACCGTGCGAGGCGGGCGGGCGGCTCGGTGCGCGCTCGGCACCCAGCGTGCCTTGCCGTTGGCCGCCCAAGGGAGACGCTGGGCGTCGTGGTGGCTGATTCATAGGGATCTTTTCTTGAAGCTGGCCTACAGCGCGCGAGCGGCGCGAAAGCCGAACACCCAGGCCAGCAAGTTCGCCGGAAACTGCGCAATGGCCTCGTTGTAATGCGCCACCGCGTCGTTGAAGACACGGATGGCCTGATCGTTCTGCTGGACATGTTCGTCCCACCGGGTTTGCCAGGCAGACGCGGCCACCGCGGTGGCCTGCAGCGCCGCGTCCTCGGTCGGCACAGGGTCGACTGTGGTGACGTGCGCCTTGGGTGCCGCTTTTTGCCAGCAGGTGTGCAACACGTCACGCGCGGCGCCCAGCGCTGCAATCGCGTTCGGGCGCAAGGGGCGCGCTCGCGCCACCGCAAGCGACGCGCTCAATTGCGTGGTCGCACCCTGCAGCGCGGCCATTTCCTGCTCCATCCCGCTAATCGCGTTCTCCTGCGCGGGATGCGCAGCGCCAAACTCGCCGAGCAGCGCCACCATCCGCACCATGTGCGCGTCGAAGCTGCCAAACGCCTGCACCACGGCCGAGCGCAGCCGCATCAAGCGGTTGTAGGCGCCCAACGCCCAGAACACGGCGACGGCAACAACGATCCAGAAAAGGGGCGATGACCACATACACAGCTGCCTTCACGCAGGAACCCACGCGCTGGCCGGATGAAATAAACGAACAGGGGCTCACTATACGGAGCGAAACGCGTGCAATAAAAAAAGGCCCCGGCCTGCCGAGACAGGACGGGAGCCTTTCGGTGACGGCCCGAGGGCTTAGTCAGCGGCTGCGTCGGTCGCCGTCGAGGTGCTAGCTTCGACTTCGGTCGCTTCGCCCTGGGCTTCCATTTCGGCTGCTTCGGCTTCGGCGATGGCGCGGCGCTCGGCGTCGTCCATGGCGTCCTTGGCCTTGCGTGCCTGGTGGTAGGCCATG